>NZ_CP032686.1:600000-756635 GCF_003627795.1 Rhizobium sp. CCGE531 | reverse complement strand
TCATGAGGCTTTTCCCGTCACATGGTCGCCATGGCCGTTTGCCCGGAGCAAAGCCATGATTGCCGGGCCAACGGAAAACTCGCCGCGCTTCGCCTTCATCGTGAGATCCCGCAGGTAGGCGCCGGCGGAGTTGATGTGCCCCGATCGTTCAAGAATGCAGGCGACTGTCGTGGCGGCATTCTCCGGTCCCATCGCCTCGCAGGCATCCTGATAGGCCGAAGGGCTGACGCCTAGCATCGATCGAACCACGACGGCGGCAGCCATCAGCTCCCGCCAATTGCTAATGGCCCCATTTGGCCCGTAAGCAATAATCTCCGGGCAAGCTTTCAGCACCAAACCCAACGGGAACGTTCGCATCGTCTCGCTCCGCTGCTCGTTTTTCCTCTCAGGCGTCGCTCCCAGCTCTTTTCGAGAGCTTGGTTCAAGATCATTGATGGATTCGGGGTTTGAATTCTGTATATGGCGCTCATTTTGAGCAGCATTGGTGCTGTTATTTGCGATTTTCTGCTGATTTTCCAGACGGTTGACGATCTCGTTTCGCAGAAGTTCCATCTCTTCCAGGATGCCGACGACCTCTGACATCGTAGGAGAGCGCGGAATGCGCCTGACAAGGCCGATGTAGATCTCTTCGATCATTGCCCAATTGCCCGCAGCACCTTCTTCGACCGCGGCCGTAATGAGCTTTCGCACATCACGCCGGCAGATTGTCAGGCTTTCCTTGGCACGTCGGAATGCAAGGCGATCTGCTGCCACCTTCTGCGCCATGACTGCAAGTTCCTCCGCTCGCAGCAGAAGCGGCGAAATATCGAAGCCGAAAGCGTTTTCGATCTCGCCCGCTCTGTCTTTCCTCGCATAGCGTTTGCCATTGGCGCTGTCCTTCCGAACAATCAGCCCGGCCTCGACGAGGAGGGCCAGATGCCTGCGAAGCGTAGCCCCGGCGATACCATGGGCGCGCAAGGTCAGCTGGGCGTTGGAGGGAAAGACGATAAGCTGCGCGTCCTGGCGGAGCTCGTTATCGGGATAAAAGCTCAGCAATGCATCGAGCACCGCCAGGCTGCGATCCTGTAATCCCAGCAATTCCCTGGCCTCGGATGCATCCCGAAAGACCTTCCATTTGTCGGCCGTCTTGCCAGGCGCGATCTCGGCCGTGGCGACCTGCCGCCGAACCAAGGCAAGCGACATCGGCCGCCGCCCAAAGGGCGTCGTTACACTTCCATTCTGCATTTCCCTCACCTTCGCAAGGCAAAAGAAATCCGCTCACCAAAAACGATGCCAAAAACTCTTGACTGTGATTCGTGGAAATGCGATTCTTCAGTTGCTACATTGAAGAGAAGGCTTCCACGACGGCAACGTTTGGGGGCCTTTTTTCTTTTGCTAGGCTTCCTTTCCGATCTGAAAAACCCTGACACCTGTCAGGGGTTAGGCTCTTTTCCGGCGGGCGAAGCGCTCGACCAGGTCGGGCAGCTCCTCCTCGACAAATTTTATGAATTCTATTCCCAGCTTACCCTCGCCGGAGATCCGCATCTCGCGAGGCAATATCACGCACGCTCCCAGCTTCGTTCCCGACGCATCGGAAATCGGCACCTGGATATTGCGCGAACCGGAGCGGGGCTTGATCGCATTCAATGCCAGCTGGAATCTTTCGTCCGAGGTATCCTTTGCCTCACTTGCATTGGACAGGGCGGCACGCACCGCCTGCAATGCATCCTGCCGTTCAGAGACTGTCTTAGCCAGTTCCAGCCAACGAGGACGTCCGATCTTCGGCGCCCTGCCGATCGCTTCGATCACATCGGCGGGGACCGCTCGATAGACGCTGCGCATCCGCGCAAGCTCCGCGTCCTCGATCGACAGCGCCGCATAGATGTGCCGCGCCTTGATGCCGGCATCGTCCATGCGCGAGGCGAACAAGGCGCGCTCGATCCACGTCAGATCCTGCCTGCTGGCATTCTCAATGCCCTGCGCGAGAACGAGATCGAGATCCGAAATCTCGACTTCTATTGCACGGACACTACGGCCAAGCTCGAGAGCAGCCCGCCATCTGCGATGACCATAGACCACCTGATATCGATCGGCCGAGGAGGGATGCCGCCGGACCTGGATCGGAATCTTCTGGCCTTCCTCCTCGATCGAGCGCTTGAATCTCTCGAAATCATGCGGATGGTCGTCTGGAAGACGATCCGGATAGGGGGATGGATCGATGATTTGAGGATCCAGATCCTGAACCCAGCCTTCGCCGGATTCGACGATGGCGCGCAGCCGGTCACGTTCCGCGCGAATGTCGCCAATCGCGCGGTGTGCGGCGCCGATGACGCCTGCGCCGACACGACCCGGCTGCGCCGCAGGGGCAGGGAGATGCGAAGGCTGTTCAGCAGCAGTCTCGCTGCTTTCCAGTTCGGCGGAAAGAAGGCCGAAACTTGCAACGATGGATTTCCTCGAGCCTTTGCTCATCCACGCCCCCAACTTGTGTTGATGAGTTGAACGATCGCCTCGTTGACCGCATCGACGGCCTCGCGCGCGCGCTTCTGCGTATCGCGGCCGATCTGGCCCATTTCGAGTTCGTAGACGGAGCGCTTGGCGAGACCGGCAGCTTCGACGGCGGTGCTTTCGATCGCCGTCGGCAACAGGACGTCGGAGCCGAACAGATGGCGCAGCATTGCAACCACCTGTGACTGCGGCGCATCGTTCGGATCGTGGCGCGTGACCAGATAGCGAATGAAATCCTGGTCGAGCTGGGCGCCGCTTTCATTGAGCACGCTGATCAGATCGCCCATCATCAGGAGGAATTGGCTCATCGATGCCACGTCGAGCATGGCGGGATGCACCGTGATGATCATGCTTGTCGCCGCGTAGATCGCGCTCAGCGTCAGGAAGCCGAGCGAGGGAGGCGTATCCAGGATAACGATATCGTAATCTGCTTCGACCTCGGCAAGCGCAAGCTTGAGCCGCTCGAAAAAGATGGCGCCGGAACCCGATTTCTGGGCCAGAACACGAGGGGTCTCATGTTCATATTCCATGACCTCCAGATTGCCCGGAATGAGGTCGATGCCGTCGAAATAGGTCTTGCGGATGATCTCGCGGATCGGGCGTCTCTCGGCCTGGTCATATCTCAAGGCCGCATAGATGGTCTCGTTTGCCCCAACATCAACTTCAGGCTGCGCTCCGAACATGGCCGAAAGCGACGCCTGGGGATCGAGGTCGAGCGCAAGCACTCGATAGCCGTGAAGTGCGAGGTAGTGGGCAAGATGAACGGAGGTGGTCGTCTTGGCGCTTCCGCCCTTGAAATTGGCGATCGCCAGCACCTGAAGATGTTCGCCCGGACGGCGGCGCGGCAGGAAGCGCAGGGCATCCGACGGCTTCTGCTTCGCAAACAGCTCGCGCAATTCATTGATCTGTGCGAGCGTGTAGACCCGGTGATTGTTTTCCAACCGGCTGGGCGCAGGGCCTCGTCCTTCGCTCGACATCAGTTTCAGGGTCGAATCCGGGATCGATGTCAGCTTGGACACTTCGTTGGTCAGGAACTGCCGGAGTATTTTTTCGGACTTCGGCGGATACATCCGAGTTCTGAGCTGCTGTAGCTGGCCAGACAGCAGATTTGCATGGCGGGCAATTTTGCCGCCTGCATCTTCCTTGGAAGGAGCTATCGTCTCCGTGCGCTCTGCTATCGCCATTTGTCCCTCTTGGCGGCCTAATGCCGGTTTGCCGACCTATGCCCGACAAAAGATAGAACACGATTCTGTCAGACCGTCCAGAGATTAAGGCGTAATGACTGATCAGCGTATGACGAAATCATATCAGGCTGAAAACATTTATCTATCTGATTTTGTTATATTTTCTTCATTACATCGCAACAGTTGCCCGATGCGGTTACTCACACTTTTGGTAGCAAACTGCGAGATATGACTGAACAAACAACGCTTTCGGCATTGGTGCGGCGGCATGGCTGAAGCGAATCACTGCCGTCGGCGGGCGAGGCCATTCAGGATGCGAGATGCTCAGCGCCATGGGCAACAGCCAGTGCCTCGAGCTCCTCGTGGAGCGATTCCGCAAAGCTGCGCAGCACCGTCAGCTCGAAATCATCCGCGCCGGTGCGCGTGAGCTGCATCGAGATATGACCAAAGAGCGTCATCGCCGTGCTTCCTTCGGGGAAGGCTGATGGATGCAGATCGACGGCGGTGCCTTTGTTGAGCACTTGAGCGGCATTGAGGCCCGAGACGCGGATACGGATACGGCCGTGGCTCTGGTCGGAGATGAAGGCGCGGCCCGCAAGCGCCTCGGTCAACGCCCGCAGGTGCATAGCGGAGAGCCGATCATTGCCGGCGACGAACCATTGCCGGTATCCGGCCGGACGCACGGAGCTTGCCTTGAGGCCGGTGCCAAGAAGATGCGCCTTGATCTCCTCTGTCGTGGCCGCGCCCATCACATGCAGGAGATGCCCCTCGGGCAGGGCTTCCAGCCGGATAGTCTCGCCACCCAAAGCGGCCTTGCCGGCAAGGGCCGGTCTATATATGGGCAAATCAGGCATGGAGCTTCTCGTTCTGAGGGTCGATGAAGACGGGGCTGCAGATCACCGCATCCGTGTACTCGTTTCTGAGGCCATTCCAGACAATGATCTTCTCGCCGATGCGCTCCGGTCCGTTCTTGACCAGGGCCAGCCCGATCGTATGGCCGAGGTTCGGCGAAAAGGCGCTTGACGTGACATAGCCCTGGTCGTTTTCGAGCGTCGCCGCCGCGCCCTGCGCCAGGATATGGGCGCCGGTGCGGAAACTTGTGGCCGGATCCAGCGGCTTGATGCCAACGAGGCGCGGACGATCGGCGGCTTGAAGCCCCTCGCGGGCGAGCATCGCCTTGCCGATGAAATCGGGCTTCGTCGTCGAAACCATCCGGGCAAAGCCGAGATCGCCTGTTGTCACCGTGCCATTGATCTCGGCATGGGTAACGTGGCCCTTTTCGATGCGCAGGACGCCGAGCGCTTCGGCACCATAGGCGCAGATCTCATGCTTCTGACCCGCCTGCATGATGGCATCGGCGACGAACTCGCCATAGGCGGCGGGCACGCCAAGCTCATAGGCGAGCTCGCCGGAAAAGGATATGCGAAAGAGCCGGCCTTCGAGCTTGCCGCCGAACAGTGAAATCGTGCGTGCGCTCATGAACGGGAAGGCCGCGTCGGATATGTCCTCGTCGACGATCTCGGAGAGGATTGCACGTGATTTCGGGCCGGCGACCGCCATCTGCGCCCATTGGTCGGTCGAGGAGGCAAAATAGACCTCCAGTTCGGGCCATAGCGTCTGGGCACAGAATTCCAGATGCGTCAGCACGCCGGCAGCGAGCGCCGTCGTCGTGGTCATGAAGAAATGCTCATCGCTCAGTCGGCTGGTGGTGCCGTCGTCATAGATCATGCCATCTTCGCGCAGCATGATGCCGTAGCGCGCCTTGCCGACGGGCAGCTTGGCGAAACCGTTGCAATAGATCCGGTCGAGGAAGGTCGCGGCATCCTTGCCGAAGATCTCGATCTTGCCGAGCGTCGAGACATCGCAGATGCCGGCATTCTTTCGGATGTTCAAGACTTCGCGATCCACACTTTCGCGCCACGTCTTCTCGCCCTCGAGCGGAAACCAGGAGGACCGATACCAGAGGCCGGTCTCCACGAAGATCGCGCCATTCTTTTTCGCCCACTCGTGCAAAGGTGATTTGCGCGCGGGCTGGAAATGCTTAGCCCGCGAGGTACCCGTCAGCGCGCCGAACGAGACGGGCGTGTAGAAGGGCCGGAACGTCGTGGTTCCCACTTCGGCCGGCGAGGCGCCACGGGCCTCGGCAAGGATTCCAATGGCGTTGATATTGGAGAGCTTGCCCTGGTCCGTCGCCATGCCGTTGGTCGTATAGCGCTTGGCAAGTTCGACATCGCCGTAGCCCTCGCGCACGGCAAGGCCGAGATCCTTGAGGTGCACGTCGTTCTGATAGTCGACGAAGGCTTTGCCCTTGCCACCTTTAACGAACCAGAGGGGGGACGCCGTCGGCTGCGTGCCTTCCGCCGGTGCGAAAGCCGGCTCGACCCTGGCAAAGCCTACCCCCTCCAGCGCCTCCGCCGCCTTACGCGCGCCATCGCCAAGGCAGGCCTCGGTGGAGGCAAGACCTGTAGCAGCACCTGCGATCGACAATCCCTCCTGCCTTTCCGGGCCTAAGAAGGCGGCATGCTTGTCGGACCAGATCGGCTTGGCGCCGCGATGGCAGGCAAGGTGAATGATCGGGCTCCAGCCGCCTGACAAGGCCAGAGCATCGGCGTCGACATGCTGCATGCCCGACGCGCTCGCAATGCTGACTCGACGCAGCTGCTTTCCGCCAAGCGCATCGACAATGCATGCGCCGGTCAGGACCTGTGCCTTGCCGCTCCAGTGTTCGCTATTGGCACGCGTATCGACGATGGCAGCCACCTCGACGCCTGCAGCCTCGAGGTCGGCAGCGGTCCGGTAGCCGGAATTGTTGGTCGTGAAGACTACGGTGCGCTTGCCGGGAGCGACGGCTTGCCGGTTCAGATAGCTGCGCATGGCGCTTGCCATCATGACGCCTGGAATGTCGTTGCCGCCGAAAACGAGCGGCCGCTCCTCGGCGCCGGTCGCAAGGATCGCCTGCTTGGCGATGATGCGCCAGAGGCGTTCGACCGGCTGGCGTGGATCGGGCGCTGCCACATGCTTCTGGACGCGTTCAACCGCACCGAAGACATTGTCGTCGTACCAGCCGATAACAGTCGTGCGCGGCAGGCATTGCACGTTCGACAAACCGTTAAGTTCGTCCAGAATTTCCTTGAGGGACGAGCTGCGCTCAGCAAGCAAACTGCCCCCGAGAGCGAAGCCTTCGTCCGCGAGGAGAACGCGCGCTCCGGCACGTCCCGCCGTCAGCGCCGCAGCAAGGCCAGCAGGTCCAGCGCCAATGACGAGCAGATCGCAATGTGCCCAGCATTTCTCGTAGGAATCGGGATCGATCTCGTAGGATGCTTTTCCGAGGCCCGCAGCCTTGTGGATCAACGGCTCGTAGACCTTCTCCCAGAAAGCGGCGGGCCACATGAAGGTCTTATAGTAGAAACCGGCACTTAAGAAAGGCGAGAGCAGCCCGTTGAGGGCGCCGACGTCGAAGGCGAGCGAGGGCCAGCGGTTCTGACTGCGCGCGACCAGCCCGTCATGGAGCTCGATCATCGTGGCGCGGCTGTTGGCTTCCGTTCGGCCACCGGTCCCAGTCGTGACCAGCGCATTGGGTTCGGCAGCACCGGCCGTCAGGATGCCGCGCGGGCGGTGATATTTGAAGCTGCGCCCGACAAGCTGGATGCCGTTGGCAAGCAGGGCGGAGGCGAGCGTATCGCCGGGATGACCGGTCGAGTCTTGGCCGTCGAAGCTGAAGCCGATGGTCCGCGAGCGGTCGACCCGGCCACCGGAGGAGAGGCGATAGCTGCTCACGCTCCACCTCCGAGCTTGGCAAGCGCCGCATCGCTGACGCCATGGACCTTATGCGTAACCGTATCGCGCTCGACGATCAGCCAGCGGCGGCAGCCGGAGGAATGGTGCCAATATTCCTTGTGCAGCCCTTTCGGATTGCCACGCAGATAAACGTAATCATACCAGTCTTCCTCACCGGCATCCGCGGTAGGGCGGCTGATACTTGCATCGCCCTTGACGGTGAATTCTTCCTTTGGGCGGGTGCCGCAATGAGGGCAGGAAATCAGGCTTGCCATGTCGTCATGTCCTCAATGCAGGTTCGGCTGCGCGCCGACGCCTTTTTCATCGATCTGGTAGCCGCGTTGGAACCGGTCGAGCCGCAATTGCCTTGCCGTCTCATGCGGCTCGTTGCGGGCGATCAGATGGGCGTAGCAGTAGCCCGACGCCGGTGTCGCCTTGAAGCCGCCGTAGCACCAGCCGGCGTTGAGATAGAGATTGTCGATATGGGTCCGGTCGATGATCGGAGAACCATCCATGCTCATATCCATGACGCCGCCCCAGCTGCGCAGGTAGCGCACACGCGTCAGCGCCGGGATCATCGCCACGCCCGCTTCCGCAACATGCTCGACGGTCGCAAGATTGCCGCGCTGGGCATAGGAATTGTAGCCGTCAATATCGCCGCCGAAGACGAGGCCGCCCTTGTCGGATTGCGAGACATAGAAATGCCCGGCGCCGAAGGTGACGACGCAATCGATGAACGGCTTCAATCCTTCCGAGACGAAGGCCTGCAGCACATGGCTTTCGATCGGCAGGCGCAGGCCCGCCATGTCGGCGACAACGGTGGAATTGCCTGCGGCCGCAAGCGCCAGCTTGCCGCAACCGATGAAGCCCTTGGTGGTCTCGACGCCCAGGACATGGCCATTGTCGGTGCGGATGCCGGTCACTTCGCAGCCGGTAATGATGTCCACGCCACGGCTGTCGGCGCCGCGCGCATAACCCCATGCAACGGCGTCGTGGCGAACCGTGCCGCCGCGCTGCTGCAATAGGCCGCCCATGATCGGGAAGCGGGCGTTTTCAAAATCGAGAAAAGGCAGCTTCTTGCGAACAGCCTCGCGATCAAGCAATTCGGCATCGACGCCGTGCAGGCGCATGGCATTGCCGCGCCGCATATAGGCATCGCGCTGCGCATCCGAATGGAAGAGATTGAGCACGCCGCGCTGCGAGACCATGGCGTTGAAATTGAAATCCTGCTCCAGCCCTTCCCAAAGCTTCATCGAGAGCTCGTAGAATGGGTTGTTGCCGGGCAACAGGTAGTTCGAGCGGATGATCGTCGTATTGCGGCCGATATTGCCTGAACCAAGATAGCCCTTTTCCAGCACCGCAACGTTGGTGATGCCGAAGGTCTTGGCAAGATAATAGGCGGTCGCCAGCCCATGGCCGCCGCCACCGACGATAATGACGTCATAATGCGGTTTCGGTTGCGGCTGACGCCAGGCGGGCGCCCAGCCGGTGTTGCCGCGAAGCCCATTGAGGAAAACAGAGAAAGCCGAATAGCGCATGGTTCGATCCGCTTTGAATTGCACCCATGATGACAGAGTGAAAATTGTCGACTTGCCCAATTAGGACCTATTTCGATAGAAAGGGGACATGGCCCCAATCGATGCAAGAAATACCCAGACCATCGGCTTCATATTGATCCCTGGATTTGCGCTGATGTCCTACGCTTCGGTGAGCGAGCCGCTGCGCGCCGCCAATCTTCTGGCCGGGCGTGAAATCTATCGATTGTCGACGTTCTCGCCGGACGGCACTCCGGCGGTATCATCGGGCGGCGTGCCAGTGCCGAGCGAGCCTCTTCCGGGTCGCGGGTCTGGCCTCGGCACGGTCTTTGTCTGCGCCGGCGGATCGCCGCGGGACTGGCACTATCCCACCGTTCTCGCCTGCCTTCGCCAACTGGCGCGCGAGGGCGTCCGCATCGGCGGGATTTCCGGCGGTCCCTATCTGCTTGCCGCCGCCGGTCTTCTTTCCGAGCGCGATTTCACCATTCATTGGGAGCATGCGCCGGCCTTGCTGGAAGCCTTTCCGGCGCTTTCGCCGCGCCAGGCACGTTTCGTCATCGACGGCAATCGAATTACTTGCGGCGGCGGCGTTGCGCCGCTCGACATGATGCATGTCTTGATATCAGAGCGCATGGGCGGCGATTTTGCCCGGCGCGTCAGCGACTGGTATCTGCACACCGAAGTCGGCGAGCCGACGGCACCGCAGCGCGGTTCGCTCGCCGAGCGTTATGGCGTTCACCACCCGGGTTTGCTGAGCGTGCTCGAAAAAATGGAAGAGACGATCGAGATGCCGCTCGACCGTGCCGCCATGGCGCGGATTGCCGGCGTCACGCCGCGTCATCTCGACCGGCTGTTCGCCGCGCATCTCGGCGCGACATTCCTGGAGCAATATCGGCTGATACGGCTACAACATGCCCGGCGGCTCCTGGAGCAGAGCCCGCTTTCAATTTCCGAAATCGCCATCGCCACCGGCTTTTCCAGCGGCGCGCATTTCTCCAGGGCGTACCGCTCTCTTTATGGCATCGCACCCGGCGACACCCGTCGCGCCTGATTTTCGTCGCAGTTGAGAAAATTTCACTGGGAGGATAGAGTCCTTCTCAGCAAGCCCGGCCGGCAAAAAAGGATATAGAATGAAAACCAAGGCAGACAAAACATCGGCCGACGAGCAATCCCACGCAGGGCGGTCGGCTTTTTTGCAGAATCCGCATGCGGTTCGCGAACCGAAGGAAAACAATCTCGAAATGGCGATCGGCCACGAGGTTCGCGCCTATCGCAAGAAGCTCGGCATCACAGTGACGGATCTGGCGGCCGCGACCGGCATCTCGCTCGGAATGCTGTCGAAGATCGAGAACGGCAATATCTCGCCGTCGCTGACGACGCTGCAGTCGCTTTCGCGCGCGCTCGGCGTGCCGCTGACGGCCTTTTTTCGTCGCTACGAAGAGCCGCGCAATGCTGTTTTCGTCAAGGCCGGCCAGGGTGTCGAACTGGAGCGCCGCGGCACGCGTGCCGGCCATCAGTATAACCTCCTCGGCCATATCGACAATAATTCGAGCGGTGTCATCGTCGAACCCTATCTCATCACCTTGACGGTGGATTCAGACGTCTTCCCGACATTCCAGCATGAGGGCATGGAGTTCCTTTATATGCTCGAAGGCGAGGTGATGTACCGCCATGGCGATCAGCTCTACCCCATGCAGCCCGGCGACAGCCTCTTCTTCGATGCGGATGCGCCGCATGGACCGGAAGTGCTGGTGAAATTACCGGCGAAATATCTGTCGATCATCAGTTATCCGCAACGCGGCAAGACCGACTGACTTGCCTTAAAAGAAAAAAATATTCTTTTGAGTTGAAAACCCGCATCGGACCTGATAGCCATTTTTGCAGATGCGAAAACGGAGGGTTTGGGCATGTGCGGAATTGTCGGTCTCTTCTTGAAGGATAAGGCGCTGGAGCCGAAGCTCGGCGCGCTCTTGTCTTCCATGCTGATCACGATGACCGATCGCGGACCTGATAGCGCGGGCATTGCGATCTACGGCAGCGATAATGGCAACACGGCGAAGATAACCGTTCAGTCGGCCGATCCGGCAAAGGATTTCGACGGGCTGGAATATGAGCTCAGACGGGCGCTCGACGTTCCGTTGACCGTGGTCGTCAAGAGCACACATGCCGTCATCACTCTTCCCAAGGACAAGCTTGATGAGGGCAGGGCGGCCCTGACGGCATTGCGTCCGAATATCCGTGTCATGAGCAGCGGTGATACCGTCGAGATCTACAAGGAAGTCGGCTTGCCGAAGGATGTGGTCTCGCGCTTTGGCGTCAGCGCCATGTCCGGCACGCACGGCATCGGCCATACCCGCATGGCGACGGAATCGGCCGTGACCACGCTCGGAGCGCATCCGTTCTCCACCGGCTCGGACCAGTGCCTGGTCCATAACGGATCGCTGTCGAACCACAACAACCTGCGGCGCGAATTGAAGCGCCAGGGCATGGCCTTCGAGACGGAAAACGATACCGAAGTGGCGGCCGCCTATCTCACGGCCGAGATGGCAAAAGGCAAGGATCTCGGGGCGGCACTCGAAAGCGCGGTCGACGATCTCGACGGCTTCTTCACTTTCGTCGTCGGCACCAAGTCCGGTTTCGGCGTCGTTCGCGATCCCATCGCCTGCAAGCCGGCGGTCATGGCGGAAACCGATCAATATGTCGCCTTCGGCTCGGAATATCGCGCGCTGGTCAATCTCCCGGGCATCGAGAACGCCCGCATCTGGGAGCCCGAGCCGGCAACCGTCTATTTCTGGGACCACGAAAAGGCCGCCTGATCAGGTTTGTCGCAATCGAGAGAGTTCTTTCATGCCAGTTTTCGACCTATCCGTTACACCGCTACGTGAACTCAACAGCGCACTCCATGGCCTTGCGGCAGGCGCCAACGACACGGCCTTCGAAGTCGTCAACCCGCGTGGTCATCATGCGGTGGCAGCCGGCATCGACGCGCGGGTCACCGTCGATATCAAAGGCTCCGTCGGCTATTACTGCGCCGGCATGAACGACGGCGGCAATGTCACCGTGCATGGCTCCGCCGGCCCGGGCGTTGCGGAAAACATGATGTCCGGCACCGTCGTCATCGAAGGCGATGCCAGCCAGTATGCCGGAGCGACCGGCCAGGGCGGCATGCTCGTCATCAAGGGCAATGCCGCCTCACGCTGCGGCATTTCGATGAAGGGCATCGACATCGTCGTCTACGGCAATATCGGCCATATGTCCGCCTTCATGGGGCAGTCCGGCCATCTGGTCGTGCTTGGCGATGCTGGCGATGCGCTGGGCGACAGTCTTTATGAGGCCAAACTCTTCGTTCGCGGTTCGGTCAAAAGCCTGGGCTCCGATTGCATCGAAAAAGAGATGCGACCGGAGCATATCGAGAAGCTCTCCGAGCTTCTCGACAAGGCAGGCGTGCGCGGCGTCAGGCCGGAAGAATTCAAGCGCTATGGATCGGCGCGCAAGCTTTATAATTTCAACATCGACAATGCCGATGCGTACTAAGGCGAAGGGGACCTCATGAGCTACCACAATCCGCATACGCCGCCGCGCAAGTCCGCCACCTTCGACGATCATACGCTGGCCGAAATCCGCCGTGCGGCGGCGACCGGCATTTATGACATTCGCGGCGCGGGCACGAAGCGCAAGGTGCCGCATTTCGACGACCTGCTGTTCCTCGGCGCGTCGATCTCCCGCTATCCGCTCGAAGGCTATCGCGAGAAGTGCGATACGACGGTCGTCCTCGGCAGCCGCTTTGCCAAGAAGCCGATCACGCTCAAAACCCCGATCACCATTGCCGGCATGAGCTTCGGCGCCTTGTCGGGCAATGCCAAGGAAGCGCTCGGGCGTGGCGCGACGCTGGCAGGAACGTCGACGACGACCGGCGACGGTGGCATGACCGACGAGGAACGCGGCCATTCGCAGACGCTGGTCTATCAGTATCTTCCCTCGCGCTATGGCATGAACCCTAGGGATCTGCGCCGCGCCGATGCGATCGAGGTGGTCGTCGGGCAGGGCGCAAAGCCCGGCGGCGGCGGCATGCTGCTCGGCCAGAAGATCTCCGATCGCGTCGCCCATATGCGCAATCTGCCGAAAGGCATCGACCAGCGCTCGGCCTGCCGTCATCCGGACTGGACCGGTCCGGACGATCTCGAAATCAAGATCATGGAATTGCGCGAAATCACCGATTGGGAAAAGCCGATCTATGTGAAGGTCGGCGGCGCTCGCCCCTATTACGACACGGCGCTCGCGGTCAAGGCCGGTGCCGACGTTGTCGTCCTCGACGGCATGCAGGGCGGCACGGCTGCAACCCAGGACGTTTTCATCGAAAATGTCGGCATGCCGACGCTTGCATGCATTCGTCCCGCCGTCCAGGCGCTGCAGGATCTTGGCATGCACCGCAAGGTGCAGTTGGTCATCTCCGGCGGCATTCGCTCCGGCGCGGATGTGGCCAAGGCTCTGGCACTCGGCGCGGATGCGGTTGCCATCGGCACGGCGGCGCTGGTTGCGATCGGTGACAACGATCCCAAGTGGGAGGAAGAGTATCAGAAACTCGGCACGACGGCCGGCGCCTATGACGATTGGCATGAGGGCAAGGACCCGGCCGGGATCACGACGCAGGACCCGGAGCTCGCAAGCCGGCTCGATCCCATTGCCGCTGGCCGACGCCTTGCCAATTATCTCAAGGTCATGACGCTGGAAGCGCAGACGATCGCCCGCGCTTGTGGCAAGAATCACCTGCACAACCTGGAACCGGAGGATCTGTGTGCGCTGACGATGGAAGCTGCCGCCATGGCGCAGATCCCGCTCGCCGGCACCAATTGGTATCCGGGCAAGGGAGGCTACTAATTATCTGACCTATCCGATCGGGCCGAAGAGCCCGGCGGCTACTTGCATATATCGAAGTGTCTCGAAGAAATCCAAAGGGGAACGAGAATGACACTGGATCTTGCTGCTTTTGCCAAAGACAAAGGCATCAAATATTTCATGATCAGCTACACCGATCTTTTTTCCGGCCAGCGTGCCAAATTGGTGCCGGCCCAGGCGATTGCCGGGATGCAGGAAGATGGCGCCGGCTTTGCCGGCTTCGCCACCTGGCTCGACATGACGCCCGCCCATCCGGACCTCTTTGCCGTGCCGGACCCATCCTCTGTCATCCAGCTCCCATGGAAGAAAGAGGTTGCCTGGGTCGCCGCCGATTTGATGATGGATGGCGAGATCGTCGCCCAGGCGCCGCGCAACGTGCTGAAGAAGCTGGTCAAGCAGGCTGAAGCCGAAGGCAAGCGGGTCAAGACCGGCGTCGAAGCCGAATTCTTCCTGATAACCGCCGACGGCGCGAAGATTTCCGACGAATACGACACGGCGGAAAAGCCCTGCTACGACCAGCAGGCAGTGATGCGCCGCTACGACGTCATCGCCGAGATCTGCGACTACATGCTGGAACTCGGCTGGGGCGCCTATCAGAACGACCACGAAGACGCCAATGGCCAGTTCGAGATGAACTGGGAGTTCGACGACGCGCTGCAGACGGCGGACAAGCACTCGTTCTTCAAGTTCATGGTCAAGTCTATTGCCGAAAAGCACGGGCTTCGCGCCACCTTCATGCCAAAACCCTTCAAGGGTCTGACCGGCAACGGCTGCCATTGCCACATCTCGGTGTGGAGCAACGACGGACGGACCAACGTCTTTGCCGACAGGGAAGCGGAATTCGGTCTTTCGGCCGAAGGCAGGCACTTCCTCGGCGGCATCATGAAGCACGCCTCGTCGCTGGCGGCGATCACCAATCCGACAGTCAATTCCTATAAGCGCATCAATGCACCGCGCACGACGTCCGGCGCCACTTGGTCGCCGAATACGGTCACCTGGACCGGCAACAACCGCACCCACATGGTGCGCGTACCGGGTCCCGGCCGCTTCGAGCTCCGCTTGCCCGATGGCGCGGTCAATCCGTATCTGCTGCAGGCCATTATCATCGCCGCCGGCCTCGACGGGCTGCGCAACAAGGCCGATCCCGGCCCGCATCACGATATCGATATGTATGCGCAAGGCCACCTGGTGAAGAATGCGCCGCGCCTGCCGCTCAACCTGCTCGATGCGCTCCGGGCCTATGACGAGGACGAAGGCCTGAAGGAGGCAATCGGCTCGGAATTCTCCGCCGCGTATCTGAAGCTCAAGCATCAGGAATGGAACGCTTACTGCTCGCACTTCACCCAGTGGGAGCGCGACAGCACGCTCGATATCTGAATGCAGAGCGAACAAATGCCTGAATTGACGCATGCGCCGGAGCGGGATGCTTCGGCGCAACGGCAGGTTTTTGGCCGGAGACGGCGGAGGAAGATCACCATGACGAGCTATGTACTGACAGTTGCGTGCAAGTCGACGCGCGGGATCGTTGCGGCGATATCGAACTATCTCGCTGAGCAAGGCTGCAACATCGTCGATTCCAGCCAGTTCGACGATCTCGACACCGGCATGTTCTTCATGCGCGTCTCCTTCATCTCCGAGGAAGGCGTCGGCGAGGCCGCCCTGGTCGAAGGCTTCAAGCCGATCGCCGACAAGTTTGCCATGGTTTCAGAGATCCATGACAGCAAGAAGCGCATGAAGGTGCTGTTGATGGTGTCGCGCTTCGGCCATTGCCTCAACGACCTGCTCTATCGCTGGAAGATCGGCGCCCTGCCGATCGACATCGTCGGCGTCGTCTCCAACCATTTCGACTACCAGAAGGTCGTCGTCAATCACGACATTCCCTTCCACCATATTCCGGTGACCAAGGCCAACAAGCCGCAGGCCGAAGCCCGGATCATGGATGTGGTCGAGCAGACCGGCACCGAGCTCATCGTGCTCGCCCGCTACATGCAGATCCTGTCGGACCAGATGTGCAGCAAGATGTCGGGCCGCATCATCAACATCCACCATTCCTTCCTGCCGTCCTTCAAGGGGGCGAACCCCTACAAGCAGGCCTATGAGCGCGGCGTCAAGCTGATCGGGGCGACGGCGCATTACGTCACCGCCGATCTCGACGAGGGTCCGATCATCGAGCAGGACACGGCCCGCATCACCCATGCGCAGTCGGCCGACGATTACGTCTCGATCGGCCGCGATGTGGAGAGCCAGGTGCTGGCCCGCGCCATCCATGCGCATATCCATTTCCGCACCTTCCTCAACGGCAACCGCACCGTCGTCTTCCCGGCAAGCCCAGGGTCCTACGCATCCGAACGCATGGGGTGAGCGATGGGAAGAAGGCGGCGGCTCCGGCGATAGATGTCGGACCAATGACGATCGCCATGCCGACGGCCAATACCGTCATCGCGGCTCATCGTGCGGCGGGCAGAAAGCCGCCGAAGTTTTGAACGAAATGCCGTCTGGAGGGTGAGAAAAACACTTCGGATCGGCTTGCCAAGGCATGAAAGACGACTATAGTCAGGAAATAAATATTCCATAGAAGAAAAAGAGGGAACGAAATGGCATTATCATGGCGTTTCTCCGCCTTGGCGGACCGGCACCGTGCTCTCGGATCGAAACTCGAGGACTGGAGCGGCATGGGAACCGCCTGGACCTATGAAAAAGACATGTCGCAGGAACATGTCGCGATCCGCACCAAGGCCGGCATCATGGACGTTTCCGGCCTCAAGAAGGTGCATCTCGTCGGGCCGCATGCCATCGCCGTGCTCGACTATATCACCACCCGCGACATGTCGAAGATCTATCCCGGCCGCTCAGTCTATGCCGCGATGCTGAACGACCGTGGCACCTTCACCGACGACTGCATCGTCTACCGCACCGGCCCGAATTCCTGGATGCTGGTGCATGGTTCGGGCTCCGGCCATGAGGAACTCGTGAAGCAGGCCGCCGGCCGCAACTGTGCCGTCCTCTTTGACGACGATCTGCACGACCTGTCGCTGCAAGGACCCGTCGCGGTTGATTATCTCGCCAAATACGTGCCCGGCATCCGCGACCTCAAATATTTCCATCACATGCAGACGACGCTGTTCGGCGCGCCCGTGATGATCTCGCGCACCGGCTATACCGGCGAGCGCGGCTATGAAATCTTCGTGCGCGGCCAGGATGCCCCGATGGTCTGGGATCGCATCGTGGCGGAAGGCAAGGAGATGGGGATCATTCCCTGCTGCTTCAGCGTGCTCGACATGCTGCGTGTCGAAAGCTATCTGCTCTTCTACCCCTATGATAACTCGCAGATGTATCCTTTCGCGGATCAGCCTCCGGGCGACAGCCTGTGGGAACTCGGCCTCGACTTCACCGTCAGCCCCGGCAAGACCGGGTTCAGAGGCGCCGAGGAACATGCCCGCCTCAAGGGCAAGGAGCGTTTCAAGATATTCGGCATGCTGATCGATGCCGATGGTCCGGCAGAGCTGGGCGACGAGGTCTTTGCAGAGGGCAAAAAGGTCGGGGTCATCACCTGCCCCTGTTATTCTGCGCTCACCAAGAAATCGATGGCGATCGCTCGTCTTGATGTCGACAAGGCGGTTCAGGGCACGAAGCTCGAGGTGCGTGGCAAGAGCTTGAAGGCAAGCGCGATCGCCCATACGCTGCCGTTCGACGATCCGGAGAAGAAGAAGAGGACGGCCATCGGCTAAGGAGGCGCTCATGCTTGTCGAAGGCATCAAGAGCCGACCGGTTTACCGTGGTCTTGCAATCCAGCCGCATGCCCGTCGGCACCTCTTCGTTCTCGAAGGAGAGGGTGCCCATGCCCTCCTCGATCATCAATCCGTGCTTGATGACACGATCCTGACGCGCAGCGAAATCCTCTATGTCGCGCGCGGCTCGCAAGGCAGGGGTCATGACGAGACTTTGCGCAACCTCGGTGCCGACATGTTTTTCACGGCGCCGACCATCGCAACGCTGCTGTTTCGTCTCAGAGGTTCGCTCTCGACTGCTCATATGGGCACGCGGCTTTACATTGCCGGCACGGAAGGCTTCATCGGTCAGGCGATGATGGTGGCGCTCGACCATGGCATGGATCATGCCTCGATCATCTCGGAGCATCGCGGCTCCCTAGCGCGCCGCGTGCAGTGCGTACACTGCAAGGGTATCACGGAAGACGTTACCCATAGTCCGTTCACCTGCAGCCATTGCGGGCTTCCACTTCTGGTGCGCGATCACTATTCGCGTCGCCTCGGCGCCTTTCAGGGCGTCAATATCGATGCGGAAGAGCCCGGCAGCGCGCCCGATCCAGAGGAGTTGTTCCTGTGAGCGGTGGTACACAAATTCCAGTTCGCGTTGCGAAGGTCACTCCCATTGCCGAGCGCATCAAGCGTTTTCGCTTCGAGCGCCTGGACGGCAAGCCGATGCCTTATTTCTCCGGCGGCGCGCATGTGATCGTCTCGATGAACGACGAAGGGCACATGCGGCGCAATGCCTATTCGCTGATGTCACCGCCGCATGATTGTTCGGCCTATGAGATCAGCGTGTTGCGCGTCGAGGATTCGCGCGGTGGCTCTGCCTTCATGCATGAGAAGGTCAGCGAAGGCGACGAGCTCAAGGTGAGCTATCCCGTCAATCTCTTCCAGCCGGACTGGCGCGGCCGCAAGCATCTGCTGATCGCCGGCGGCATCGGCATCACACCCTTCATCGCCATGATGCAGCAGTTTTCCCGCGAGGGTGCCAATTTCGAGCTGCATTATGCCGTGCGCTCGCTCGATCGCGGCGCCTATTGCCGCGAGCTTGTCGAACAATATGGCTCCCAGCGGGTGAAGATCTATTGCGATGCCGATCGCAACTTTATTCCCGTCGCCCGTCTCCTCGAAAGCCAGCCGCTCGGCACGCATCTCTACGTCTGTGGTCCCTCAGGCATGATCGACGGCGTATTGAGGACGGGTATCGAAGCCGGCTGGCCGGAACAGAACCTGCATTCGGAACGATTCCTGTCGTCGCAGCCCGGAAAACCGTTCTCGATCGAGCTGACACGCTCCAGCAAGACTGTTCATGTCGGCCATCACGAGAGCATGCTGGAGGCGATCGAGGCAGCCGGCGTCGATGCGCCTTTCCTCTGTCGCGGCGGCGCCTGCGGACAATGCGAGACGGGTGTTGCCGCCTGCAACGGTAGGCTCCTACACAATGACGTCTATCTGACCGACGAAGAAAAGGCTTCCGGCCGAAAGGTGATGATCTGCGTTTCCCGTTTCGAGGGAAGCGCGCTGCATCTCGACCTTTAAGCATCCAGCCGATACCCAGGAGAACGGACATGGCAATCGCCTTCAAGCAGGAAACGTTCAGGGACGATTTTAGCTATCGCAACAGTCCGGAAAACATCCGGCGCTTTCCGTTCCCGTTCGACCGCGACGAATACATGTATTCCGTCAACATGGAACCGCATGTGAAGGGGCAGAAGAACACGGTCTACGAAAGCCTCATCGACGTCGATGAGCACTACGTCGCCGAAATGCGCGACCGGGCGCTGGTGCTGAAGGAGGATCCGCTGCGCTATCAGGCGCTGCCGCACATGATGACGGCGCAATGGGATACGCTGGAGCTCTTGATGGAAGAGCAGGCCGCCGGCTACCCGGAGCATTTCACGCTCACCAAGAACGGCGACCAGTGGCGCTGGATCAACCGTCCCCTAGGCATCGACGACATGTTTACCTTCGGCGATGCGTCGACCTTGCCCTACGAGCCTTTCGAATACATCGCGCGCCAGGCGCAGGGCGATTTCTGCATTGTCGACCAGCGCGATGGCAATCTCTGGATGGATGCCGGCATGGTGACGACCCAGGCCGACTGGTCGCTCGATTTCGATATCGGTATGAACTTTATGGAGTGGCACGGGCCGGTGCCGCTCGCCCACCAGATCGGCGTCTTCGACCGCGCGCTGAAGTTCCTCTTGAACCTGCAGCAGGGCAAGCCGACGCGCCGGTTCAACTGGACGATGACGATCAATCCCCGCCTCGACACCAGCCCCGAGAATTATCCGAAATGGGGTCCTGATCGCACGACGGTGACGCCGGAGAATGTCGGCGAAAAGGTGCATCTGCGCGTCGAGCTGCAGAGCCTATGGCGCCTGCCGCGCTCGAACGCTATCCTCTTCGTCATCCGCTGCTATTTGATGAACATGAACGAGCTTGTCACCGTGCCGAAATGGGCGCGCCGCTTCCCACGTGTGCTGCGCACCCTGCCGCCGGAGCTCATCGACTACAAGGGCCTGACGCGCTTCCGCCAGACTACGATCGACTGGCTTTCGCAATATGACGACGGGGCGCCGACCAGCCCCGGCATTTTCCCGGATTGATGCCGGACGCCATGCCAAACAGTGCCTGCCATAAGAACTTCGATACAATCGAGAAGGGGAATGCGACATGACACGAGTTGCCGTTATCGGTGCCGGCCCTTCGGGCCTTGCCCAGTTGAGGGCCTTTCAATCGGCCGCAAAGAAGGGTGCTGATATCCCGGAAGTCGTCTGCTTTGAAAAGCAGGCGGATTGGGGCGGCCTTTGGAACTATACCTGGCGTACAGGCCTCGATGAATATGGCGAGCCGGTCCATGGCAGCATGTATCGCTATCTTTGGTCGAACGGCCCGAAGGAATGCCTGGAATTCGCCGACTATTCCTTCGAAGAGCATTTCGGCAAGCCGATCGCCTCCTATCCGCCGCGCGCCGTGCTCTGGGACTATATCAAGGGGCGCGTCGAAAAGGCCGATGTGCGCAAATGGGTGCGTTTCAGCACGCCCGTGCGCATGGTGCATTTCGACGGCGTCACCAGGAAGTTCACGGTAACCGCGCACGACCGCACCCAGGACCGGATGTATGACGAGGAATTCGACTATGTCGTCGTTGCCTCGGGCCACTTCTCGACGCCGCATGTGCCCTATTTCGAGGGTGTCAAAACCTTCAACGGCCGCGTCCTACACGCCCATGATTTCCGCGATGCGGTGGAGTTCAAAGGCAAGGACGTGCTGCTCGTCGGCCGCAGCTATTCAGCCGAGGATATTGGCTCGCAATGCTGGAAATACGGCGCGAAATCGGTCACGACGAGCTACCGCTCCAAGCCGATGGGCTTCAAATGGCCTGATAATTTCGAGGAACGCCCGTTGCTGACGCGGCTGGAGAACAAGACGGCCTATTTCCTCGACGGGTCATCGAAGGATGTCGACGCACTGATCCTCTGCACCGGCTATCAGCATCATTTCCCCTTCCTGCCTGACGATCTCCGCCTGAAGACGGCCAATCGCCTCTGGGCCGACCATCTCTACAAGGGCGTGATCTTCGACAAGAACCCACAGCTCTTCTACATCGGCATGCAGGATCAGTTCTATACCTTCAACATGTTCGACGTGCAGGCCTGGTGGGCGCGCGATGTCATGATGGGCCGCATCAAGCTGCCGCCGGAAGAAGAGCTGCAGGCAAACTTCGACAAATGGCGCGCCCGCGAGGAAACGCTCGAGGATGCCGAGCAGATGATCTGGTACCAGGGCGACTATGTGAAGGAGCTGCTTGCGGAAACCGATTATCCGAGCTTCGACATCGAAGGCACGAACAAGACCTTCATGGAATGGGAGCACCACAAGGGCGAGAACATCATGGGCTTCCGCGACCACGCCTATCGCTCGCTGATGACCGGCAACATGTCGCCGAAACATCATACGCCCTGGGTCGATGCGCTTGATGACTCGATGGAGGAATATCTGCGCAACTGATGCACCCACATGTTCTCGCGTAAACCGGCAGGGGAGGCTCGAGCCAGCCCTTGCCGGCCTATTTGAGTTGAGACGAAGCAATGTGATCAGCAACGTTTTCTTCGGGTACGGCCTCAATGGATTTTCAAACCAGCATTCTTGGCCGGATGGCCGGCTTTCTCTACCGTTGCCGTGCAGACGAAAACTATACGATGCTTGACATGACGGATGGCGTCGAGCGCATTTTCGGCTATCCCGCCGACGAGATCATCGGCAACCGCGCGCGGACCTTTACCTCCATCATGCACGAGGAGGATGTTCCGCTGATGGATGAGCTTGTCGGCAAGGCTTTGGAAAGCCGCGCCGACTGGACGATGGAATATCGCATCCGCCACCACGACGGACATCTCATCTGGGTGACGGAGACCGGTGGCGGCGTATGGGACGAGGCAGGGGAATTGCTCTATCTCGAAGGCAGTATCATCAACATCGAGTCACTCTATCAGCGCCTCGACGAGCAAACCTCGGGCATGCGGATCACGGCATCGAAGACCAATGAGATCCTGCAGTCGCTGCGCTACCTGAAGCTGCTTGCCGTCAATGCCGGCATCGAGGCGGCAAGAGCTGGCACGGCCGGATCGGGTTTTGCCGTCCTGGCGGCGGAGATGCGCACGCTTGCCAACTCCTCGGAAGAGGCAGCACGCGCGATCTCGGCCGCGCAGCGTAAAGCAGATTAGGAACGCGGCCGCGTCTTTTGCGGGTCGTAATGCGAGAGCGGCACGATGACGGCGGGAAGCCGTTTCTGCTGACCATCGAGTTTGCCGATCTCGACCCTGGTGCCGACGCCAGCATGCGTGACGTCGACACGGGCGAGCGCGATCGTCTTGCCGAGGATGGGTGAGCGGGTGGCGCTGGTAATCACGCCGATCTGCGCGCGGCCGATATGGATGCAATCGCCATGTCCGACGGCTTCATTGGCTTCGATATCGAGCCCGACCATCAGGTGACGCGGATTTTCCTTTCGCCGAAGCAATGCCTCGCGGCCGATGAAATCGTCCGGCTTGGATTTCAATGGGACGGTGAAGCCGATGCCGGCCTCGAAGGGATCGGTCTGATCGTCGAATTCATGATGGGCAAAGATGAGCCCTGCTTCGATGCGCACCATGTCCAATGCCTCGAGGCCCATCGGCTTCAGCCCATATGGCTCGCCGGCTTTCCACACGGCATCGAAGACGGTGGCCGCATCCTTCGGATGGCAAAAGATTTCATAGCCGAGTTCCCCGGTATAGCCGGTGCGCGAGACGACGACAGGAGCGCCCTCGAATGTGCCGATGCGGCCGACGGCAAAGCGAAACCATTCCAGTTCGCCGATGGTCGGCTGGCGCGGCGCCGTCCAGATGATCTCCTTGAGGATATCTCGGCTCTTCGGGCCCTGCAGGGCGATATTGTGCATCTGGTCGGTGGATGAGCGAACCCAGGCCTTGAAGCCTTTTTTCTCGGCCTGCTCGCGCAGCCAGACACCGCTATAGTCATCGCCGCCGATCCAGCGGAAGTTCTTGTCGCCGAGGCGGAACAGCGTGCCGTCGTCGATCATGCCGCCATGCTCGTAGCACATGGCGGAATAGACCACCTGGCCCGTCGATAGCTTGCGCACGTCGCGGTTCAGGCAATATTGCAGCAGTTCTTCCGCATCCGGCCCTGTGACCTCGAACTTGCGAAGCGGCGAGAGGTCCATCACCACGGCGCGTTCACGACAGGCCCAGTATTCCTCGACCGGCCCCTCCGAGGAGAAACGGTTCGGCAGCCAATAGCCGCGATACTCGGTGTAGTCGCGCGTCAAGGCGGAGAGGCGCGGGTGGAACGCGGTTTCCCGCGTCAGTTCAGGGTCGGCGTCTGGGGTCATGCGATAGGCCACCGCTCGTGTGAATTTCTCTTTGCCGGAAAAGGTGCGGACATGAATGTCCGTCGGGTCCCAGCCGTTGGCCGCGTCGATATCGTCGGGGCAGGAGGAGGAAACGCAGACGAGATCCGTCAGTGCCCGCATCAGGACGTAATCGCCCGGCCGCGACCAGGGCTCGTCGAGATAGAGCTGGTTATTGTGATCGATATTGGTGTTGTAGAAGTAGTTCAGCGCTTCCCAGCCCTTGCGGCCGGCAATGCCATAGGGTGCGAGCGCCGCATTGAAATTGTCGGTGCAGTTCACATGGCCGGGGTAGCCCATGTCGTCATAGTAGCGGGAATTGCAGGCCGTGGCGAAGGCATCATG
Source organism: Rhizobium sp. CCGE531 (assembly GCF_003627795.1). NCBI lineage: Bacteria > Pseudomonadati > Pseudomonadota > Alphaproteobacteria > Hyphomicrobiales > Rhizobiaceae > Rhizobium > Rhizobium sp. CCGE531. The sequence goes on along the minus strand of NZ_CP032686.1, from coordinate 732,733 downwards.
CCGGCCGACCGTGTCCTGCACGATCTCTATAAGAGGCTCGAAATCGCGATCGAAAGCCTTGGAGGGAAGGCCGGGTGTCGGATAGCTGCGGCCGAGCAGGGTGCGGGTGACAGTGGAATCGAGCGCGAGATCAAGCCCCTTGTCGACCTTGCGGGCGGAAAAGGCCTGAAAATCGGTGCATTGTCGGCCATAGACATCGATGATCTGGATATATTCGCCGGCGCGAACGAAATAGGCCGATGCCGTCGCCGCCCTGATGCGAATATCTTCGATCGGATCGGCGAGGGGTTCCGGCAGCGCGGAGGTGTAGTCCCGGATGATCGTCGCCCGGCGGATTCTGATTTCCACGGGCGTCGCCGTATCCTGTGCCTCCGGCGACATAGCCGTTCCCGGCGCGCAAGCGACAAGCAGGCCTTTGAGAGCGACGGTGAATTCCGCCGTGCTGCCTGCCGGTGACGATGCGCCGAAGAGGCGCAGTGCCGCCGCGGACGCCAGATCGGCTCCACGCCGTTCCAGCGCTACCTTCACGCGGGAAGCGCTTTCATTCCCGGATGCAAGGATGGCCTTCAGGCCCGCCGCCTCACCGCTGAATGCTGTTCCCAGGCCAGCGGATCGAAAGCGGCCCTCCTCATCCAGAAAGGTCAGCTCGCAGACCTGGCCGCCTTCGCTATCCGTCAGCATGATAAGATCGCCGGGCTCGACACGTATGGCCAGCGACCCACCACCCTTGCAGCGATAGCGCTCGGTGTCGCGCGGCAGCGCCGGAATGCCCGGATAGCGAATGATGCTCGCCGAGATGGGCCTTATTCCGGCGGTTGACGGGTGGAGATCTCGCATAGAGCCCTCTCGGGAAATGGGGTGCATCGAGGCACCGGAATCATGCTGACAAAATGACGGCGGAAAGTAAAGGCATGTTGACTAAAAAGAAAATATCTTCACTATGTATAAAGGGCATGCATCTGGAAACCCGCGCACAGACTCGGCTCATGAAAACCTCCAGCACGCCCCGCAATGCCATGGGAGGCACGTTCAGGGAGACGTACGAGAGATACGTCCGGAACAAAATGGGGAATATCACCGATGACGGATATCGTGGACGCCGGCGCTTCTGCTGGCACCGAAGGTAAGCTTATACGCGCGCTTGACTGGAAGGGCGCGTTCTGGGTGGCCGCGGGCGTGCCGCCGCTTGTTCTTTTCTCCATCGGCGGCATCGCCGGCACGACGGGCAAGCTTGCCTTCGTCGTCTGGATCATTTCGATGGTCATGGGGTTCCTGCAGTCCTTCACCTATGCCGAAATTGCCGGCATGTTCGGCAACAAGTCCGGCGGCGCCTCGGTCTACGGCGCGACGGCCTGGCTGCGTTATTCGAAATTCATCGCGCCGCTTTCCGTCTGGTGCAACTGGTTTGCCTGGTCGCCGGTGCTGTCGCTCGGGTGCGCCATTGCTGCAGGCTATATTCTCAATGCCTTCTTCCCGATTCCCGCAGCGGATTCGCAGGCTGTGCTTAGCTGGATCAGCGCACACGCAACCTCCATTGCGGCCGATAGCCCACGGGTTGCCGAATATATCGCGGCTCACGCCGGCACGTCGCCGCAGGATGCCGTAACAGCGCTGCTCAGCGCCGACGGCGTTGCCGCGCTGACGCCCGCCGTCCGCAGCTGGTCTTTCTTCAGCTTCAACATTCCCTTCCTCGCCACCGCCAACATCAATGCCACCTTCTTCATCGGCGGCATCCTGATGCTGATCATCTTCGCGATCCAGCATCGCGGCATCTCCGAGACGGCGAGCGTGCAGAAATGGCTGGCAATCATCGTTCTCGTGCCGTTGCTGATCATCGGCATTTATCCGATCGTCAGCGGCCAGATCGTTTCCGCCAACGTCACGGGCCTGTTGCCCCCGACAGCTGCCTACGCCGCCACCGACGGGACATGGAGCAACGGCGGCTGGACGCTCTTCCTTGGCGGCCTTTATATCGCCGCCTGGTCGACCTACGGCTTCGAAACGGCTGTCTGCTATACGCGCGAACTCAAAAACCCGAAGACGGATACGTTCAAGGCGATCTTCTATTCGGGGCTTGCCTGCTGCATCTTCTTCTTCCTCGTTCCCTTCGCCTTCCAGGGCGTGCTCGGCCATGCTGGCATGCTGGCGCCGGGCATCGTCGACGGTACCGGCGTCGCTGAAGCGCTCGGCGGCCTGATCGGCGCCGGGCGGGTCGTCACGCAGCTGCTTGTCGTTCTGATGATCCTGGCGCTGTTCCTCGCCATCATGACCGCGATGGCCGGATCATCGCGCACGCTCTATCAGGGCTCGAAGGACGGCTGGCTGCCGAAATATCTCGATCATGTGAACGAGAACGGCGCGCCCACGAGAGCGATGTGGACGGACTTCGCCTTCAACCTCTCTCTTCTGGCCATCGCGTCCGACACCAGCGGCTATTTCTTCGTACTGGCCGTCTCCAATGTCGGATACATCATTTTCAATTTCCTCAACCTCAATTCCGGCTGGATCCATCGCATGGACTCCGGACATATCGAGCGTCCGTGGAAAGCGCCGTCCTGGCTCATCGGCATCAACACCGTGCTTGCCTTCGTCAACGCCCTCTTCCTCGGCGCTGGCGCCAAGGTTTGGGGCTATGCGAATGCACTCTGGATCGGCTTTGCCTTCGCGGCCCTGATCTTGCCGGTCTTCGCCTACAGGCATTATGTCCGCGACGGCGGCAAATTCCCGGCAGGCGCGATGGACGATCTTGGGTTGATTGGCCAGGATCTGGGCGTCAGGAAAGCGGGCATCCTGCCCTATCTAGCGCTCGCCGGCGGCCTCGCCATCGTGTTGATCGCCAACTGGGCCTTCCAGCTACCGGCATAGCGACGCCCTGGCGAAATTTCCGGCTCACATCATTGAGGTCCGGCTCGTTTGGCTGGCCGGACCTTGCCGCCAGGGAAAAATTCGCGCGATCTCTTTGCGATCATTGACCACCACGCCTGTGGCCTACGGTTGCAATGCACGTCTTCCCCTTCCTGTGTATCTCCTTTATACCTCCCGCTCCGATAATATTGGGCAGGAGGATGACCGTGAACGCCAATGAGGTCGCCGCTCACTGGGAAAACAACGCCGAGACTTGGACCATCTATAGCCGTGCGGGCTATGACAGGTATCGTGATGCGTTGAATACGCCCGCTTTTTTAAGCATGCTGCCCGCGGTTGCTGGCCTGAAGGGGCTTGATCTTGGCTGTGGCGAAGGCTCGAATACCAGGGCGGTTGCGCGACTTGGCGCCCGCATGACGGGTCTTGATATCGCGCCGACCTTTCTACACTATGCCCGCGAAACCGAGGCAAGCGACCCGCTCGGCATCGAATATGTACTTGGAGACGGCCGGTCCATTGACTTTCCCGAGGCAAGCTTCGATTTTGTCACCGCCTTCATGTCGATGATGGATATGGCTGACCAGCAGGGCGTGCTCAATGGGGTAGTGCGCATTCTCCGACCCAATGGCTTCTTGCAGTTTTCCATCCTGCATCCCTGCTTCGTGCCGCCAACACGCAAGAACATCCGTGATGAAAGAGGCGAACCGATTGCGGTTCAAATTGCCGACTATTTCGACGAGGCTGATGGGCGAATCGAACGCTGGATCTTCTCGTCCATCCCTGCAGAGGAGCGTGCTGCGCTGACGCCGTTCTCGATTCCTAGATTCCACCGAACACTTACGAGCTGGGTATCGATGATAGTTGGTGCCGGGCTTATAATCGAGGCATTCGGTGAGCCGATGGCAAGCCGCGAGGTGGCGTTTGCCGAACCGGTCGTCGCCGATACCCGCATAGCACCGATCTTCCTGCATATCAGGGCGCGCAAGGCCTGATATGCGCAACGTTATTTTCCAAAGATGACGCCTTCGGCTCCCCTTATTCGGCTGCTTGCTTGACGGATGCGACATCGCCCGCTCGTGCGCCTGACAGGCTCGTTTGACCGAGTGCCACGATCAAGACGGTGACCGCGCTCGATACAACCGAAACCCAGAAGCCGTTTTCCGGTCCGAAATTATCGACCATCCAGCCGGAAACGAAGGCGCCGAGCGCCATGCCGATGCCAATGCCTGTCATGATCCAGGTCACGCCTTCCGTCAGCATTGCCTCCGGCACCTGGCGCTCGATCAGCCCGAAGGCGGTGATGAAGGTCGGGGAGATGGCAACGCCGCTCAGGAATACCGCAAAGGCAAGCAAGGCAACCGACGTACCGGCAACGAGAAGCGGCAGGGAGGTGAGGGCAAGGACGCCGACTGCAACCAGCAACTGCTTTTGGAGCGGCGCCTTGGGGTTCAGCGCGCCGATAACCAGGCCGACGACAAATGAGCCGATGGCATAGACACCGATGACAAGGCTTGCAGCACCTGGCTGGCCCAGCTGCTTGGTGATGGCGACGGCACTCACTTCCGCCGTAGCGAAGGTCGCACCGACGAAAATCAGGGCAAGTGTGATGATCTGGACCGGACGCAGCCGGATTGCCGAGTATTGCGGATGATCGGAACCAAGCGCGCGCACCTTGGGCTCCGTCGACCGCTGCAGCAGAAAGGCCGTCGTCCCCAGCGCAAGGAAGATCGTGCTTACAAGCATCCCAGCCTCCGGGAACAGCGAGACGGAGAGGCCGACCGAAAGAGAGGCGCCGGCGATATAGACGAGCTCATCGGCAGCGGATTCGAAAGCGAAGGCGGTGTTCAGCTCGGGCCGGGCACGGAAGATTTCCGTCCAGCGAGCACGCACCATGGCCGGAATGCTCGGCATGGCAGCCGCAAGGAACGCCGAGGCAAACAGCATCCATGCCGGCCAATCCTGATTTGAGGCGATGACGAGAACGATAAAGGCGATGACCGAGAGAATAGTAGCCGGCGCGACCACCGCACGCTGGCCAAGCCGGTCGACCAGCCGCGATATCTGCGGCGAGACGAATGCATTGGCCAAAGCGAAGGTGGCGGAAACCGCGCCTGCGAGCCAATATTCGCCGCGCGTCTGGGAGAGCATGGCGACGATGCCGATAGGGGCCATCGCAATAGGAATGCGCGCGAAAAAGGCTGCGGCCGAAAAACCTTTCGCACCCGGCGCCCGGAAAATCTCACGATATGGATTGGACATTAAAACGCTCCCTGGATTAGAAGAAGTCGCCATATACATACGCGGCGTATGCGAATGGAATAATTGCATACGCCGCGTATGTCAACTAATATACGTAACGTATGTGAATTTATACGATGCCGTTGACGGAGACGTGATGCGCAAACCCCGCAGTGAAATGATCGCCGAGACGCGAGCCAAGCTGCTGGCCGCTGGCCGTAAGGCATTCGGTAGCGTCGGCTATGCCGACGCATCGATGGATGACTTTACAGCGGCCGCCGGACTGACGCGGGGGGCACTATATCACCATTTCGGCGACAAGAAGGGGTTGCTGCAGGCTGTTGTCAGCGCGATCGATGCGGAGATGACCGCAAGGCTCTGTGCGATCTCGTCCAGGGCGCCATCGCGCTGGCAGGCATTCGTCGATGAGAACGTCGGATACGTCGAGATGGCACTCGAACCGGAAATCCAGCGCATCATGTTTCGCGACGGCCCGGCCGTTCTGGGTGATCCCTCCGGATGGCCGAGCGCCAACGGCTGCATGGCCACGATCAGGGAGAGCCTTCGTTGCCTTCGCGAAGATGGTATCATCGTCGATATCGACCCGGAAGCCGGCGCTCGCCTCATCAATGCGGCAAGCAGCTGCGCCGCGCAGTGGATCGCCAGTTCGGACGATCCAGCAACAACCTCGAAACGGGCAGTCGAGGCTTTTCGGACTTTCCTCGAAGGCTTGCGGATCGAGAAGGACTGATCGGCCTCGAGGCCCGATCGCGACCATTTCCTCGCGACAGGCGCCGGATGGAGCCTTGTCAGCCCGCCGACGCGGCGGTGAAAACCGCCAGCTGAGCCTCGAAAGCCCGCTTGTATGCCGGTCGCGCCTCCCCTCGGGCAACGTAGGCGGAGAGGTTCTGATATTCCTGCAAGATGCCCGAGTCCTTCAGTCTGAGCAGGACCGATATCATGAGAAGATCGCCGGCGCTGAACGTGTCCTCAAGCCAGTCGGCGCTGCCGAGCCGATCGGAAAGTTCTTTCAGCCGCTGGCGGATACGTTCGTCGACCATGGACAGGCGCTGCTCATACCAGGCCTGATCGCGCTCCTGGAATCTGACGACTGCACGGTCGATGATCGGCGGCTCCATTGTGGAGAGAGCGGCAAACATCCATGTGATCGCCCGCGACCGCGCGTTGGCATTGTCAGGCAGCAGGCCAGTATGACGCTCGGCGATATGGAACACGATCGACCCCGACTCGAACAAGGCGAGATCACCCTCTTCATAGGTCGGGATCTGCCCGAACGGATGAAGCGCGAGATGCGCGGGCTCCTTCATCGCCTTGAACGAAAGAAGACGCACGTCATAAGGCTCGCCAACCTCTTCGAGCGTCCAGCGAACGCGCATGTCGCGAGCCAGCCCCCTGCCGCGATCCGGCGACTTTTCAAAGGCAGTAATCGTTATCGTCATCGCTGCTCTCCGTGATTTGTCTATCTAAAAGACGGCTGGCTGAGCGAAATTCCGACACGTCGTTTGCAAGATAGTTCCCCCGAACGAGAACGATCCGTCCGAAAGCCACGACGGATCGACAAGGCTGCTTTTGCTGGATCGCTTCATGGATGGGCCGCTCGGCGTCGACGCGCGGATGCCATATGGCGACGACGAGTATTTCCGGCGTTTAGAACGGCAGTTCGAAGCCGCGAATGCCGCCATATTTGCTGCCGGATCCCTGCGGGCAGTGGAGGTTCGAGGAGACAGGAGCTCCGCCCCCTCGCAGAACCAAGCCGGCTTAACAGAAAGGGAGGGGCGACAGGGCTCGAATACACAACGGAAATGAATCGAAGCGGGCCGATCGATTCAAAACACTCGTTGGACCCCGCTGGTTTGATCGATCATCCTGCCGGCATGCTCAGTCAACCTTATCGTCTCTACATCGAACGCGCGGATGCCGCGCGGAACATGGCCCGCTATTATGTCCTGGAGATATCGACAACATTGTTCGGCGACACATGCCTGACAAGAAGATGGGGGCGCATAGGATTCGGCGGGCAGACCATGGCGCATCATTTCGCCGATGAAAGGGACGCCGTCGGGATGTTTCGCACATTGACCCGGCAGAAGTGGGCGAGAGGCTACCGCCCGCAACCTGCGAAAAGCATGGCCGACAGGTAGCATCGTCTTGACTGATTGAAGGCGGCGGAGAGGACGTCGGTGCCGCTTTCATGCTAGGATCGACACGGCGATCTCATCGATCACCTTGGCGAATTCGGATGAAGGCGGTCGTCTTCATTTAGCTGTCGGATTGCGAAGGGGGCGATACGGACCGATCATCATGCGGTCATTGAATTTGCTTCAGGTTCTCGCCTCTCACGGAAATAATCAGCTTCACACAAGTCATTATCGCTATCGTGGCGGCATCAGCAACGTGCGAGGAACCAATGAGCATCTTTGGTAGCATGAAAACGGCAGTTTCAGGCATGAACGCGCAAGCAAATAAGCTTAGCACCGTGTCGGACAACATCGCGAACGTCAATACAACGGCCTATAAGTCGGCCACGGCCAGCTTTTCGTCGTTGATCCTGCCCTCGGGCGGCGGCAACTACAATTCCGGTAGCGTCGAGACGAATGTCAGCTATTCGGTCTCGCAGCAGGGCGACGCCATCTCGACCTCGTCGGGCACCGATCTGTCGATCCGCGGCGCTGGCTTCTTTGTCGTGCAGGGGGCCGACGGCTCGACTGTTCTGACGCGCGCAGGCGACTTCAAGCCTGATGCCAACGGCAATCTCGTCAATTCCGCCGGCTATACGTTGATGGGTTATTCCTATGCATCGGGAGCCCCCGCTGTCGTCGTCAACGGCTTTGACGGCCTGGTGCCGATCAATGTCAATCAGAGCGGCCTTGCCAACTCACCCTCGACGTCGGGCAGCTTTACCGGCAACCTCAATTCGGGTGCTACAGTTGCGACCTCGGGACTCCCGAGCGGGAACACCGCGCCGGTTACAGCCGATACCCAAAAGAGTTCGGTTGTCGGCTACGACAAGCTCGGCAATACCGTGATGTATGACATCTATTACACCAAGACACATGCTGCTACGGTTGCCGATCCTACTGCTACCCCGCCGACTACGGCGACGGCAGACCAGTGGGAAGTCGCCGTCTACCGCAATGCCGACGCGGCGACGGGTACTGGTTCATCCTTCCCCTACTCATCTGGCCCTGTCGCCACTAGCACGCTGAAGTTCGATACAAGCGGAAATATGACCTCCGGCGGCACTTTCACCATCACCGATCCAAAGACCGCCGGGTCGATCGCGATGGATCTGAGCAAGATGACTCAGAAAGCCTCGGCCTTCGCCTCCACCGGCTCGACCAATGGACAGGCGGCCGCTGCGGTCACAGGTGTCACCATCGACAAGAGCGGCGTCGTCTACGCGAACTACGCGAAAGGCGACCCGAAGGCGATCTACCAGATACCGTTGGCAACCGTTGCAAGCCCCGACAAGCTGACGCTCATGAGCGGCAACGTCTATCAGGCCAATGCCGAATCCGGCGTCACCGTCACGAGCTTCGCCAACAGCAACGGCCTCGGCTACATCCAGTCGAACTCGCTGGAAGCCTCGAACGTCGACCTCGCAGGCCAGCTCACCGACATGATCCAGTCGCAGAAGAGCTACACGGCCAACTCCAAGGTCTTCCAGACGGGTTCCGAGCTGCTTGACGTCCTAGTCAATCTCCAGCGCTGAATTTTTCGGCTATGCTGTTAGAAGGGCCCTTCGGGGCCCTTTTTTTGTTTTCGAGCGTCACCCGAAGCAATGAGCGACCGGATAGGAATTCTATTCTCGCTCTCCTCCTCGACAACGGCGCGCCGGTCAACGCTCACGGGATCAATGACTGGACGCCGGCGCACATGGCCGCAGTTCGCGAAGATATCGAGGTGCCGCTACTGCTGACTGAACATGGCGCGACCCTGTCAATCCCAACACATGTCAATGATTGCAAGACGCCGTTGGAGGAGGCGCGCAGTCTGGGCCAGATGGTTTCCGTCCGTTTCCTGGAGGAGAAGGGGAATATAGCCATCGATATGCTGTTTTACTTATCCGCCAGGAGCCGAGTTCGCTCTCATGAACTCCATGAAAAGCATGATGACCGCGATCTCAGCCCTCTTTCCAATCATCAAGCCTGGATATCTCGAACGGCAGCTCAACGGAGCGCCATGGACTTATCGCGTTCAACGTGAAAACCCAGCTTCTCCGAGATTTCGTTGGCTGCCGCCATCAGGCTTTGTAGATAGGTATTGCGGTTGCGCAGGCCATCCTCGCGCGGCGCGACGAGGCAGAGCGTGGCGATGCAGGCTCCACCGGCCTGATAGATCGGAACGGCGAAGCAATGGGTGAAATTTTCGACTTCACTGTTGAAAGTGAAGAACCCGTCACGACCGGCCTGGCGCACCTGGGCGATGAACTCGGACGGCTCCATCTGCCTTCCATTTGGGAGGGAAAAATCCTCCGGCGGGATCAGATCAATGATTTCCTGGTCGGTAAGATGCGACACCAGCAGGCGTCCTGAAGCCGTCCAGGGGATCGCAACCAGTTCGCCGACATTTGAGGAAATGCGGAAAGGCCGGACACCTTCGCGCATCATGGCAACGGTATATTTCCTGCCTTCAAGCAGGCACATCTGCGCCGTTTCGCGCGTTTCCTCGGCCAGCCGCACCAGCATGCGGTCACATTCGCGCATCAAATCGAATTGTTCGGCATAGGCTGTTCCGAGAAAATAGAGGCGGCGGCCGAGATAAACACGGCCGTCATTCCCTTGGTAATCGAGCATGCCATGGCGCAATAGAAGATTGACCAATTCATAGACTGATGACCGGGGAGCCCCGATTTCGGACGCTATCTCGTTCGGCCGCATAGGCTGTCGTTTCACGCGCAGAAATTCAAGAATCTCGAAGGCGCGATCCAGCCCCCGGGTGCGTCGCGATACCGCATCGCTTGCGGCCTCGGTCATGCTCTTCTCCTATCCTTGTCAGGCGCGATCGGCGCGGTAAGCCACGCAATCGACCTCGACCTTGCAATCGACCATCATGCGCGATTGAACGCAAGCGCGGGCCGGCGGGTTCTTGCCGAAGTACTCGGCATAGACACCGTTGAAGCTCCAGAAATCACGTGGATCGTCAAGCCACACGCCGACGCGCACGACATCTTCCAAGCTGTAGCCGGCTTCATCGAGGATCGCAATCATGTTTTCGATTGCCTTGCGGCTCTGGCCGACGATGCCGCCGGGCACGATCTCACCCTTTTCCATCGGCACCTGGCCGGACACATAAAGCCATCCAGCGGCTTCGGTAGCCCGTGCAAATGGCAGCGGTTGGCCGCCTGCGCCGGTCTCGCCCGCACCATAACGCTTGATCGTCATATTCTTCTTTTCCTCTTTAGTTGAAGCTTGAGGTTTTCAGGAATTCGGCAAGCCGCTCGGTTGTGGGCTTGATGAACATTTCCTTCGGATCGCCTTGCTCACAGATCACGCCCTGGTTCATGAAGATGACCCGGGACGAGACTTCATAGGCAAAACGCATTTCGTGCGTGACCAGCAGCATGGTCATTCCATCCGCGGCAAGACCCTTGATCACCTGCAGCACTTCGCCCACCAGTTCCGGGTCGAGTGCGGAGGTCACTTCGTCGAAGAGCATCAGGCGCGGCGACATCGCGATCGCGCGGGCGATCGCCACACGCTGTTGCTGGCCGCCGGAAAGCTGACCGGGATAGTGATTGGTACGAGCCGAAAGGCCGACACGGTCGAGCCAGCGCTCGGCGATTACGCGTGCCTCGGCCTTCTGCATCTTCTTGACCTTGATCAGGCCAAGCATCACGTTTTCGGCCGCGCTCATGTGCGGAAAGAGATTGAATTGCTGGAAGGCCATCCCCGTCAGCGCGCGCTGACGGGCAATCTCCTTTTCACTCTTGCGCCGGCGCGAACTGCCCTCGATGTGATAACCGATCTCTTCGCCGTCGAGGCTGATCGTGCCGTCCTGAAACTCTTCCAGCATGTTGACGCAGCGCAGCATGGTCGTCTTGCCCGATCCGGACGACCCGATGATCGAGATGACTTCACCCTCGGCGACCGAGCAGTCAACGCCTTTGAGGACCTCGTGATGACCGTAGGTCTTCCGCAGGCCCTTGATTTCAAGAATTGTCTTGGCCATGGCTTGGCTTCCTCACGATGGAAGAGCGGTCTTGCGCTCGATGAACTGACCGAAGCGTTCGATCCCGAAGTTGACGACGAAGTACAGAGCCCCTGCAAGAAAGTAGAATTGCAGGCTCATGAAGTTGCGGGAAATAATCTCCTGTGAGCGGAGAAGCAGCTCGGCGACCCCAATGACGGACAGCAAGGTCGACGCCTTGACCATCTCTGCGGCCGTATTGACCCAGGCTGGCAAGCATTGGCGCAGTGCCTGCGGCCAGAGCACCGAGGTGAATGTCTGCGAAAAGGTCAGCCCGATCGCCTTGGCCGCTTCGGTTTGCCCTTTCGGGATCGCCTGCAGCGCGCCGCGCACGATTTCGCCGACGTGAGACGAGCAGAAGACGGCCAACGCCAGGACACCGGCGGCAAAGGGCCCGAGGGCGAACCCGACGGCACTCGACACATAGTAGCTTGCAAGCACCAGGACGAGGACCGGCGTACCACGGATCACATCCGTATAGACGCGTATGATGATACGAAGGACGGTATTGCCATAGGCCAGGGCCAGTCCGACAAGGACGCCGAGACATGAGCCACCCAGAATCGCCAGCAACGATATGGACACGGTCATTGCCAGACCGTTCATAATGACATAGCGGGCGATCCAGAGCTGATCCAAAAAGGTCTGTGACATCGACTTACCTCGGCAGTGCCAGCCGGCGTTCAACAAAGCGCATGGCGGCGGCGATCAGGAGACAGGTTGCGACATAGAGCGCTGAGGTAACCAGCCATGTCTCGACCACGCGGAAGCTTTCGACGTTGATCTTGCGCGCGGCAAAAGTCAGTTCCGGAACGGCAATGGTTGCAGCGAGCGAGGTATCCTTGAACAGCGATATGACGGTTGACGACAAGGAAGGCAGCACATTGCGCAGCATCAGCGGGGCGACGATCGATGTACGAATCTGCATCCCGGTGAGGCCGATCGCAAGCCCGGCCTCCGTCAGGCCCCTCGGGATGGACAGCAGGCCAGCACGAAATACTTCGGCGAGATAGGCGCCCGAGTACAAGGACAGGACGAGAACGAAGCTTTTTATCTTGTCGAGCCTGAAACCTATTTGCGGCAATGCAAAGAAAGCAAAAAGCACAAGCACCAGGATTGGCAGATTGCGGATAAGCGTGACGTAACAGCGTGCCGGCACTGAAGCAACCCGTTGCTTCGAGATCAGCGCAAAGGCCACCAGAAGACCAAGCGCGGCACCAATCACCAGCGAGATCACAGCCAGCCCAAGGCTCAGCATCAATCCGCTCAAAAGAAAATCAAAGTTGCGCCAAACGGCGGCAAAATTCAGCGTGTAACCCATGACAGGCCACCTCCAGAAGAAGGAACGGGAGATACTCCCGTTCCTTTTGCCAACTACTTGAATTCGACCGGAAAGCCGATCTGCGGAGGTGCCAGGTCTTTGCCGAACCAAGTTTTATAGGACTTTGCATAAGTGTCGAACTCGACGCCGGTCATCGCCTCGTGAAGGGCGGTATTGACGAAGTTCAGCCAGTCCTGATCGCCGCGCTTGACGCCGCAGGCATAGGTCTGCGGGTTCCATCCATAACCGGCATCCTTATACTTGCCGGGGTTTTGAGTCATGTACCAGGCAAGTGACGACTGATCGGTGGCAGCCGCATCAGCCCGGCCGGATTCCAGCGCCTGGTAGATCAGGTCGACGGAATCGTACTGGTCGACGGTTGCCTCCGGAAGGGCCGCATGAACCATGGCTTCCGCATAGACATTCTGAAGCACCGAGATCGTCACCGAGGAGCCGGCTGCCTTGAGTGCGGCATAATCGGCATATTTGCCGTCTGCCTTGAGCATGAGGCCGACGCCCTCGCGATAATAGGGAATCGTGAAAGCGATCTGCTGAGCACGCTCGCCCGTCACCGTCATGAACTGGCAGGTGATGTCGACCTTATCGGTGGTGATGTTCGGAATGCGCGCGTCCGAGGACTGGTTGACATATTCGATCTTGTCCGGATCGCTGAAGAGGGCCTTGGCGATGATATGGCCCATGTCGACGTCAAAGCCCTGGAGCTTGTCGTCCGCGCTCTTGAAGTGCCAGGGCGCGTTGGTGCTGCCGGTTCCCATGACGAGGTGGCCGCGGGCGAGCACCTCATCAAGCTTGCTGCCGGCGGCCAGCACCGGGCTGCATAGAATTGCTGTCGCGGCCAGTGAGATCAGGCCGGTTCGAAGTGAAATCGTCATTGCGGTTCCCCTTTTTGTAAAGCATGGTTCCCAATGTCCTATATATTGGACATCTGTCCGTTTTAACGGATTCCCACATCAAGTCCCATGAAGGACAAGTTGTCAATAGGCGTTGCTGAATATGGTCCGGCGCCAGCCTGCCCAATGATTGATGCCAATTGGGTGATATTGCCCTTGCGGTCGGAAATCGAAGCTCGAGCTAAAACGGTCGCACTGACCATGGAGAAGAGGCGGGGAGCACGCCGCCAGAACAAAAATATGAAATATCAGGCCAAATCAGCCGCCCAGCTCAACCAACCGGCAGTTGTCTGTTGAAATCAAGAAGCGGCGGAAATAGGGTGAGCGCGGTATGGTGGGGCTTGGATAGCGTGTTGCGAAAATTCGCGATGCTATTGATTGAAAACCATAGGATGCTGGAATGAACTCAGTGCGTCGTGGCGTTCTTGCATTCCTGGGCGGCCTTATCCTGAGCAAGCCGTCCCTCGGCATGGCATCAAGCAAATCTCCGCCATTTGCCGTATCCCGTTCCAATTACAAACCGCGCCACGTCCTTTGTTTTCTCGGTAGAGAAAATGGCCTTGCGGCTCTCGATCAGGGCGCTCGTATAGCCATCGAGATGCTCGGCGGCGGCTTTACCATTGATGATGAGTTCTCGCAGGATAAGCCTGACGATCGGATGGTACGATCGTTCAATATTTGCTGGGATCGCGTCGATCCCGATGCTTATGAAGAGGCTGACGAAGACGCCGTCGCCGGGCACGGCTCGGTCCTATATGTCCTTGGCCCGCCAATGACGGCGGAAACAACCGTAACGACATCGGCAAAAGCCTTGGCGTTCGTAAAATACATGCTTGATCACGGTGCGATCGCGGCAAAGGGCGAGAGTGCGGGTGTCGCCCACGGCGTGCGGCGATGGAAGGAGCTTTGCGAGCAGGCGCTCAGCGCAACGGGCGCCCAAGATTTGCTGGCACTTGCGAGGAGTTGCCGTCTCGCCTTCGCGCGCCGCCCTATCGGCGATGACTTTGAAGGGATGGCGAGCGTCGGATTTCATCTGATTGGCTTGCCTGATGTGTTGGTCACACTCGATCGAAAGAGCGATCAACCGCCGTCAACCAATGTCGAGCAGCTCAAGATCGCCGCGCTGATTGATGAAATCGCCGATGAAATGACCCAAAAAGGCGTTGGAGCGGCCGTAACGGATCGTCACGCCACTTTATCCGACGACAGTCGATATGAGGAGGATGAATATAAATTCAATCCCTTCGGTGTCGTAACTGCAGCAGCGCCATGGAGATCCGAATGAAGACATTGTGCTTGAGAACGGCTGTTGCCTGCCTTTGCGTCAGCGCCGCGCTGTCGAGCCCTGCATGGTCTGACGAGAGTGCCACCGTTCCTGGTTATGCGCCGGCAACCGGGGCCGAGCACAGCTATCGCGTCCAAAAGGCGAACGAAAGCGATATGTCTTTCTGGTTCGACAAGTCAGGCTCCTTTCCCGTAACGATACGCGGCGACTTTCGCCAGCGCATGACAGTTCTATCGCGAGACGACAAGGGCATGCGGGTTCGCTGGTCCCTCGGCGCCGACCTGCCGGATGACGCTGCCGGCGCTGCCGAAACCTATCAGATGAACACGCTTTATCGCAATTCTCTCACTGCTTACGGTGTTGGCGCGCTCGAGCTCGAAACGGATCTGAACGGCTATCCGCGCAGTCCGTTCGGCGTGGATCAGATACTGGGGAACATGCGGAAAATGGCGGCAAACGGGCCAGGTGGAACTGTCGCTGCGCCGGAAAGCGGCGTCTATGACATCATCAACCGCATACAGGAAAACCCCATTCAAATTGTCACCGTCCTGGTGCCGGAAGCGCAATTGCTTGCCATGGGACAAGCCTATCAGAACGAGACCATGAGCATCGGGCAGAGCTTGGCGGCCTCGCGCAACGAGGATTATGGCGGCGTCAGCGTCCCGGTCACATCGACCTGGGTTCTGGAATCCGCCGATACGGCGTCGCGGACGGCGATCCTTTCTCTCTCGGAAGACTATGATCCGGCGGCGTTCAGCCAGTCGCAGCAGGCGGCGATCGCCAAGCTCATGGTCGCTTTTGCCGAGCGGGTGAAGAGCCTTACTGCCGATCAGCTGGTTTCCGTCAAACGTGCCGGCAAGAACCGAAGCGCCAAATTCGTGGTGTCCCTGAATGACGGTTCGACGGTCGAGGCATCGGAGGTTGTGACGGTGACCAGCGGAGGGGCAACATTTCGCACATGCACTCATATACAGCGTGAAGATATGCCGGCGCGGCTGCAACTCCCTGCTATCCTGACAGCGAAGGACTTGCGGGCCTCCGACCTGCATATCGAGTCCCGGCCGCCGGCCGACTCCAAGCCGGGTATCATGGATGGACCTTGTCGGCTTTGAGCGCACCGTCTTCCTACGGATATGATCTGGCAGGCCCGCCGCTCTGAGCACGACGGCTTCACTCCTGGCGGCAGGCCCTACCAATTTTTTGCAAGAAGCTCGCGCGGCCCACGAGAGAACTGGACAGATCAGAGATGGATTCTGGCTTTTCATTTTCCGTTCGCGAGCAAGCGATCATCTATATAACATTTAGATCGTTCCAAAAATATTTACCATCAATGACTGCTCGGCCAAAACGCCGAAAAATTATTATTATAACAAATACATAGAGTTATGTGATATCGTTGCGCCCTGCGGTAGGTGTTCGATTTTTTTCTCTTGACTGAATTGGAACGTTCCAATTAATAAATCGATATGGTGGAGGCCGCTGGAGGTTTGTCATGGCAAAGGGACGGGTCACTGTCATCGATATCGCGAAGGCTGCGGGCGTGTCGAAATCGACCGTCTCGCTAGTCCTGCAAGGATCTCCGCTGGTCAACGATGGTACGAGGGCAAAGGTCAACGCCGTGATGCGTGAACTCGGCTACGTC
This sequence comes from Rhizobium sp. CCGE531, assembly GCF_003627795.1. NCBI lineage: Bacteria > Pseudomonadati > Pseudomonadota > Alphaproteobacteria > Hyphomicrobiales > Rhizobiaceae > Rhizobium > Rhizobium sp. CCGE531. The sequence goes on along the minus strand of NZ_CP032686.1, from coordinate 716,261 downwards.
TATAATCGCGGCGCCGCCAATCTCAGGCAGTCAGGGTCGAAGTCGAAGATCATCGGAGTTGTCGTCAACGATCTGACGAACGGCTTCTTCGCCGAACTCGCAGTGGGCGTAGACATGGTCGTGCAGTCCGCGGGATTCGTACAGTTCCTGTCCAACACAAGCGAGAACCTCGACCGTCAACGGGAAGTCATCGCGTCGATGCGTGAACACGGCATCTCTGGGCTGATCCTCTCACCGGCGCGCGCGACGGAAGCCGCCGACTTGAAGCCGCTCGTCGCTGCTGGCATTCCCGTTGTCGTCGCCGTTAGAAATGTGCCCGGAGCAAAGGCTTCGTCGGTTGTCTCGGATAATCGCGAAGGCATCGTCGTGGGCGTGCAGCACCTGGTGTCACTTGGTCATCGCCGCATCGCGTTCCTTGGCGGCTTTCGTGACACGGCAGTCTTCGGTGAACGTCTGGCCGGCTATCGTGCCGCTGCTGCCGCTTGCGGACTGGATTGCGACGAGGACCTCATTGTCGATTCCCCGCCGTCGCGGGCGGGTGGAGCCGAAGCGATCGAGCGCGCGCTGTCGATCGGAGATAAGCCGACAGCCGCCGTATGCTTCAACGACGCGGTCGCATTCGGGGTTTGCGACGGCCTTCGTGCCAGGAGGCTCGAGCCTGGCAGGGATTTCGCGGTCGTCGGGTTCGACGACGTGATCGAGGCAAAAACCGCCGTTCCAGCTTTGACGACCATCTCGGTCGATCCTCAAGGAATAGGCCGTCGTGCTGCGCAGCTTCTCCTGAAACAGATCAGCGCCGGAAAGGCGGAAGCCGAAGCCATAGTCTCGTCGGTCCGCCTCGTGGTTCGCGAAACCTGTGGTGCTGCAAACGGCCCCTCGCGCGGAAGGAAGCAGGCATGACCGTCGGCTGGGGACTGATAGGCGCAAGCACGATCGCGCGGGAGTGGGTCATCGGTGCAATTCGGGCAACCGGCGGGCAGGTCGTGTCGGTCATGAGTTCGAGCGTCGAACGGGCGCGAAGCTATGCTGCCGAAAACGGTATCGCGAACTTCACGTCCGAGATCGCCGAGCTGCTCTCCAATCCTCAAATTGAGGCCGTCTACATTTCCACGACCAACGAACTTCATCGTGACCAAGCGATCGCTGCGGCAGGTGCCGGCAAGCATATCCTTTGTGAAAAGCCGCTCGCACTGTCGGTTGAAGACGCGATGGCAATGGCGGCCGCGGCCTCGAGGGCCGGCGTTATCTTGGCGACGAACCACCATCTTCGCAATTCGGCAACGCATGCAGCGATCCGCGAGGCCGTTGCGTCCGGAAAGATCGGGCGTCCGCTTTCGGCGCGTGTCTTCCACGCGGGCTATCTGCCGAGGCATCTTCAGGGCTGGCGTCTCGACAAGCCGTCAGCGGGGGGAGGGGCGATCCTCGATCTCACCGTGCACGACGTCGATGCTCTGCGATTTGTGCTTGGGCGGGATCCTATCGAGGTCGTTGCCTTCGCGCAGTCCGGTGGGATGACGAGCGCGGGGCTGGAAGATGCGGTAATGGGCGTCATCCGCTTCGAAGACGGCATTATCGCCCAGTTCCACGACGGGTTCACCACCAGATTCGCCGAGACCGGCCTCGAAGTGCACGGCACCGAGGGCTCGCTCGTCGGCCGCAACGTCATGACGCAGCGCCACGTCGGCACCGTCGTGCTCCGCAACGCGGATGGGGAGCGGCAACTGACTGTCGATGGCGGCAACCTCTACGAGGGCGTCCTCGGAGCGTTCCACTCCGCAATGAAGAATGGCTCGCCGTCGGCTACGGCCGCGGACGGAATCTGGTCGCTGGCCACCGCGCTTGCCGTCAAGAAAGCGGTTGCAACGGGCGTGGCCGTGAAAGTTGAAACAGGACTCTAAACGAACATGAGCAAGCACATCACCCCGGCGGAAGCCGCAGCCCTCATTCCGGACGGCGCCGTCGTCTCCGTTTCGTCGTCGAGCGGCCTCGGCTGCCCCGACCTCATGTTGAAGGCGATTGGCGAGCGCTTCGACAGCACCGGTCACCCAAGGGATATCACGACACTGCATCCGATCGCCGCCGGTGACATGAGCGGCATCAAGGGCGTCGATTACATCGCCAAGAAGGGTCTTCTCAAGAAGATCATCGGCGGTTCCTATCCATCGGGTCCATCCAGCGCGGAGCCGCCGCTGATCTGGCAGATGATCACGAACAACGAGATTCCGGCCTACAATATTCCTTCGGGCATCATGTTCGATATTCACCGGGAAGCCGCCGCCAAGCGCCCCGGCGTTCTGACGAAGGTCGGCATCGACACGTTCGTCGATCCGAACCGGCAGGGTTGCGCCATGAACGATCTCGGGGCCGGGGAGCCGGTAGTCAAACGGGTCTCCTTCGAAGGCGACGACTATCTGTTCTTCCCGTCGATCGTGCCGCAAGTCGCCATCATCCGTGCAACGACCGCCGACGAGCGCGGCAATCTCACCTACGAACAAGAAGGCGCGTATCTCGGTGGCCTCGATCAGGCGCTCGCTGCCCGCAACAGCGGCGGCATCGTCATAGCCCAGGTCAAGCGCATAACCAAGGAAGGCTCGCTGAAGCCGCACGACGTGCGCGTGCCTGGCATGCTCGTCGACTATGTCATCGTCGATCCGGATCAGAAACAGACGACGCAGACGCCCTACGATCCGGCGATCTCCGGAGAGATCTTCCGGCCGCTCGACACTTTCCGGGTCCCGGAGTTCAACATCCAGAAGGTCATCGCCCGTCGTGTTGCGCAGGAACTGCAGGCCGGAAGCTGCGTCAACCTTGGCTTCGGCATCTCGGCGAATGTGCCCCGCATTCTGATGGAAGAGGGCCTTCATGGTGCTGTGACATGGGTCATCGAGCAGGGTGCTGTCGGTGGCGTTCCGCTTCTTGACTTCGCCTTCGGCTGCGCCTCGAACGCCGACGCCTACATGCCTTCGCCGTACCAGTTTACCTATTTCCAGGGGGCCGGTTTCGACGCCTCGCTGCTTTCCTTTCTGGAAATCGGCAGCGACGGCTCGGTCAACGTGTCCAAATTGTCGTTCCGTCCGCATGTCACCGCGGGCGCAGGCGGCTTCGTCGACATCACGGCGCGGGCGAAGAAGATCGTATTCTCCGGAATGTTCAACGCGGGCGCAAAGCTGGCGATCGCAGAAGGCAGGCTTGTGATCGAGAAGGAAGGCAAACTCAAGAAGCTGGTCAACCACGTCGAGCATGTCACCTTCTCGGGTAAGCGGGCGATCGAACAGGGGCAGGACATCATCTATGTCACCGAGCGCTGCGTCATGAAACTGACGCCGCAGGGCATCGTGGTGACGGAGATCGCTCCGGGTATCGATCTCCAGGAACACATCCTGGGCCAGTCCGAATTTTCGCTGATCGTTTCCGAAGATCTCAAGGTCATGGACTCGAACCTCTTTGCCGAAGCCAACATCGATCTCTCGCTTCCGAAGAAGGGCGCCCGCGTTCTGGAGGGCACCTTCAATGGCTAGCGGTACGGTGAAGGTCGACGTGGAAGGCCACGTCGCGACGATGACGGTTTCGCGGCCTGAAAAGCTGAACGCACTCGACCTCGACATGCTCAAGGCGTTGTCCGATGCCGCTGACGAAGTGGAGGCCAACTCAAAGGTTCGAGTCGCGATCCTGACCGGCGAAGGCAAGGGATTCTCGGCCGGCGGCGACATCAAGGCTTGGGGTGGAATGCGAGCCGAAGAGTTCGGTCACGCATGGGTTCGTCACGGTCATCGCATCTTCGAGCGGCTCGCAACGCTTCGCGTCCCGCTCGTCGCAGCTCTCAATGGTCATGCGCTTGGCGGCGGGCTTGAGCTTGCGGGTGTCGCCGACATTCGCATCGCGGAGGAGCAGATCAAGATCGGCCTTCCCGAGACGGGTCTTGGTATGGTTCCCGGCTGGTCCGGCACCCAGCGTCTGGTGAAGCGCTTCGGCGCCCAGCTTGTGCGCCGGATGGCTCTTGGTGGAGAGATATTCACTGCCGAGGAGGCACGTGCTTTCGGCATCGTCGACGCAGTCACAACGACAGGCAACGCCGTCGCGGCTGCCAGGGAGTATGCGGCGCGCATCGCAGCACGCGGTCCGGCCGCGCTCGAAGTCGTCAAACTCATGATCGCCTCCGCAAATGGCGAGGACAACGGGACCGCCGTCGAGGCGCTGGGCTCGATCCTTGTTGCGAAGACGGGGGATCTAAAGGAGGGCGTTGCTTCCTTCACGGAGAAGCGCCCCGCACAGTTCAAAGGAGAATGGTAATGACGGTTCTGGTTACTCCCAAGGCTCTCGCCGATCACAAGGCGCGCGATTTCAAGATGCTGATCGACGGCAAGTGGGAAGCCGGCGGCACCCAGCCGATGGAACGCGTAGCACCGAGCCATGGCGTCGTCGTCAGCCGCTATCCGAAGGGCTCGAAGGCTGATGCCGAACGCGCGATCGCCGCTGCACGCAAGGCCTTCGATCATGGATCCTGGCCCCGGATGACGGCGTCCGAACGGTCTGCCGTTCTTCTGAAGGCCGCCGATCTCATCGCTGCGCGCTCCGAGGAGCTCGCCTATCTCGACGCCATCGAAGCTGGAAAGCCGATCTCGCAGGTTCGCGGGGAGATTGCTGGTTCTGTTGACATTTGGCGATATGCCGCCGCACTTGCCCGTGACCTGCATGGCGAGAGCTATAACACCCTAGGCGACGGTACGCTGGGCGTCGTTCTTCGTGAAGCCATCGGCGTGGTGTCGATCATCACACCGTGGAATTTCCCGTTCCTGATCGTCGGTCAGAAGCTGCCTTTTGCACTTGCCGCCGGTTGCACGACGGTCGTCAAGCCTTCCGAACTCACCTCGGGATCGACGCTCCTGCTGGGCGAGATTCTACAAGAGGCTGGCCTTCCGGACGGCGCGGTCAACATCGTCACCGGCACCGGACCGGAAGTGGGCGCGATCATGACGACGCATCCGCATGTCGACATGGTGTCCTTCACGGGTTCGACGGGGGTCGGCAAGCTGACAATGACCAACGCCGCTCAGACATTGAAGAAGGTCTCGCTCGAGCTTGGCGGCAAGAACCCGCAGATCGTCTTTGCGGACGCGGATCTCGACGGCTTCATCGACGCCGCAGTCTTCGGCGCCTACTTCAACGCCGGAGAGTGCTGCAACGCGGGCTCGCGACTGATCCTGCATAAGAGCATCGCCTCCGACGTGGTGAAGCGCGTCGCCGAGCTGGCGAAGGACGTCAAGGTCGGCGATCCACTCGATCCAAGCACCCAGGTCGGCGCGATCATCACTCCGCAGCACCTGGAGAAGATCAACGCCTACGTCTCCGGCGCGACGAGCAATGGCGCGAAGATTGCTCACGGCGGCGAAGCTCTCGATTTCGGCATGGGCCAGTTTATGGCTCCGACCATCCTCGAGGCGGTCACGCCTGATATGACGGTGGCGCGTGAGGAAGTCTTTGGTCCGGTTCTTTCCGTCCTGACCTTCGAAACCACGGCCGAGGCAATCGAGATCGCTAACTCCATCGATTACGGCCTGTCCGCAGGCGTCTGGAGCCGTAACTTCGATACCTGCCTGACAGTTGGCCGTAAGGTGAGGGCAGGCACCGTCTGGATGAACACTTTCATGGATGGGGCTTCGGAGCTTCCGTTCGGCGGCTACAAACAGTCTGGCCTCGGCAGAGAACTCGGCCGGCATGCAGTCGAGGACTACACCGAGACCAAGACGCTCAACATGCACATCGGCGCCCGCACGAATTGGTGGATGCCGAAAAAGGAAACGCTGGCCTAGGCCGGTAGTGAGACTACGCCCGAGGAGGGCGGGTGATCGGTGCGGGAATGGTCCCGCACCTCAAACATGCACTGGGAGGTTTTCAATGCGCAAGTTTCTGACATCTACCGCTGTGATCGCACTTGCATTTGCTGGTGCGACGGCCGTGGCACGCGCCGACGACGTGAAAGAAGTGCAGATGTTGCACTGGTGGACGTCCGGCGGCGAAGCTGCGGCGCTCAATGTTCTGAAGCAGGACCTTTCCAAGGAAGGGTACGCCTGGAAGGACGTTCCTGTAGCAGGCGGTGGCGGCGACGCTGCAATGACCGCGCTGAAGGCGATGGTTGCCGCGGGCAATTATCCGACCGCCTCGCAGATGCTCGGCTATACCGTTCTCGACTACGCCCAGGCCGGGGTCATGGGTGACCTGACCGAAACCGCCAAGAAGGAAGGCTGGGACAAGTCCGTTCCGGCGGCACTGCAGAAGTTTTCCGTATACGATGGCAAATGGGTCGCAGCCCCGGTCAACGTTCACTCGGTGAACTGGCTATGGATCAACAAGGCCGTTATGGACAAGATCGGTGGCACGGAACCGAAGACATTCGACGATCTGATCGCACTGCTTGACAAGGCGAAGGCCGCAGGCGTCGTTCCGCTCGCTCTCGGCGGCCAAAACTGGCAGGAAGCGACGATGTTCGACTCGATCGTGGAATCGACCGGCGGTCCCGAGTTCTACAAGAAGGCGATGAACGACCTCGACGAGGAGGCGCTGAAGTCGGACACGATGAAGAAATCGTTCGACAATCTCGCCAAGATCGTCAAGTACGTCGACCCGAATTTCTCCGGCCGTGACTGGAACCTGGCGACCGCGATGGTCATCAAGGGCGATGCGCTCGTGCAGGTCATGGGCGATTGGGCCAAAGGCGAATTCGTTGCCGCCAAGAAGACCCCGAACAAGGACTTCCTGTGCTTTCGCTTCCCCGGCACCGAAGGCAGTGTGATCTACAACTCCGACATGTTCGGCATGTTCAACGTGCCTAACGATCGCAAGGCGGCGCAGGTTGCGCTTGCGACGGCGACATTGTCGAAGAGCTTCCAGTCGGCCTTCAACGTCGTCAAGGGTTCGGTTCCGGCCCGTACCGACGTTCCGGATACCGACTTCGACGCCTGCGGCAAGAAGGGCATCGCCGACCTGAAGGCTGCCAACGAGAAAGGCACGCTGTTCGGCTCGCTGGCACAAGGTTACGGCGCACCTCCGGCCATCGCCAACGCCTACAAGGACGTCGTCTCTAAATTCGTCCATGGCCAGATCAAGACCTCAGACGAAGCTGTCAAACAACTCGTCCAGGCGATCGACGACGCGCGCTAAGTACAGCTGAAAGTCTTCCCCGCGGAAATCGCGGGGAAGATGCCCGGTCGAGGCCCCCGAAGGGATGACTACCATGAGTACTGTCGCTACCACCGAACCAATTCTTGCCCGCGGGAAGCGCTCGGCGATGCGTGCGCGGATCCAGAACGCACTGCCCCAGATCGTGCTTGCTCCAAGCTTCGCGATTACCATCATCTTCGTGTATGGCTTTATCGCATGGACGGCCTATCTGTCCTTCACCAATTCGAAGACCTTTCCGTCCTACGCCCTGACCGGCGCGCGCGCCTATCAACGGCTGTGGCGCTGGACGTTTGAAAGCGATCCGCCGTCCAGTTGGTATACCTCCATCACCAACATGGGCATCTTCGGCGTGCTTTATGTCGGCATCTGCCTGGGGCTCGGCTTGTTTCTGGCGATCTTGCTGGATCAGAAGATTCGTGGCGAGGGCGTTCTGCGACCGATCTTCCTTTACCCGATGGCGCTGTCCTTCATCGTCACCGGCGTTGCGTGGAAATGGTTCCTCGATCCGGGCCTCGGCCTCGAGCAGACGCTGCATCATTTCGGCTGGACGAGCTTCCATTTCGACTGGATCAAGAACAAGGACTTCGTCATCTACACCGTCGTCATCGCAGGCGTATGGCAGGCCTCCGGATTCGTCATGGCGATGTTCCTTGCCGGCCTGCGCGGCATCGATAGTGAGATCATGAAGGCCGCCCAGATCGACGGCGCGACGACTGGTCAACTCTATCGCCGGATCATCATTCCGTTGCTGCGCCCTGTCTTCCTGTCGGCTTTCATTGTGCTCGCCCACATGGCGATCAAGTCCTACGACCTTGTCGTGGCGCTGACCTCCGGCGGGCCGGGCGGTTCGGCGTGGCTGCCGTCCAACTTCATGTACGAATACACCTTCAAGCGCAACGAGATGGCAGTAGGCTCCGCGAGCGCGATCATCATGTTTATGACGATCTCCGCGATCATCGTTCCGTACCTCTATTCCGAACTGAAGGAGAAGGCGCGATGACCACGATTTCCACCCCGTCTTCACCATCGCAGAGCATTGCCAGCCGGCGTTGGATCAACCGCACGATTATCTATGGTCTGCTGGTCATATTCGCGATCATCTACCTGATGCCGCTGTTCGTCATGCTGGTTACCTCGTTCAAGACGATGGACGAGATCCAGAATGGCAACATGCTGGCCTTACCGCAGTCACCGACTATCGATCCCTGGTTCAAGGCCTGGGGCGAGGCATGTGTCGGCCTGACTTGCACAGGCATCAAGGGCTACTTCTGGAACTCGATCAAGATGGTCGTGCCAGCCGTCGCGATCTCCACCATCCTGGGCGCGTTGAACGGCTACATTCTGACGAAGTGGCGTTTTCCAGGCCACACGCTGATCTTCGGTTTGATGCTGTTTGCCTGCTTCATTCCGTTCCAGTCGGTGCTCCTCCCGATGGCGACCATCCTTGGCAACCTCGGCCGGTTCGGAGCGACGTTGCGTAACGAGATCGGCATGTCGCTGGGCTTCGGCAACTCGACCGTCAATCTCGTCATCGTCCACGTCATCTATGGTCTCGGTTTCACGACGCTCTTCTTCCGCAACTACTACGAGGCCTTTCCCAACGAGCTCGTGCGCGCAGCCCAGGTAGACGGAGCAAGCTTCTTCCAGATCTTCCGTCGAATCATGCTGCCGAACTCGCTGCCGATCATTGTCGTCACGGTCATCTACCAGTTCACCAATATCTGGAACGACTTCCTGTTTGCGTCGGCTTACGCTGGCTCAGGTGACTCGATGCCGATGACCGTTGCTCTGAACAACGTCGTCAACACCTCGACCGGTGTGGTCGAGTACAACGTCAACATGGCCGCCGCGATGATCGCCGCTATGCCAACCCTCGTCGTCTATATCGTCGCCGGCCGCTACTTCGTTCGCGGCCTGATGGCGGGCGCTGTCAAAGGATAATCACAATGGCCTTCCTCAACATCTCCGGTCTCAGAAAGCGCTACGGCGCCCTCGAAATCCTTAAGGGCATCGACCTCGAATTGGAAAAGGGCGGCTTCCTCGTGCTCGTCGGTCCGTCCGGTTGCGGCAAGTCAACGCTGCTCAACACGATCGCCGGTCTCGAGACGATCACTGAAGGTGATATTCGCGTCGACGACCGCAGCATCGCCGACCTGCATCCGTCAAAGCGCGACATCGCGATGGTGTTCCAGAGCTACGCGCTCTATCCGAACATGACGGTGGCGGGAAACATCTCCTTCGGCATGGAAATGCGCGGTGTGCCCGCCGAAGAGCGCAAGCAGGCAATCGACAAGGTCGCCAAGGTGCTGCAGATCGGCCACCTGCTCGACCGCAGGCCAAGCCAGCTCTCGGGCGGCCAAAGACAACGCGTGGCAATGGGCCGTGCCCTGGTCCGTGACCCGAAGCTCTTTCTCTTCGACGAGCCACTATCGAACCTCGATGCCAAGCTTCGCGTCGACATGCGTACCGAAATCAAGCGCCTTCACCAGACGACCGGCAAGACGATCGTCTACGTCACGCATGATCAGATTGAGGCCATGACGCTTGCGACGAAGATCGCCGTCATGAAGGAAGGCATTGTCCAACAGTTCGGCACGCCTGCGGAAATCTACAATAACCCGGCAAACATGTTCGTCGCCGATTTCATGGGGTCGCCGGCCATGAACCTCCTTTCAGGCAAGATCCTGAAGGATTCGAACGGCCTCGCAGTTTCGCTGGAGCGAACAGCGGGGGAGGCGATGAAGCTCCCGATTGCTCCGGGTATGGCGTCATTGGCGACCTACGCGGACCGCAATGTTGTCTTCGGCATCCGTCCCGAAGCCCTAACCGACCCGGAAGGCGCCGACCGAAATGCCCAGAGCGTGGCGGAGAACGATTGTCTCATCGAGGTCGTCGAGCCGGCCGGATCGGACACTTTCGCTGTCACCAAGCTGGGCGGCAAGGAAGTCGTGGCGCGACTGCGGGCCGATGCCCGGATCAAGGCGGGCGAGACCGCGCGCCTCGCGTTCAACCTCGACAAGGCCGTCTTCTTCGATCCGCAGACCCAGGTCCGGATCGCGTAGGGCAGGAATAGAAATGAACGTCACACCCGATATCGTCATCATCGGCTCAGGAGTGGGCGGATCGACCGTGGCGGCCGGCCTGGCCGCGAGCGGCGCCCAGATCCTCCTCCTGGAAGCGGGCGATCACATAGCCGACCTGCCGGTGAATCGCGACCAACGAGCCATCTTCCAACGCGGACACTTCCGGCCGAAGGAGACGTGGTACGAAGCCGATGGAAAAGGCTTCAATCCCGGCAACTACTATAACGTGGGCGGGAACTCGAAATTCTACGGCGCGGTGCTGTCCCGCTACCGCAAGGAGGACTTCGGGGTTCTCAAGCATCGGGAAGGCGTTTCCCCGGCGTGGCCGTTTCCATACGAGGTCTTGGAGCCCTGGTACAGTCGTGCGGAGCGCATGTACAACGTTCGCGGCACTCTCGGCGAAGACCCGACGGAGCCGCACCATTCTCTCGGATACGAATACCCGCCGGTTCCGGACGAAGCTCCCATCGCCGACGTGAGAGCGCGTCTTAAGAAGAAGGGTCTGCACCCATCTTCGCTGCCGCTTGGTATCGACATCGACACCTGGCTGGCCAAGGCGAAGACACCGTGGGACGCCCATCCGAATTCCAAGGACGGCAAGATGGACGCCGAAACGGCGGCGCTCTCCATCGCGATGAAGCATCCGAACGTCACCCTCCAAACGAACTCGCGCGTGGTTCGGCTGGAAACCGGCGAAGGCGGCAAGATTGAGAAAGTCGTCTACGTCAGGAACGGACAGACGCTTTCCGTGGCCCCGAAAATCGTCATCTTGTCTGCGGGCGCCGTTCAGTCGTCGGTCCTGCTGCTGCGCTCGGCGAACGACCGCTACAGGAAGGGCCTTGCGAATTCTTCCGATCAGGTCGGGCGCAACTTCATGAATCACAACGCTTCGGCCGTGATCGGCGTTTCGCCGACCTTCCGGAACACGTCCGTCTATCAGAAGACGTTCGCGTTCAATGACTTCTATCTTTCAGATGGAGACGGCGGATTTCCCCTCGGCAACGTGCAACTCCTCGGACGCGTGTCCGCCAAGATTCTCAAGGGATCCCTCCCAAGCGCGCCGGAATGGTTGCTCAATCTCGTAACGGGCCACGCAATCGACTTCTATGCGATGAGCGAGGACATACCCAATCCGGAAAGCCGGGTCATGGTCGATGGCGATCGCGTCATCCTACAATGGCAGCGGACAAACTGGGAAGCTCACCTCGCACTCGTCGCGAAGCTGAAGCAAATCCTGAAGTCGATCGGGTTCCCGATCGTGCTGGCCAGAGCGTTCGACAAGCGTACTCCGTCGCACCAGTGCGGAACCATCAGGATCGGAAATGATCCTGCATCCACACCGCTGGACACGTACTGCCGCTCTTACGACCACAACAATCTCTTCGTCGTGGACGCCAGTTTCCTACCGACTTCGGCTGCGGTGAACCCCGCCCTTACGGTGGCGAGCCAGGCGCTTCGCGTGGCGGACCACATAGCGTCGCGGGATCTCCGGTCATGACCAATCTCGGCGTGGGTCTCTCGTTCTCTAGCATCCAACAGGATTAGCAAAATGCGTTTCGACTACATCATCACGGGAGCTGGTCCGGCCGGGTGCGTGCTTGCAAATCGGCTTAGCGAAGACCCAAACGTCAACGTGCTCCTGCTGGAAGCGGGCGGCGGCGATTGGAACCCACTGTTTCATATGCCCGCCGGCTTCGCAAAGATGACCAAGGGCGTCGCAAGCTGGGGCTGGCACACGGTGCCTCAGAAGCACATGAACGGCAGGGTCCTCCGGTATACGCAGGCAAAGGTCATCGGTGGCGGCTCGTCGATCAACGCGCAGCTCTACACCCGCGGAAATTCCGCCGACTACGATCTTTGGGCGAGCGAAGACGGCTGCGAGGGATGGGACTATCGCTCGATCCTTCCTTACTTCAAACGCGCCGAAGACAATCAGCGCTTTTCCGACGACTACCATTCCTACGGCGGTCCGCTCGGCGTATCCATGCCGGCCGCGCCGCTACCCATTTGCGACGCCTATATCCGCGCGGGACAGGAGTTGGGTATTCCGTACAACCCGGACTTCAACGGCCGACAGCAGGCGGGCGTTGGCTTCTACCAGGTCACGCAGCGCGACCATCGCCGTTCTTCGGCTTCGATGGCGTATATTTCGCCGATCAAGAGCCGCAAAAACCTGAAAGTCCGCACCGGCGCGCGCGTCTCGCGCATCGTGTTGGAAGGTAACCGCGCCGTGGGCGTTGAGATTGCAGGCGGAAGCGGCCCGGAGATCGTTCGTGCCGAGCGGGAAGTTCTGGTTTCCTCGGGAGCGATCGGCTCGCCGAAACTTCTTCTTCAATCTGGCATCGGCCCCGGCGATCATCTGCGTTCCGTAGGTGTGAAGGCACTTCACGATCTCCCAGGCGTCGGCGGCAACCTGCAGGATCATCTTGATCTGTTCGTCATCGCCGAATGCACTGGCGACCACACTTATGACGGCGTGGCGAAGCTGCATCGCACCCTGTGGGCGGGCATGGAGTATGTGCTCTTCCGTACCGGCCCTGTTGCATCGTCGCTCTTCGAGACAGGCGGCTTCTGGTACGCCGACCCCGATGCCCGTTCGCCGGACATCCAGTTTCATCTGGGTCTCGGATCCGGCATCGAGGCTGGCGTCGAGCGCTTGAAGAACGCGGGCGTCACGCTGAACTCCGCTTACCTTCACCCGAGATCACGTGGCACGGTCCGCCTGTCTTCGTCCGATCCAGCGGCGCCGCCCCTCATCGATCCGAACTACTGGTCGGACCCGCACGACAGGACGATGTCTGTCGAAGGCCTGAAGATTGCGCGCGAAATCATGCAGCAGGACGCCCTCAAGCCGTTCGTGCTGGCCGAACGTCTGCCCGGCCCGAAGATTACGACCGACGAGCAGCTCTTCGAATATGGCTGCGCGAACGCCAAGACGGACCATCATCCGGTCGGGACGTGCAAGATGGGAACGGGGAACGACGCCGTCGTCGGCCTCGATCTCAAGGTCCATGGGCTCGAGGGGCTGCGCGTCTGTGATTCCTCGATCATGCCGCGGGTTCCTTCCTGCAATACCAACGCTCCGACGATCATGGTCGGCGAGAAGGGAGCGGACCTCATTCGCGGCCTGCCGCCACTTCCGTCGGCAATCTTTTCACACGAGCGCAACGATACCCGCCCCAGGGCACGGGCCGGCGTCCGGTAGGCCGGCAGGGAACACGTCACGCCTCCGCGACAGCGGGGAACGGATGAATATCAGCGACCGGTCGTGAACGGGCCGGCTTTCGGAGGAGTTTTCGCAATGGGCGAAGTCAAGGTAGCTGTGCTGGGCGGCTCGGGCTGGATGGGCAAGATTCACACGATGGCCTATCAGACCTTTCCTCATTTCCTCGGAGTCTCCGGAGGGACCGCGCGCGTCGTCGCGATCGTCGAGGCAAACCCGGCCGCGGCCGAAGATCTTGCCCGACGGGTCCCCGGCGCGACGATCCTGCAGGCCTGGCAACAGGCGGTAAACGACCCCGAAGTCGATTTGATCGACATCTGCCTGCCCGATAGCTTGCACTACGAGGTCGCCAAGGCTGCGCTGATCGCCGGGAAGCACGTATACTGCGAGAAGCCGCTGGCGAATACCGCCGAAGAGGCTCGCGAGCTTGCCGATATCGCCCGGGAGACGGGCGTCATCACGAGAGTCGGCCACGCGTTCCCTCGCAATCCGGTGCACGACCTCGCCAAGGAGATCATCGAGGGAGGGGAAATCGGCGAGATCAAGATGTTCAAGGGTTGCCAGCACGTCGACATGTACGGCGACCCGCTGGCACCATTCATGTGGCGCGCCGACGGCAAGCTGGCCCCGACGGGTATCGTCGGCGACACCGGTTCGCACATCTTCAGCTTCATGGAGTTTCTGGTCGGTCGCGTCAGCTCTCTGATTGCCGACAACCTGATCGTCACGACCAAGCGGCCTGTGGTGGAAGGGCTTGCATACGGCGAGCAGGTCAAGCTCAAGGGCGATGAGAAGTGGGCGGAGATTACCAACCCCGACGCCACGAACCTACTATGCCGCTTCGAGAATGGCGCTTCGGGAATTGTCGACTTCAGCCGTGTAGCCACCGGCCGCAAGTTCATGCAGACCTACGAAATCTATGGAACAAAGGGCAGCATCGCCTACACCTATGACGAGGTGAACCGGCTGCGCTTCTACACGAACGACGACCGGGCTGGTCGAAGCGGCTTCCGCGAGATCGACGTCGGACCTGAAAACCCGACATTCAGGGCGTTCCTACCGCTTCCGAACTTCGCCCTCGGCTACAACGAGAGCAAGATTATCGAAGCCGCCGAAGTGGTGAGGTCGATCACCACGAACACACCGATGTGGCCGACGTTCGAAAGCGGTCATCATATCTGCCAGATCGTCGACGCCTGCATGGAATCCTCGCGCCTGAAGCGCTGGGTCGACATCCCGCTCTCCTGATCCAAGACCTTCGCAAGGACCTGCGCCAATGACCATCGATGTTCCGCAACACATCCTCGACGCGCTGACGGATGTCGACATGCCGCGACTGTCCCCCGAAGCCGTGTCCTCGGAGACAATCCGCCTGGCGGGCATCGACGTGTCCGTCTATCGAGCCGGCTGCGTCATCGTCGGATCTGGCGCGGCGGGGCTGCGCGCGGCGGTCGAACTGAAGCGGCGCGGCGACGATGTGGCGATCGTCAGCCAAAGCGCCTGGGGCGGCACGTCCGCTTGTTCCGGCTCCGACAAGCAGACGCTGCACACCGCAAATACCGCTGACCAAGGCGATAACTATAAGGCGATGGCCCGCGCAATCCGAACGGGCGGCGCGATGGACGAGGACACGGCTTACGTCGAGGCCGTCGGGTCATCACGCATGATGGCGTCGCTGCAGTTCCTGGGTCTTCCACTTCCGCAGGAGCCGCTTGGCGGGACGTTGCGATATCAGACGGACCACGACGAGGTCGGTCGCGCAACGAGCTGCGGACCAAGAACGTCGAGGCTGATGGTCAAGGTGCTGGCCGAAGAGGCGATACGTCTGGGGATCCCGTTCTACAACCACGCAACGACCGTAAAGATACTGAAGGACCAGCAGGGGGCCGAAAGCCGAACCTGCGGCGTGCTCGTCATGAAGGCGGGCGACCGAAGCGAGAAGAATCCTCTCGGCTTGGCTCTCTTCGCGTGCAACGTTCTGGTACTGGCCGCAGGCGGACCGGGAGAACTCTATCGAGACAGTGTCTATCCGAACGGCTGCTTCGGCTCCTTGGGCCTGGCCCTTGAGGCGGGCATCGAGCTGGTGAACCTGACGGAGAGCCAGTTCGGGATCGGCACTCGCCGGGAAGGATTCCCATGGAATCTTTCCGGCACCTACGTGCAGGCCATTCCCCATATCTTTTCGGTAGACGCCGCAGGAAACGAGCACCATTTCCTCGCGGAGTACTACCGGACCACCCAGGAGCTGGCATCGAACGTGTTCCGGAAGGGCTACCAATGGCCATTCCATTCCACCCGCATGCTCGATTTCGGATCGAGCCTCGTGGATCTCGCCATCTATCGAGAGAGCACTACCGGCCGTCAGGTTTTCATGGACTTCAACAGGAACCCGCTGCCTGTCCCCGGCGACCTGCCGTTCTCGCTGGCACGGCTCGACCACGACGTCAGCCAGTATCTTGGGAATGCAGGGGCAAGCCAGGAGATGCCGATCGATCGTCTTCGGCACATGAACCCACTTTCGATCGAGCTCTACCGCCGCTACAAGATCGACGTTGTCGAGCAGCCCTTAGAATTCGCGGTGAACAATCAGCATATGAACGGGGGGATCATGGTCGACACTTGGGGGCGTAGCAACCTTCCCGGTTGCTACGCGATCGGCGAGGCCGCCGGAACCCATGGTGTTACCCGTCCCGGAGGTGCCGCACTCAACGCCGGGCAGGTGTTCGGCACGCGCGTTGCGGAGCACATATCTGCCGACCGGAAAGCTCGGACGGCTCCGGGAGAGGACATCAGGATTGCTGCCAAACGGGGTATGGCCGAAATCAGCACGCTCCTTCGCTCCGACAGCGAACTGACTGTGAAGGCAATCCGCACAGAAGTGCAGACGCGCATGAGCGACAAAGCCGGCTTGATCTGCGATCCGAGCAGCGTCACTGACGCACTGCAGGAGGCACGACTGCTCAATAAGCGTATTAGTGAGCATGGGATAGCCTACGACCGGGCCGCAGAGGCAGCCCGCGCCGTTCAATGGTGTCAGATGGCGATCGCATCCGAAGCCGTCCTCGCCGCCTTAGACTTCTTCATCGCAAATGGCGGTGGCAGTCGCGGTGCGCGGGCGATCTGCGATCGTAACGGTGAATCCTTGCCTCTCTCCAAGTCGGGTCCGCTTGAGGAGTTTCGCTTCCGCAAGGAGCGCGACGAGCACCGTGAGGAGCAGATTGTCGTGCGAATGGGCGCCGGAGGCTTCGATATCCATACTCGTCAGAATCGGACATTCGACGAGAGCGCCAAGTCCTTCTTCGAACGGGACTGGCCCGCCTGGCTCACGGGGCGCATCTACGATCTCGAAACTCGCTGAGGTTGCCCCGGATGATCGAGTTTGCATCGAGAAAGATTGTCGCCATCGGCGAGGCGATGATCGAAATGGCGCCCGACGGAGCGAACATGTTCCGCTTCGGTTACGCCGGTGACACGTTCAATACCGCATGGCACATGGCGCACTTGCTGGGTGATGCGGCGAGTGTGGGCTTCGTGTCGAGGGTAGGGGTCGACGGTCTCTCCGACCGGTTCGTCGAGGAGCTCCAGGCAGATGGATTCGACACCACGGTCATCTCGCGCGATCCGATGCGCACAATGGGCCTCTACGTCATTGAGTTGGACGGCGTCGAGCGCAGCTTTCACTATTGGCGCAAGGATTCGGCAGCCACGCATCTCGCCGACGACGCGGCACAGTTGTCGACGGCAATCGACGACGCAGGCTTGATCCATGTTTCGGGAATAACGCTGGCTATTTTGTCCGAGAGCGGTCGCCATACGCTACTTGAATCCGTTGCAAGAACGCGCGACGCAGGCGCGATCGTCTCCTTCGATCCAAATGTCCGTCCGCGGCTTTGGACGTCGCCCGAGCACACGCGGCGAAGCATTGAGGACATGCTTACGCTCAGCGATATCGTGCTCCCGAGCTTCGACGACGAGGCTGCTCTGTGGGGCGACAAGTCCCCAGCCGACACCATCGCCAGGATCGAAGCTGAGGGACGGAAGGAAATTATCGTCAAGAACGGAGCAGACGCAGTTACCTTCGCCTCCAGCAACGAGAGCGGCGAGATGGTGACTCCGAAAGTCGCAATGATCCGGGACACGACAGGGGCCGGTGATGCCTTCAACGCAGGTTATCTGGCGGCCCGTATTGGCGGGATGGCGCTGCGTGAAGCAGTGATTTTCGGCCAGCAGCTTTCAGCCGAAGTTTTGCGGCATCCTGGGGCTCGCGCACCAAAGGAAGCTCTCGGACGGTTCACGCTGCATCGCGACGAGAAGTTAGGCCGCATCTTCGCATGCCCGAGGAGCGCGACGCCGGAATAGTGCCGGAGAGAACTGCCGTAGATGCATTGGGTCCCCGCGACGATGCCAATATGTTCACAGCGTGGTGGCTTGGAAGGCCCCGGAGCTTGTAAATAGAAGCGAATTTGTTCAACCTTGGAGCCCTGGATGTGGACTTCGACGCCATCATCTAAGGGACACACAGCGCAAAGGGAATTAAAATGACAGCGGATGCACGGATGATGACGCAGATGACCAGCCGGGACGGTTTCATCGCCGCCCTCGATCAGAGTGGTGGTTCTACGCCGGCTGCCTTGCGTCTCTACGGCATTTCCGATTCCGACTACAGCGGCGAGGAGGAGATGTTCCGGATCATGCATGAGATGCGAGTGCGCATCATGACGACACCCGCATTCTCCGGTGACAAGGTAATCGGCGCCATCCTTTTCGAGAAGACCATGGATGGAGACGCGAATGGAAAACCGGTCCCTTCGTACCTCTGGGAAGAGCGCGGCGTCGTGCCGTTTCTGAAAGTCGACAAAGGATTGGTGGGCGAAGAAGATGGCGTCCAGCTAATGAAGCCGATGCCAGATCTTGACGCTCTGCTGCAGCGCGCAGTGAAGAAGGGCATCTTCGGTACCAAGATGCGATCGGTGATCGCGCATGCCGACCAGACCGGAATCGCTGCCGTGGTAAAGCAGCAGTTTGTTGTAGGGCGGCAAATCCTGGGCCACGGACTCGTTCCGATCATCGAGCCGGAGGTCTCGATCAAGAGCCCGACCAAAGCGGAAGCGGAAGCGATCCTGCGCGACGAGATCGCCCGAGAACTCGATGCTCTGTCCCCGGGCCAGCAGGTCATGATCAAACTGACCATTCCGACGGTTGCGGATTTTTACAAGCCGCTCATCGACCACAAGTCGGTCGCTCGTGTGGTCGCGCTCTCAGGCGGCTATAGCCGCGTCGACGCCTGCGAAAAGCTCACCCACAATCATGGCATGATCGCCAGCTTCTCGAGGGCTTTGACTGAAGATTTGCGGTCAACGATGAGCGATGCGGAGTTCGATGCCAGCCTTGGAAAAACGATTGAAGAGATTTACAACGCGAGCGTGTTGAAGGTCTGAAGGCATGACACGCCCCGTGCCGAAGCACTTACTCCGCCCTTGCGTCGTTTGGAAGAATCCAATCAATCGGTTGCCCCGTAGATTGTTTCGCTGGACGCGACCTGCCGATAAGCAGGTCACCTCACGAACCTGCTGGATTGAAGAATGATGTCGGGAGCAGCGGTGCAAGTTCCATAATTCAGCTTATCTGATTTTTAGCCGGCTAACTATCTGCATACGCTTATCAAGTGAAATATGCCAATGTGTGAATCGGCGTCGCCGAATGACCCCGCCCCTCTTTGAAATATAAACAGCTTGTGACGCCGATTTGCCCCTGATCACCGCGCCGATTCACAATCAGTTTTCAGATGCGCTTCGAACGCTGCCTCGCCCTTTAACACTGGCATGATGCACTTGGAGGAAATTCTCCAAAAAATGCGGTCAATCCTATTGAAGTCGTGCCACCGGCGCCCCGGAAGTAGACCGCAGATCTACGTGATGGGGAAAACTTATCACCACTGATCACGAGGGTTCCCAATTATAAAAGCCGCCGAAGGGCAGAGGATTGTGGGATTCGACAGGCGATGCGGCAAGGCGCCCGATGTCCACGGTTTCTGCCAAAATCCGACGGAACTCAATCTTATGCGCGCCACCTCTTCTACCGACGTTATCCAAATCGACCGGCGCCGTCTGATTCAAGCTACTGCATTGATGGCAGGTGGCTTCATGCTGGGTCTTTCATCTCCGGTAAGAGCAGCGAAACTGGTCGGAGCCGCCTTCACCAATGCATCCGCCGGCGAGGTGCCGCTCAACGCATGGGTCCGCATCCAGTCCGACAACATGGCCGGCCCATGAAAACGATCAGCGCCAGAGGTTCCAAAAGACCCGGCTCCAACGACGAGTCGGAGCACCAGTCAATCTAAAGGCAGGGCGGCATCTCCGTGTAATGCCCGATCAAAGTCACAGCGAGCCGAGGGCCTTCAATATCTCGCTACCGGGAGCACTGGACAAATCCGGAGTGAGACGCAGTAGCAAGCTCCGAACGGAAGTCAATGTTGCGCCGCGCCGCTCCATTTCGGTAATTGCAGCCCGTTCGGTGCGCTCGGAACGGCTTCCGATGGCATCAACAGGCACGTAGACGAAATAGCCTGCCTGCAAGGCGCCAAACGCAGTCTGTAGTACAGCAGTCTCCGCCGAAAAGCCTGAAATGATCAGCGCACTTCGGTTTTTTGTGGCGGGCGTTTCAGCCAAAGCCGGAACCAGGAAAGGATTCGTCGTCGTTCTCGAGAACGTATTCGTATTAGCGGCATCGTTGCGCAATTCAGGGATTGGCTCGCCCAGCTTGCCTCCCACTGGCACTATGGAAAATGTAACGGGCCATTGCAAAATCCGACTGGCCTGCAGGAGAGCGCCGGCAGCAGCAGCAATGATTTCCGGGGGATTGGTCTTGCTCCCTTCGATCAGGGCTGGCTGCAGATCAACGAAAATCACTTGAATGTCTTGGAGATCGGGTATCATCGTGGAAGGTTCCGTATTTTCCGGCAGTGCTGCCGCGGCCGGCCTAGCAATTGCCGTCTTTGTACCAATATGAAGCGCCGTTGCGCCAAGTGCCTGTGTTTAGGCATGGAATGTTGACCCCTCTGGCGGGGTAAAACTTAGCCAATTTTGACCCCCCTTGGATTTCATCCGACCATCCGGCTTTTGACAGCGGGTGGAGTGGGAGTTGAAGAGAGTGGATACGATTGCCCGTGTCCGACGAGCCTTCCATGTTCAGGGCTGGTCGGTGAAGAAGATCACCAGAGAGCTGAATGTATCACGCAATACGGTTCGCAAGATTTTGCGCTCCGATGCGACTGAGTTTGCCTACAAACGAGAACATCAGCCGTTGCCCAGGATGGGAGCCTGGAAGGGTGACGTCGAACAATTCCTCATCGCCAACGAAGGCAAGGCGTCGCGCGAACGACTGACGCTGATCCGGATTTACGAGGAGGTCCGTGCCCTCGGTTATGACGGCAGTTACGATACCGTTCGTCGCTATGCCAAGGCCTGGGCCAAGAAGCGAGGAACGGTCACGGCCGAGGCCTATGTTCCGCTCTATTACGCACCCGGCGAAGCTTACCAGTTCGACTGGAGCCACGAGATCATTCTGATCAACGGGGTTACGACGACCGTGAAGGTGGCGCATGTCCGGCTCTGCCATAGCCGGATGATGTTCGCACGGGCCTATATGCGCGAGAGCCAGGAGATGGTGTTCGATGCGCACGACAAGGCCTTCGACTTCTTCAAAGGCACCTGCACGCGCAGCATCTACGATAACATGAAGACGGCGGTCGAGGCCGTGTTCGTCGGCAAGGAGCGGCAGTATAACCGTCGATTTCTGCAGATGTGTAGCCACTATCTCGTCCAGCCGGTCGCCTGCACGCCCGCATCCGGATGGGAGAAGGGACAGGTCGAGAACCAGGTCGGCCTGGTTCGAGAGCGCTTCTTCACACCACGCCTACGGGTCAAAAGCCTGGATGAGTTGAACGTGTGGCTGCTCGATAAATGCATTGCTTACGCCAAAGCGCATCGCCATCCCGAGCAGACCTAGCGAATGATCTGGCAGGTGTTCGAGGAGGAGCGCGGCAGCCTCGTGCATTACGTCGGGCCGTTCGATGGCTTCCACTGCGTCCCGGCCTCGGTGTCGAAGACCTGCACCGTCCGCTTCGACAACAACAAATACTCCGTCCTCTCGACTGCGGTCGGCCGCCCTGTCGAGGTTCACGCCTACGCTGACCGGATCGTCATCCGGCAGGACGGGGTGAATGTCGGAGAGCATCCTCGTTGCTTTGGCCGGGGCGAGACCGCTTACAATCCTTGGCATTATGTGCCTGTTCTCGCTCGCAAACCCGGTGCTCTTCGTAACGGTGCACCGTTCAAGGATTGGACGTTGCCAGCGGGGATGGAGAAGGTCCGCAAGCGCCTGAAGGGCATCCATGACGGTGATCGGCAAATGGTCACCATCCTTGCATGCGTTCCGACCGACGGTTTGGTGGCCGTCGATGCGGCCTGCCAGGAGGCGCTGGATCACGGTGTCTGCTCGGCTTCCGTGATCATCAACATTCTGGCCCGCGGTCGTGATCCGGCTCCAGCGGCAACTCTTCAAACCCCGGATGCGCTGCGGCTGACCCATGAGCCGGTCGCCGACTGCGCCCGCTATGACAGGCTCAGGAGGACAGGCTGATGGAACGAACAGAGGTTCTCGAACTGATGAGCACGCTGAAGCTCTACGGAATGCGCAGCGCTTATGACGAGGTCATGGGCAACGGCATCAAGCGGCAGCACGAACCGCCGCGCATCGTCGGTGACCTCCTGCAGTCGGAGATCGCCGAGAAGCAGGCCCGGTCCATTCGCTACCAGCTCAGCATCGCCAAGCTGCCGCTCGCCAAGGATATCGACGATTTCGACTTCGCCGATACACCCCCGTCAATGAATCCCTGGTGCGGGAGCTGGCTGCCGGCACCTTCGTCGCAGATCAACGCAATGTCGTTCTCGTCGGCGGCACGGGAACCGGCAAGAGCCATCTGGCGATCGCGATTGCCCGTGCTCTCATTCGCAACGGAACGCGTGGGCGCTTCTTCAACGTCGTTGATCTGGTCAACAGGCTGGAGACGGAGACGCGTAGCGGAAAGCAGGGCCGGACAGCCGACTACCTCAATCGCCTCGACTTCATCATTCTCGACGAACTGGGCTACCTACCATTTGCCCAAGCGGGTGGTCAGCTCCTGTTCCATCTGATCAGCAGGCTCTACGAGCGCACCTCGATCATCGTCACGACGAACCTGGCCTTCGGTGAATGGCCGACAGTATTCGGCGATGCCAAGATGACCACAGCGCTCCTCGACCGCCTGACCCACCATTGCGAAATCGTCGAAACCGGAAACGAATCCTGGCGATTCAAGAACCGCTCTCAAAGCTAAAGCCGAAAGACCTCATCACCCGCACTTGGCCTACCCTCTGCAACCCCGGCCAGCGCAGGGCAGGCCAAGCGCTGATCTACAGCATATGGGGGGTCAAAATTGGATAAGCAAAAGGGGTCAATGTTCAGTGCTGATTGACAATCTGGCGCGAGTGGGTTTGCGCAGCTAGAAATCAAGCCCGGGATGAATAAGGCTGCGCTGTCAGCCCATGGTTCATATACCGAGTTATTCAATCCGCATGGCTTGGCTTTGTGCAAGAGATGTGCACATTGAAGTCGACAAGCCCCTCACCTTCTAAACTCATGATAAAAATCCTTACGACAGATCCGTCCAAAGCTCCATGAGCGGCAAGGCTTTAGTCAAACATCTTTTTGATCGTCGCGATTGGGATGAACATCCGCATAGCGTTTGTCGGCAGAGGCTGGAAGCCGTATTCCTTGTAAAGCTTTACTCGTTTCTCGGTCCGCTCTGCATCACCGCAATCCAGGACGTCGAGCATGACGATTGCCGTACCTATGTCATCCGAGATGCGCGCTATTCGCGTCAAGCAGTCGATCAGCAGGTCGCCGCCATATCCGCCGCCAGCGAATTTCAAGTCGCGACCGATCATTGAGATGTAGGCCGCGGGAATTGACCCATGTCCGGGCCGGTCGCGGGCGAATTTTTTCGGAAGCTCCGTATAATCAGCAGCGTGACTGTTGATGGCGTAGAAGCCCATCACCGGGCCTCCGTTTTGCGTCATCACGAAAACGCGAAGATTGTCGCTCTTCTGAAGCTTGTTTGCGGTCTTCTGAAAGAAGTTATCGACCTGCTCAATGCCGCACGAAAAAGCCGCCCGATCGTGTTTTGAGGGATCGAGCGGCTCGATGATTGGCTTTGGCGCTTCGTTTTGCGGCATTATTTTGAAACGACAGTCTCGCTATGACGCTTGAAAGCAGCCTTAAGCTTATCTGTCGGCTCTGGCGGGTTGTCCAGTGCAGCAAAAAACGCAGCATGATCGACTGGCTGCAAAAGGGTCCGCTCATGAGCGGCAATCGTCATCATGGCGGATTGATAAGCAGCGTTAATCGTAAAAGCGGAGTCGTCTACACCGGACAGCGCAGCAGCGCGTTGGATTGCCGTCTTGATGCGCGCCTTCGTACGGAAGCCCATACGTGCGTCATTTGGTTCATCGATTTCGGCAGTCATGTCTTTGAAAGCAATCATAGCCGCCTCCTATTCGGGTATAACAGTGTGGCAATGTGTACGTCAAAATGACGTACCCGTCAAGTTGGTATACGGATCTTTGTACGTCATGTGTGTGTACGTGCAGTGAACGTCGCGCAACGTCTATCGTTCCTGCGCACCGTGTATGTAGACCGGCCCGGATGCCACCCGCGAGCCGGCCGTTGCAGCGTCCGACGAGATTGCATGCCCTCGCAGTGTCGTCGGACATCCCATTGAGTCCTTCGACTGGTTCAAGAGCCGGAAGCGGGTTCAGCACTGGCTTGAGGTGGCGAAATAGAGGAAACCTGCGGATATGAGCGCCGCAGCCACCATAAAAAGGGACGCGTTGGTGAACGAAAGGTCGATTCCCTCTATATTGATCGGCACGATCTTGTAAATCAGGAACTGATGAGTTGCCCGTTCATCACCGCTTGCTCTCTCTCATTTGTCCGCCGTTGCGACGGTAATCGATTGACGCCGGCACAATGGCGCCTAGACCTCGCGTTCGGCTACTTTGCTGCAAATCTTCTTACGTTTCATCCGGCGCATGAGGAGCGGGATGATATCGCATTACGGAATGCGATTAAATTTGTCACGGAGCGCGCTGCTATGTAGTAGCTTCTATTTTATAGATCGTACTACGATATATATCAAGCTTCGGCGAAAGGCAACGGCGTCCATCGGACAACCTTTGGGATAGCCACTCGGTTCACTTCGGGTATCGTGACCAGAACCTACTGAGGGTCTTGGGCCGTGATAGTCTGCCGGCCGCTATTGTTCACGGCGGCGATCGCGCCAGGCTGCGGTTTCTGGAATTCTTCGCCGCGCAGATCCGCCATCCCAATACACGCCGATCCATGTCGCCGGCTGGGTCGAGGAGTTGGCTAGGACGACCCACGCGGCACCGACGGCTAAGCAGCAGCTGGCCGCGTCAGCCGGCATGTCGCTAGTATGCCGGCTGATTACGTTCATGTCATTTTCTAGCTTCAAAGATCAGGCTTTCAGAGCTTTGAGGAGATAGTCGAACTGCCACTGCACGATTGTTTTTTCCTTCGCCGTCCCTGCAACAGCCAGCTGCGCACAGGACGCCGCTTGTGCCAGCGCGGCACCCGTATCCATGTAGACGCAGGCGAGAAGTGCCTCGATCGCCGCGACCTGCGTCGCTTTTGTCGAGACCGTGCGGCTGCTCAGCATAAGCACCTTGATATTCTCAAGCTGATCGACGTGCTCGGTCAAAGCATCCGAACCGTCGCCCGGATACTTCTTCAGTTCCTCAATGAGATCCAACGCAACGCCGTAGGCCTCAGGAGCGGGCTTTAGGATGGTCACCACATGGCTCGCAAAATCAAGCGCCGCTGTAAACGCTGTTTGGGTCGGCACGATCTTCGAGAGAGCCGCGAAGCGGATGACATCTGCCCTGTCGAGGTTCGCGGGCGCCAGGCTCAATACGTCAAGGGCTGTAGCCTCGGTCTTCCCATTGAAAATCTTGACGAGTTCCGGGCCGGGAATTGCGCCGCAACTGATATTCCGCGCCGCCGTGGCGATATCAACCGATGGCACTCCGCGGGCTTTCGGCATGGTGAGGCGACGCTTCACAGAAGCCGAAAAATCAAACTTCGCAGCCACCACATTGCTGGAAGCCAACCCGATTGCGAAATAGGTCGTGACGGAATCGCCGGAACTCGGAAAGGAAACGACATTTTTGTAAGTGTCATCCGTTTCTTGCGCACTATAGTTGCTCATCCCAGTGCCGGCCATATTCAGTCCGCCGGAATTCGCGCCGGTATAGGGAATATCGAAACTGATCGTCAGATATGTGACATTGTCACTGAAATAGTAGACAACCGAACCTTGGGTTCCCGTGGCCGAACCTTTCGCCCCTTCCGCAGAAAAGGTGGCAATCTGATTGTTCGTAATCTGAGTGGGAGGATTGGTGGTCCACTTTCCCCAGTCAAGACCGTCGGAATTCAGGGTCAAAACTCCGCCAGAAGTATTGTTAACATTCATAGTGCATTGCATATTCTCAGACATGATGGACTCCTCGTTTGTGAATCAATCGCCGCAGGACTGAACCCGGCTTTCCCCGATCGGAGTGGCGCCTTTCCGTCGGTATGCGGAACTTCCGTTTCGCCCGGCCTTCCGAGAAGGGATCAGGCGGTATTGGCCGCCATCTGGTCGGCAAGCCTGCCTAGGTTGGAGCGCCCCAGAATGTCACTTAAGGGAAATTCCCGTCCCCAACGCTCCGCAAGCAGAATTTGCAGTTCGACGGCCATAAGCGAATCGATGCCCTTGCGGGCCAACACGTCTTGGTCGGTGAAAGCGGAAGCAGGCAGGCCGGAAATCTGCGCTGCACAGTCGGCAATATCCTCAAGGGCGAGCCGATATCGCTGTTCCTTGCTGAGGACCGCTCGTTTTCCCGAAGAAACCACTTTAGCCAACCATGGCTGTCGCCTGTCCTCAGGAAGCAATGTCTGGAACATCCAGACTTGCCTCCGGTGGCTTTGCGCGAATTTTGCCCAGTCGACGCCGGCGCAATACAGCATGTTCCGTGGCCGGCTGGCGAGGTCAGCCAAAAGCTGTCTTCCCTCCTCGGGTGTAATAGGCAACAAACCATGAAGGCCGAAGAACTGCGCAAGACGATCGCTTGCCGCCATGCCGATCGACCACGGCCCCCAACCAATGCTGAGAGCGGGAACGCCCCGCATCTCAAGCTGGCGGACAAATGCGTCCAGATAGCAGTTGGCAGCCGCATAGGCTGACTGACCATAGGCGGGAAACAGTCCTGAGACCGAGGAATGTACCAAACACAGATCAAGCTGGGCATCGTCGGAATAAACGGCATCAAGAGCATCGATCAAATTCAACAGGCCAAGAACCTTCACACCAAAGACATGATCGAAATCGCGTCGACGGGTTTCTCGAAGCGGACGATCGGAAATCGCACCGGCGGAGTGAACGATACCGCGAGCGGCGGGAAACCCAGACTCCTTCAGGGTTTTCAAAGCGGCCCCACAGGCTCCGAAATCCGCAAGGTCAAATGCCAACGGCAGCACTTTGACGCCTCGACCTTCGAGCTTCTTCAGCCAATCGATCCGGTCACGTAGAGCCGGATCGGTCTCGTTCTCCCACGCGGAGCGCGGCGGCAATTCTGACTGCCCGAACAGCGCGAGAAACCGAGCGCCACAATCAACCAGATATTCGGCACTCACTCGACCCAATGCACCGAACGCGCCTGTTACGATATAACTCGCATCGGGCCGTAGCCAGACCGGACCGCCGGCTTCTGCCGCGGATGCACGAACGAGATCAGGCACCCACCAAAGCCCGTCTCGGCGCAGGAACTGGCTCTGTGCCGGCTGACTGTTCACAAGATTGAAAAGCGCTTGAGGCCAGCCGCCAATATCAGTGTCCTCAAGATCGACAAGTCCCCGCCAGTTGCCGTCGCCCTCGGAATCGATCAGGGTCCGACCGAGCCCCCATAATGCGGATTGGATAGGATCGGGAGCCGCCAGGCGCCAGGCGTCGCGCGTGATCAGCCAAAACTCGGATGCACCGTCAGCGATATCTGTCTGCTCAGCACAATGCCGCCCGAACAGCGCCAGCTCTTGAATTTGTTCGATCGGCCCGAGGGTTTGCCAGTCGAGCGGCTGGAAATCTAGAATTGTCAATGGCTCAGCATTGTCGGTAACCGGAAACCGCCGCAGCGCATCGACACTAAGCACCGCTGCATCCGCCAAAAGAACATTCTCTCCGCATCGGGTCAAATACGCGCCGAACGCCGCAGCCAAGCCGCCGCGATCTCTCCAAATCAACCACCGCCTTGGTTTTCTGACCGGCAAAGGCAGGGATCGCTCGTCCACCGGCTTCCATTCGAGAGAGACCACGAGATCCTTCGGTTGCCGTCCGCCACGAAGAGCGGACGGCATTGGTACGACCTGAGCGGTAACGGCGCGCAATCGGGCAATAAGCGCACCATCGGCTGCACGAAGCTCGAGATCGGCAACAGATTCACGATCGTTACGTCGGACAAGGATGGCTCTGGCGGTCAAGGGAAAATCGGCGTTACTGACCGCCCGATTGAGGGTAATATCGGCGATCGAAACCGGAAGGCGTTCGCGCCCTTCCTGCAGTCCGTCGGTGTGTCGGTGAGCAAACTCCAGAGCCAGCATGACCTGCAATCCGGCATCCAGAACCGCAGGAGAAATGAAACACCCGGCAACGGCTTCTCCATCGATCAATCCGACAGCTTCTGCCGGTCCGGTTCTGACCCAACGCAAGCCACGGAAGGCCGGACCATAGTCAAACCCGAGAGCCGCCAGGTTCCCGTAAAATTCATTTGCGCTCTGCCTCGCCCAGTCTCGGCTCCCGTCAAGTTGAGGCGACCGCTCCTCACCTTGATCAGCGTTAAAGACGATGCGCGGACGCGCCATGATGCAATGCGCCTCGGCCACCAGAGTGCCCTCTCCGCGCCAGATACTCACCATTCCGCTCTTTTTATCCAGCCGGGTCGTCAGCCTGACACCGGCCTCGTCCGAGAGAACGACGCCCTGATACAGACGCAACCGTGACAGATTGACAGTTCCCTCAGGCATGGATTGTCGCAACGCTGCATGCATCATCTCGATGAACGCAGCCATCGGCATCCGTGGTTGCCCTAGAACAATGTGATCTGTAAGCGCAAAAGGCGCGAGATCGACGTCATCGACATCCCAGACATCGGGAGTTTCCGACCGCGCATATCCGAGGAAGGTGGAAGTTGGTGTCGCAAGCCGTAGCCGCTGCTTTTCGTTGCTTTCCGCCCAATAGCGGGCTTTATTCCATTGGAATCCTGGAAGAGGTACCGGCATGGAGCCCGGCGCGGCTGGGCTACCAAACAAGGCCGACCAGTCCGGCTGCGCGGTACCACTGACCTGAACCCGACCCAAGCATTCCGCAAATGCCAATACCTCGGAATAGTGGCGGCGCAACGTGCGGATCAAGCTGACGTTTGATGATTCCAGGGTCTCCTGCATATAGGCGGAGAGAACCGGATGGGCGCTGATTTCCAGCACGGCACATGTACCCTCTGACACCAATTCGCGGAAAGCCGGGAGAAAGGCCACCTTTTCGCGCATGTTGCGCCACCAGTATTCACCGAACTCAAGCGCCTCCACCTCGTCGAGCAATCCCCCGGTTACCGTAGAATGGAGAGGCAGGCGCGCGGCGCTGAAACGAAGATCTTTGATGGCAGCGCGAAACTCCGCCTCCAGCTGTTCCGTCAAAGCGCTGTGATAAGGCACATCGACATCAAGCATCCGCGCATGGATGCCTTTTTGCCGGAGGTCCTCAAGCAGCGCGGCAATCTCCCGACCATCGCCCGATACCGTAACCGCGGAAGCACTGTTGATCGCAGCGAGACACACGCCCCAAGCTTGTGCGAGTGGAGCAACCACCTCCTCCCCGGCACTGACAGCCGCCATGCCGCCGTAACCGGAGAGTTTTCCAAGCAAACGGGCGCGATGGAAGATCAGCGTGATGGCGGTCTCCAGATCAATCGCTCCGGCTATGTGGAAAGCGGCGATTTCGCCAACGCTGTGCCCACAAACTCCCCGGTCGGGATGTAGCCCAAAAGACATCAGCAAGCGGGCAAGAGCGATCTGAAAGAACAGATTGATGGGCTGCGCCAGACGAGCCGGCAACACTTCGGGCTCCTTTGGGAGCGCTGCGATCTCGCCAAGAAGCGATCGCCCGGCCATCCGCTTATAAAGACCGTCGCACTCCCTCAAGGTCTCCGCAAACACCGGAAAAGCAGCAGCGAGCTTATCCCCCATGTCACGCCATTGCGGCCCCATTCCGGAAAAGACCCAGGCCATCCCGCCTGTTTTTGAGACATCCTTCGCCCCTTGAATCCACGCCCGGGCCTCAGGACGGCGGCAATAATCGCGTAGCCGCACAATCAGCGCATCACGAGTTTCAGCGACAATGGCGAGACCGTGACTTCCCCAGTCACGTTGATAGACCATGGCCGCGCATGCGGAAGCGACGTCGAATGATGCCGGCTGCGTTTCGAGAAAATCAGCGAAGGCGCCAGCCTGCAGTGGAAGATGATCCGCTGTCGGCCCTGATAGAAGCGCAACGAGCGGCAACATCTCGCCTCGGACCGGCCGGGAGCGAGCAGGCGTGACATCCCTTCGCTGCGGCGCCGGGCCAATAACGACATGCGCATTTGTGCCGCCAAACCCGAACGCGCTGACACTGGCGTAGGGCTGACCATCCGGCCAATCGGTAGCCTCAAGCGGCAATCGCAGACCAAGATCGTCGAGGGAGAGATCTTCAGGGCCGCGCTCCCAGTGTAGATGACGCGGCACCACTCCCCGCCGCATACTGAGAACCGACTTTATCAGCCCGGAGATCCCTGCGGCCGCCTCGGCATGACCCATGTTGGTTTTGACCGAGCCGACCAGTAGCGGTCCGTTGCGACGTGGATGTCCCAAGGTCTTACCGAGGGCAAGAAGCTCGGCTCGATCTCCCGCCTTGGTTCCTGTCCCGTGAGCTTCGGCAAAGCCTATGGCATCGGGAGAAAGACCCGATCGATCCAGGTTGGCGGTAATCAGGGCAGCCTGCGCATCGGCACTGGGGAACGTGACGCCAACCGACCCGCCATTCTGGTTTACCGCTGCAGCCCCGATGACAGCAAGCACTGGCCATCCTTCCGCAAGGGCTCTTTCCAGGGGTGCCAGCAGAGTTAGACCAACCGCTTCGGAGCGAACGTAGCCGTTGGCCCTATGATCAAAAGCCCGGCAGCGACCGTCCGGGGACAGAAACCCACCCCGGCTTTCCCATGCAGTGTAATAGGGCGAAAGCTGAAGCTGCACGCCGCCGGCAAAGGCCAACTCGCTCTCGCCAAGCGCAAGACTGTTGACCGCCAGGTGGACGGCAACCAGCGACGATGAACAGGCAGTATCAACGGTCATGCTTGGGCCGGTGAGCCGCCAGCAATAGGAAAGCCGATTGGATAGAAGCGTCTGGGTAACACCGGTCGCACTGTGGACGGTTGAAACAGTGCCTTCCCGATCCCCTATCTGCAGCAACAGGTAGTCCGGGGTGAAGGCTCCGACAAAGACGCCGACAGGACGTCCCGCCCAATGCGAAGGCCGAAACCCTGCTCCTTCCCAGCAGCGCTGAGCCGCCTCAAGCAAAAGCCGCTGGCCGGGATCCATCGTCTGGGCTTCACGGGGAGAAATCCCGAAGGCAACCGGATCGAACAGATCAATTTCCTCCAGGAAACCTCCCCAGGATGATACATGCGTCAGCCCACCTGCCGCGCCGGCATGGTGGTAGCGCTCGGCTCGCCAGCGACTGGCGGGGACAGGTTGAATGAGATCGCGCCCCTGCTCCAGCGCCAACCAGAGTGCCGCCGGGTCATGAGCCTGGCCCGGAAAGCGCCCGGCCATCGCGAGAATGGCGATCTGCGTCATAATTGGACCTGTCTAAAGGGCGAGTACTACCAGCACTGGCAACAACTCAGCCGCCAGATCGGCACCGGCGGTTACCGAGGTGGTTGCCGTTACATCGGCGGTTACGGCTGCGGCCGTGGTACCCGTAGCCGCCTCGGCACCAACTGCCCCCGCAGTTAGAGCCGTTGACGTCTCGGTTGCGATCCCGCCTGATGTCGTCGTCTCAGCGGTAAGGATGCCATTCTCCGCCACCAGGCTTTCGGTCGTCGTCGCCTGGGCCTCCACTGCATCTATCGGAGCAACGCTGCTGGCGTTGGAGCCTCCGATGGAGTTATCAACCGCATTGACGGACTCCAAGCTCTCCAGATCCGAACCTGAACTAACATTGGAACTCCTGCTGCTGATATCGGCATCGACCTCAGAGCGAGAGCCGGCGTCGGAACCCCGGTCCGCAACGTTACTTTCAACATCAGAATCTGAGTCTGAATCCGAACCTGGACCGCCGTTTCCACCACCGGGACCACCGTTTCCATCGCCGGGGCCAGGCCCACCCGGACCAGGTCCACCAGGACCAGGCGCACCCGGGCCACCACCACCGGGGGGTGGAACCGCCCTCGCATTCGCATAGGCTTCCCATATGTTGATAGCTCCGCAGGCAGTCCCGATAGCGCCCCCGCCAATTCCGAGAACGCTGGTTGCTGTGCCAGAACCGGTCACGGCGGTTATTCCGGTCGCAACGGCGGTCACGCCCGTCACCACCCAGCACGCGCCTCCAGCCACACCAATCGGGACGTGCCCACTGGGGTCGAAGTAGCTCGCGGGGCTGTTGAACACGTAGGCATTATCGTTCAGCGCATCCTGCCGTAAGGGCGACCCGGCCAATCTGTCGTCGGCTCGGTTGAAGCGCCCGTAAACCGGATGGAAGCTGCGACTTCCCATCCAGTAGAAGCCCGTGTAGGAATCCAGTTCCTTGCCAGTATAGAGGTAGTTGGGCGAATTCGTCCCGCCGGAAGCGGTAACCTCTCCCAGCGGCGAGTAGACGAAGCTGGATACCGGCTTGCCCGACGCATCGGACGTCAAAAGCGTACTGCGCTGATCGTCTGTATGCAGATATACCTGTCCGTCTTGGTCCGAGCTGCTCCCCCATTGGGCAAAAGCCGTATTCTTAACAGAGAGGGTTTTGACCGGTGATGACGTCCCACTTGCGATGACATCGGTATACCATGGCGATACGTAGATCTTCTGCGGACCGTCTGGAAGGGTCGATGCGATGTGCCGTCCGGCATAGTCATAGCTATAGGTGGCTCCCGCCTTATCGCCAGCTTTTAAAGCGCTCGTCATCTGGCCACGCATATCGAACGCCATGCTCATAGCCGACTGCCTCGAAGGGGTCAGTGTGGTCATATTCCCCATCGTGTCATAGGCCGCGGCAAAGCCGTTCGTGCCCGCCGCGGAAAGCGCCTTGCTGCCTGAATAGGTGTACGAATTCCCTTCATATCCGGTCATGTTGCCGGCATCGTCATAGGACAAGTTCGCCTTGTTGCTGGTCGCGGCATCAGTGACGCCAGTCAAGCGAAGCCCGTCATAGTGATAGGAGAGCAGGGTTTTCGGCTGGCTGCCGGTTGTATCATCGAGCGTCCGCAACTGACCCAGCTTGTTCCAGTCGAAACTGCGCCCCAGCAAGATGGTCTTGCTCGCATCAGTGACGGTCAACGAACGGATCGAGTTATCGATATTGCGGGTATAGCTGGTCGTGACACCGTTGCCATATGCCACGCTGCCGGCGGCCCCCGTCGCCGAGTAATCGGAGAAAGTCGCTCCGGCCCCGTTCACGAGGCTGACTCCCGAAAGTCTTGTCCCCGAAAAACTGCGGTTCACCACGCTGCTATCCGGATTGGTAATCTGGGTCAGCCGTCCCAGCGGATCGTAGGCCTGTTCAGTATCATAGGCGCTCGAAACGCCTGCCATCTGCAGCTTGATCTGGGCCTGCTTACCATACGCGGTGTAGGAATAATCGTACTGGCTTTCGGTCACCTTCGCGCTATCCTGCAACGACGCGCTGGTGAGACGGTTCTGGCCGAAGGCGACCGTCGGATCGTCATAGGTATAGGATCGTTGATGGCCGTCGGAATCGACCGTCGTCTGCATGCGACCAATCAGATCATAGGAATAGGTGAAGCTTCCGCTTGGCTGCGTCTGCCCACCGAGAAAGCCAGATGTTAGAAACGAACTAGTCGTGGTTCCCCGCGTGGGGTCCGTCTGCGTGATCACGCGACCGAGCGAATCATAACCGACGCTGTAGCTGAGTGTGGTGCCATCCTGTGTCACAGGCGATGTGTTGCCGGTTTGTTGCCCGATCAGATTATACTGGAACGTCGCCTGGCTTATGATCCCTTGGAACGCGGTAGCCACCGGAAGCAGCTTATTCTTGGCATAACCATAATCGACAGTTACGGCATTGGCGTCCGAAGTCCCTGCTGCTGACGTGGTCACAACTTCGGAACCGGTGCCGGTGGTCGTATAATCCTTTGTCGTCACGACCTGATCGGCGCCATCTTCACCGAAAGGCTGCGTCGTTTTTGACGGCCGCCCCAGCACATCATATTCGTTATCGATAAACCGTGCCGTATCGCCCTGGAAATAGGGAACCGCAGCCTTGCGGATCTTGTTCCGCTCGGAATAGGCCAACGCACCAATGATCGTCTCGGACTCGCCCGGATTGGTCGTGACGCCAACACTTCTGCGCCCCAATCCGTCAAATGACCAGCCACCCGATAGGGTGTTACGCTCACTGGCCGTCGGCCAGTCGCTGAGCTGAGTAACGGTCACATCAGGAAGCCCGTTGGACCAGGCATAGACATAGGCTCTCAGCGTCAACACGTTATTCGGGGGCGCTTGGCCAACCACCAGCGACGAAGCGCATGCGGTATCGAAATTGCCGGTCGTCCGGTTGTCCGGATAAGGGCCCTGTTCGGCAGACAATCGTCCAAACTCGTCGAAACAGGTGACTTTGGTGACATTATTGGGATCAGTCGCGACCGAAACCTTACCGAAGCGGGGATCGTAGCCGTACTGCCAGGTCAGGGAGTGAGCGGAACTCGTCGTGGTCGCTTTGGTAACCGGATAGGTCTGATAGGTCGTATCATAGGTGGTTGTCATTACGGCTCCGGCGGGTGTCGTTGCCGTCAACTTATTTCCGAAACCGTCGTAAGTATAGTTGTTGGTGAGAAAGACGTTATTTTGATCGTCCCACTTTGCCAGCGATAGAAGATTAAAATTCGTGTCGTATGTTCTGTTGGATAGGGAAAAATCAACCTTATCCTTGAACTCGTTGATCGTTGTGAGATCGTTGGCCGAAGAGACCTTGAGGTATGTCGGAACTCCCAGATGCCACTTGCTGGTATCGTTGGTATAGGCCCCAAGTGTGTAGACGACCTTCGAAGAGTTGACAGGGTTGCTGTCGGCGTCGACTAGGTTTTGCTCGGCCTTGATCGTTACATTGCCATAGTCGTCATAGGTATAAGCCGTACCTATCCGGTGCTCTATCGAGCATTGGTTATAAGCGATCTTCTGCTCTTCGGTCTTGTTGATCAGCCAAACCGGTGTCGCCTGAGGGGAACTGCTGGCAGCCGTCTGGACTTGCTGATAGGTGCTTGCCCCGCCACCGAAAGGCGTCCCGTCCGTGCCGCAAGTGGTGCCGCTGCGATCAAAAACCGTTGTGCCGGCACTTTTGCCCGTGAAGGGAAACAGTTGAAGATAGGAGTGAACCTTGCGCCGATCGCCTGAACCGCTATCGACCACGGTACTGGCAAATCCCATCCAGCCGCGACCGTTGGTATCGAAAAGCCCACCCCTGTAGGAGAACTGGTGTTTGTAGTCGAATGCGATATCGCGCGGCACCGCCGCGTTGTCCACCACTTCCATCGTTTTGACGACGTGATAGAAGCCGCCAAGCTGTGCCGCCGACCGGAAGGTGGGAACGGTACCTCCTTGCTGGATCGGAGCATAATTTTGGAACTGGCTGAGGGCAGTCGGTTTCGTCTCCTGATAGACCGAGGCATCGGAAAGCGGCGCATAATCGATATTGTAGGTGCCCCCAGAGGCGCGGACTGCTCCTGTTATCAAATCTGGCATCGGACCGCCAGCAACACCCACATAGACGTTTGAATCGCCAATTCCGACCATATCGGTCAAACCGTCGGCATTGGCGTCGCCCAGAAGGCGAGTTGTCGTCGTGGCCGCTCCCCCGCCCGTATTCGGCCAAGGCAATGAACTGTTGTTCCAGACGTTGTCGATAAAACCATGGCCGTTTGACACGGAGGCGATGACACCGTTCGCCGTAACCCCGACAAGATCGGCCAGTCCGTCACCATTGATATCGGCAAGCATGCGCTGGTTGGAGGCACTCCAGTTACCCCCGGCAAAGGTGCTGTTCCATACCTCGGTACTGTCGAAACCCGCTCCGGTCGATAGTGTCACATAGACCTTGTCGCAAAAGGCGATGACATCGGACAGGCCATCTCCGTTGACGTCGGAGATCATGATCGGTGTGGTCGCAGTGACGGGCTGGCTTTCGCACAGCGCCTTATAGCCCTGATTTGCCCACGTGCTCGTATCAAACCCGGTGCCTGTGGACAGCGCGACCTGAATGGCCTGGTCGTTTCCGACGACAAGGAGATCGGCAATGCCATCCCCATTCATATCCGTCAGCTTGTAATTGCCACCGGACACACCGAAGCCGGTGATCCATTGCTGCTGCGTAGCAAAAGTACCGTCACCTGTCCCCAGCGCCACCCAGGCTGTCCCGTTCTTGACACCGACGATATCCATGATGTGGTCGCCGTTGACGTCACCGAGCATCACCGGATCATTTGCTGTCCAACCCTGCGAGGCACTGAAATAGGGTAAGGTAGAGCCGGTCTTGTTGAATTTCGTGCCGTCGGAGAGGGCCGAAACCACGCCTGTGCTTGAGATCGCCACGATATCGGCGAGACCATCGCCATTGATGTCGGCGACCATCCGCTGGCTGCTCGACCAACCCTGATTGGCCGAAAAATCGTTAATCCATTGTGTTGGAGCGCTAAATGACGATGCGCTGCCCAGGGCGACCTGCACTCCGCTGGAAAAGCTGAAGCCGACGATATCGAGAAAGCCGTCCCCATTGACGTCAGCGACTGTAAAAGGCACCGTCGTACCATTCCAACCCTGTGCCTTGCTGAATGCATTGGCAAGCCAGTTTTGCTTGCCGCCGGTATAGGCAAGCGCTCCGTTGCTGTAGGTGAACGTCGCCGGCGACATGGGCGAAGCCGTCGCTGACGTCGATGAGTAACGAGCGATTGATATCAGCCGCGACCGATTGGTCGCCGCGCTTGTCTCATAGGTCAGCCGGTAGTCGCTGACGAGGGTCTCTCCCACGAAGGTCTGGATATGGCTAACGCGGGCGCTCATCAGCACGACAGAACCGCCGACATATATGCGCTGTGCTTCCGGGTTTGCCTCATAGGAGAACCGGACGAAACGATCGGCCTGATGGGAACCATTTGCCGTATAGGCAATCTGCAACGGATAAGCCCGATAGTCAGAGTTTCCGCTCTGCAGCGGATCGGTCGTGTAGCTGAAATTGATGGTGTTGCCATTGGCATCGGTTTTGCTGTTGATGGCCCAGGACCGCACGTCATCCCGGCCCTGAGCAAGGATGCGACTGTCGCTAGTACCGCCAAACTCCATCACGCTACCGTCCGAGTCCTGCACGGAAAAGGACTGCGGTCCATTTCCTGCGGTGCCTTTCGCCGTTGCAATCTGCCAGCTCTCGATCTCGGTCCGGTAGACGCTGCTGTCCGCACCATAATCCCCGTTGGTCACGATGAGACGCTGCCCTTGAACGGCGAAACGGTCATTGCCGTCATAGGCGATCGTACCGTTCACCCCGTCGATCGCGGCAATCCGTTTGGTGCGTTCAATGGTCGGCAATCCAGTGAGCGTCCAGCCAACGCCAACTATGCCGCTCTGTTGCTGGCTGTTATAGGTAATTGCAATTTTTGGCTGTAATCTGTTGATCCCAGGCGGCAGTTCAATTGGAACAGTAAAGTTGAAAGCGCCATTCTGATCGACACTTGTCTTCTCCTGCATTGTGCCTGGCACTGAAGATTGCGCAGCGACAGGCAGATGGGCACCAAGCCCGAATGCCCAAGAGAAAATGACAAAAGGCAGAAGCTTTATCAAAGAATTACTGGAGAGATTCCGGCTCCGCCGGGAGAACATTGAGGCACCACACAGATCACTTTCGATCGCGGATTTGAACATCACGCCCCCCAAAAAAGTTGCGCTTCATTCTCCCTTAGATGCTGCGATTCTAATATAAAACAGCTGGATCATTGTCAATATATATTCTATTTTTTGTTGTAATTTTATGAGCCGTCAGCAAACAACGCCTTATAGATCAGTACCCATTGGCAAAGCAGGCTCGCTTGAAAAGCTCACGTATGCTCTTGAAGGGAGTCGAACCTGCGACCCTAGGGAGTAATTCGGCTTACATGACGCCTTAGTATGGCCTAACTAGCTGATATAATTAGAAAATATGCGTTAATTGAATGCTCAAGCAAATTTGCTATTTTTCTCATTGACCAAGCACTGCAAATCTACATCGGACCCCCGCTATTATGATCGGCAATTCTTGATGTTTAGCTCATCAGAGCCCATCAAACCGGTCAGACAACCAGGTTGGGAATTGACCGCGCAGTCTATCAATTTCTTCAACTCGATCAGAAAATACGTCAAAGCCACCTTCGTAGGGGGCAATTACATTTCCGTTGTGAGCTATCATCACGGTTTGCATGATCTCGTCTTGCATGATGGCCGTTACGAGGAGCTCGATCTCTGAGCTATTGATCTCTTTGACGCCGCCGTAAAGATCGAACGTGATGCCCTTCTCTTCCTCTTCGTCTGTGATGTCGGTGTCTATCAACTTCAATCGAACCGAGGACATCGCGTCAGGGCGATAACCTCCACTTTCCCCATGGTACCTGATGACTGGCGCGAATATCGAGACCGAAGTATCTTTCCTTACAAACAGCGCAGACTCGATCGCCTTGAAACGCCGAAGCATTTCTTCTCTTTCGCTCGGCACTGTGATTGGACGCTCCCCTGATGGGTGCGCATAAAACCGAGCCCACCTGGATGAGAAGGAACTCCGCATCTTCCAACCAAGTGGTGGAACTCCCTGAAAATAACGATTGAAGGTTGAACCAAGATTCCGCCACATGAGGTCCGGCTGTTGATTACCCATGAAATCTCTCTCCTTCACCTCACTGAGCCATCGGGTCTAACAGGCTCGCGACCTCGTCCCTTTTCCCAAGATTTTTCGGCCATTGGCAGGCAACCATGCTGGGGGTCTACACAGGTGGACTCTCGAGCTATTCCATGCGGTCGATCGCGGTCAGGGACGCCGTCAACAACAAGGCAATCGAGTTTGGCATCACTGCCTATGGAACAGTCGACTATCGCTTCGATTACTTTATCACATCGGGTGGCGTGGGCCTCGACGGCCGCGTTACCGATGTCATGAGCCAGGACGTCGGCTTCCCGCAACCGTCCCAACCTATCTGGCAGCGTCTGACTTACGATGGCACCAACCTGATCTGGTCCTTGTCCCGAGACGGCGAATTCTTCATCCCCGCCTATTCGGTTTCCGCAACGGCAGCACTGACTAGTCTCAGCAAGATTGGGCCAGCCGTCGTGTTCCCGCCGAATATCAGCCAAACGTGGTCGGCTTCATTCCATGTGCTGTCATGGAATGTCGTCAGCCTTTGAAAAGGGCAGGATGGAATCTGTTCCTGCCTTGCAAAATGACATTCGTCGAGGTCAGCATCTCGCCTCTGCTTGATCAACTGCCTTCTTGTGGTTGCGCGTCCAGACATCGAGCGACGGATATGATCTGGTTACATAGAGAACCGATGCGATCACAAACCCAGACAAGCCGGCTCCGGCTATAAGATCGACAACATAGTGCCCGCCTTCTGTAATTGCTGAGCAGATCATCAAGAGGTTCAGCATGAGAAACGGCCAACGCATCAATCTGTTGGTCCACATCGCCCAGGCGCAAAGCACCGCGACGGCGGCATGGACCGATGGAAATGAAATAATGCCGCTTGCCTGGCCGAGACGCAGCACAAAGTTCGGATCATTCCTCACCGCGAGCAGTTGCGGCACAAACTCGGTACCAAGGCTTCCGCTCAGGTTTCGAAGGTGGTGTAGGTCGACTGTAAAGGCGGTATAGGTTCCGACCGCAGGATACCAGATCGAGATGATGCTCGAGAGGATGCAAATCAGTCCATATCCCGCCATCATTTGGTATGCACGGGCAGATCGTCCCGAGAGGCTCAGCAGGACGGGAAGCAGCACAAGTTGAACGCCAAATAATCGATAGACCAGCGTCAACGTGGCCGCCAAGAGAGCTCTCATGTCGACCGCCCGAATGAGCGTGGCCCAATCGATTCCCAGCGCCCGGTCCATTGCAATGAGACGATGGTCTTGGAGGGGAAAATCGGAAAGCGCTGCGACATATGCGAGGATGACAAGGGGGCCGGTCAACGCAGCCCCCAAACTCACGTTCTCAACAGCTGCTTGCAGGAAATGGATTTTGCGCCAACGGCATAGCACGCCCACAATCACGAATATACCAAGCGAATATCCCGCCAAGGGCGCGAAACTACCGACATCGACCGAGAGGCCGACGACAGGCACCAGAATTAACACTGACACGTAGCAAGCTGCGACCAACCCAATCAGAAGGCGTCGTGCTCTGATTATCTCGCTCATGCAACTTCCTCTCGAGGATGGTAAGTCGATAAACGTACAGCGTTAAAAATTCGTGTTTTAAGGGAACTTATTTATCGCGTGCAAAATCAGGACGTTTAGTTATATGCGCCATCTGGAGGTGAAAGGGTTCTGTCGCAAATCGGTCTCGGGGTCACGGATGTTGAGGCAAGCACCGGGGCTCAGGCAGCAATAAGTTCGAATTGCTCGGCGATTGACGGGCGTGGACTGTCGGCGAACCTCGCCTGCCGTTTGCGCATCATGTGGACCATCTCGATACCGGAGAGAATGACTTCAGCGCTTGCCGTCGATTTGAAGCCGAGCATGGACCGAATGCGGCGCTTGATGCGCCGATGGTCCTGCTCGATCCGGTTGTTGAGATATTTGCTCCTACGGATGCGGATCGGGTTCAGTGAACGCCGCGATCGGTCACGCAGGCGGTCTTCGGCACCGCTGGAAATGACCGCCTGGTGATTGGTCTGGCTGCCGTCGATGACGATGCAATCCGGCCGACCATGACGATCCAACGCCCTGAGAAGGAAGCGCTTGGCCGTCGGCGGGTCACGGCTTTCGCTGAAGAGAAACTCGACCGTGTCGCCGAGGCTGTCAATGGCGCGGTAGAGATACATCCATTCGCCGCGGACCTTGATGTATGTCTCGTCCACTTGCCACTTGCCAGTAACGCACCGCTTACGACGGTCAAAGCGCTCCAGCAACTTGGGGGAGAAGTGGACGACCCATCGATGGATGGTGGAGTGATCGACACTCAGGCCACGTTCGGCCATCATCTCTTCCAGGTCCCGCAGACTCAAATTGTAGGCCAGATACCAACGTACGCATAGCAGGATCACCGATCGATCGAAATGGCGGCCGTTGAACATTACAAACTCCCCTGAAAACCAGAGAG
Organism: Rhizobium sp. CCGE531; assembly: GCF_003627795.1. Lineage (NCBI taxonomy): Bacteria > Pseudomonadati > Pseudomonadota > Alphaproteobacteria > Hyphomicrobiales > Rhizobiaceae > Rhizobium > Rhizobium sp. CCGE531. The sequence continues at coordinate 675,037 of NZ_CP032686.1, read as the reverse complement.
CTTAATGCAGGGGATAGATTGCCATTCCGTTTTGCGACAGAACCAACGATAGATCCTTGGGCCGGCATTATGGGCACACACATTCCGAAGATTGCCCCGGATTTCCAGATCTTGGGCTGACAGCCTGCTCTCTGATGCGATTTGACCAGCAATGCCCCGGCGACACGCGCAAGACATCAGTCTTTTGAGACAATCGCCATCTCGTCGGGGAGCACCTCCAATCTTGCAATAGTTTCGCGGTTCAAACTTGCTCAATGGGAAGGCTATAAACACGGCATGGACGAAAATCCATCTTGCTCGGCCACCCAGGCAAGCTATACCTTGATCATAGCGGCTACTTGGTGGAAGCCAGCCGGTATTGCCATGTCAAACTAATAATCTTGTTCCATTTTGATTTTTCCCGGCAATGCCGGCGATATCGTTATTGATTGAAGGGAAAATGACTTGCTTCGCAAATTGGTCGTCTATGCCAAGGGTTTAGCTCTGGAAACAAGGTTGCGCATCTTCAGCGTAAAGACAAGTGGGCGACTGCGGGTCGAAGGCTACAGCCCTATCGTCGAAAATTATGGCACGATGGTTTTCGGGCGGAAGATCAGCTTTAGAGCGCAACGCAAATTGCCGGTCCTGGTCAAGGCAAAAAAGGGAGCGGTACTCACGATAGGCGACGGTACATTTCTGAACGAAGGGGTCTCGGTCGTAGCGTCCCAAGCCATCGACATCGGCCGGAACTGCATGATCGGCGACAATGCCGCTATCCATGATTCCCACTATCATGCGGTCGACGAAGGCGACGAAATCAGTATTGCGCCGATCCGGATCGGCAACAATGTCTGGATTGGACGAAACGCCCTTATCTTTCCCGGCGTCCAGATCGGCGACCATAGTGTGATTGGCGCGGGATCAATTGTCACAAGGTCAATTCCCAGCCATTCCGTGGCTGCGGGAAATCCGGCGCGTGTCATCAAGCGCCTGTCGGCATCAGACAGCTTCGTGCGACACTAGTTCAGTGCGCGATGACCGAAGTCGGAGACACCAGCTTTCTCAGCGTTCACTAAGGGGCCACGCCGCACATTGAGACGGCTGCGCCCGGCGCGCACAGCATCCTCATGCAGGACCTTCACGCTGCACAAAACGATGAGGAGATTAAACCAGACCTGTTTGTCACGAGCCAATATCTGCGTTTCCATGCTATTGTAGAAAATACCAAACAACCACAATGAAAAAAGCAGCCCGGTGAGATTTGCATGGCGGCTACCCGCCGATACCATGCGCATCAATGGGACAACGACGACTGCCAGGACCGCAAGCGATAGACCTATGACGCCTGTCGTTGCCAATATCTCCATGTACCCGTTATGAGAGTGAGACGTAGCCAATAGCCAGTCTTCGGCGGAACCCACCTTGAAGATGGGCGAGATGTCACCAACCTGCCAGAACGACGCATAGCCAGCACCAAAAAGCGGATGTGCGATGGCATAATCGAACACGACGCTCCAGATCCTCACGCGGCCGGTAAACGAGGTAGGATCATTAAAAATACGAAAGATCGTATCTTGCAGGAGTGCAAATGCGACAAGCGACGCGCCGACAATGCAGGCTCCCGATATCAGGAACAATGCCCTGCCGCCCTGCCGCTTGTAGCAGTAGCTATAGGCAAGACCCGCAAGAATGCTCGGCAATGCGAGACCGAGAGCGGATTTCCCCTTCGTCCCAAGCAAGAATATAAATCCGAGCACAAGCATGGCGGCAGCCCATTTCTTGCGGCTGCGCACAAACTCGTGCACATACATGATAAGGCCGAGCGCCGTCACTGCCGACGCATGATTCTTATGGACGAAGGCGCCCTTCCAGGCGCCGATGAGCGCATGGTCGCCTTCGAACTCGCCGTGAACCGCTCCAGGCACAATCGGCACCGTTATCAGGCTTACGATAATCAGTGTCGTGATCGCAGCACGCACCACCACAAGCGTTCTTTCAATCCCAACGGACGTCAACAGGTTGACGATTGTGACAATAAGAACAATGGCCAGAACCCAACGACGGAACGAAGCCGAAGGATCCACGGCAAACGGCACCGTCACAAGGCACCATAGGCATAGTGCCAGCAGCGCGAGCGGAACACCTCTCAACGCGTTAAAGACGCCGATCTTGACCACCGGAATGAACGACAAAAGCATAATCGAGATATAAAAGACCTGACGGATCGGGTCACCCTCACCACTCGCGGTATCAAGCGCCGATGAATCCTTCACAAGAAACGGCGTTCCACCCACGAGTAGGAAGATTGCGAAAGCAAAAAACATCCATTCGGTAGCGGTAAAATCGATCAGACGCCGCCGTTGTGCAGTTAGGCCTGGATATCTCAATGAAGATCCGTAGCGCATCTTCAGATTACCTTCCATTCTCCATGACTGCGAGAGTTTCTACCATCGCACCAAATACAGACAGCTCTGACGCGGAAGACCTTTTTCGGACTTACATCTTGCAGTGCAGCAATCGTTATGTCTTCTTATACAGAAAATAAGGAAAGGCACCAGATGCAATTTCTTTCTAAAGCGTGCATCCAGGGATGCGGCGGCATGACGCGTCGGGCTCTCCTGAAGACCGCCGCGGCTGGAGCCGGTGCTCTGGCCTTTTCTTCACCAACGGTTTCGGCCCAGCAGGCACTGCGAAGCGTCGCGGAACGCAAGGGACTGATCTACGGTGCCGCAACGGCCATCCAGCTTCTTCAGAGCGACCAAGGCTACGCCGACCTGGTGGCAAGCCAGGCCGGCATGTTGGTGGCTGAGGGCCATACGAAGAGGGCGTCACTTCAGCCCGACAATCGTCACTTCAGTTTCGCGAATGCTGATGCGCTGCTTCAGTTTGCAGACACGCATCAGCAGAGGATGCGCGGCCATACGCTCGTGTGGCATCGGGCAAATCCGGACTGGCTGGAGACGACGATGAAGAATAATCCCGACGAGCGGCTCTTGACGGATTACATCGCCGCTGTGTGTACGCGCTATAAGGGGCGCTTTCATTCGTGGGACGTTGTCAACGAGCCTGTCGATCCCGATCAGGGACACCCCGACGGGCTTCGAACGAAATCCATATGGTACCAAGCCTTTGGCGAGCGCTACATAGACATAGCCTTTCACGCGGCCAGACAGGCTGACCCGGGGGTCAAGCTTTATCTGAACGAGACGACGACGGAAGCAAACATCTGGTGGAGCCAAGCCCGGCGCACGAGTATTCTGAAGCTCATCGACAGATTGCTGGCTAGAAACGTACCGATCAATGGCTTTGGGATGGAGGCGCATCTTGCAGGTTTCGGCGTCGATTATTCCCAAAAGGTCATCGCCGACTTTGTCCGGGAGTTGACGACCCGGGGATTGGAAGTCCTGGTTACAGAACTCGACATATCCGACCGGTCCGGTCCGCGTGACCCGCTGGTGCGGGATACCGGCGTGGCCTCTTTGACAAAATTGTTTCTCGATGCTGTCTTCTCGGTCGAAGGTGCCAAAGGGTGCCTGACTTGGGGAATCAGCGACAAGTATTCCTGGCTGAGCGTAACTCCTCGCTTTAATCGCGAAGACGGCCTTCGCTCTCGTGGACTTCCGTTTGACGAGAACTTCAAGCCAAAGCCGATGTTTGATGCGATGGTGGCCGCATATTCCAACGCGCCTGATAGGCGTGACCTCTAGAGCCAATTGAACGATTTCAGTGGCTGGGTATCACCGGTCATTCATTCAGCGTGAGCCGCGATGCGCTCCCGCAGCCAGCCAAACATCAGTCATTTTTCGATACAATTGATCGGGGATAATGATTTGAGAAAGGATCAATATGGCAAGGCGGGGACTGTAAGCACCTGCAAATATGCCTCTCATATATAGTCCAAGAGCTCGAACGCGACTTTGTCGCCATACGCTCTTCGCAAGATGCCAGCCTCTATATCCGTGATAGGCCCTGACAGCAATGTATGGGCGAAGGGCTTCGAGCCATGTCAGAGTTCCAATCGCGCGATGCTCCAGCGAGAGCCGTTCGGAATTATCATGATCGATCCAGATAACACTTGGTCGTTCATCCATAATGAAGCGATAGCCGGCAAGCTGGAGTCGAATTGCAAAATCGGTATCGTCCCCGAAACGGGCGACTTCGTTATATCGGATCGCTCGCGCTATCTCACGGCGCATTGCCAAACCGCTCGTTTGAACAAATCCGCGATCGCAAATCAGATAGGTCGCCATATTCTCTTCCGGACGTATCCCCCGCGGTGGTCGTACGAAGCGGCGACCATTTCCCCGATCGCAAATGACCTGGGAATAAGCGATGATTTCGTCGCTGCTCTCCAGGATGCGGGTCATGCGCTCCAGGTGATCCTCCAAAAAGAAGTCATCGCTGTCCAGGAAGGCAATGTATTTCCCGCGCGCATGGTCGATGCCGTAATTTCGGGCGGCGCTCGCCCCCTTATTTTCCTGCCTCAACACGCAGACCCTCGCGTCATTCAAGGTGTGAACAACCGCATGGATATCGTCGGTCGAGCCATCGTCCACGACGATGACCTCGAAATCTTGACAGGTTTGCAACAGAACTGAATTCAGAGTCGCGGCGAGCGCGCTTGCCCGATTATAGGTGGGTACCACCACTGAAAACAGAACCGTATTCTTATCGCAATCTTTAGAGCCATTAAAAGTTCCGGCGAAATTCACTTGGTGTCTTCCAGTCTATCGCGCAGTAGCACAATGGCTTAGCCATCGCGCAAGCGTCGACTTCGATAAGGTTGTTTCAGGTAGAGGATTGTACGCGCCGAAAAAACAGTCGCAGGATCGTGTTGACGAGAGGACGATAAAAGCGCTGTGGAAGAAGGGCTCGCACAAGCGAGTGAACGCCCCTCTTTGGTGAGGTTCCCCCACGCACGCAGGCTTCAAGAATGTAACCGACCGTACGGAAGGGATTGCTCCATCCATATTCGTAGGAAAGCACATTTGCTCTGAACCCCTGCTGCGCCCGGTTGGAAAGAAGGTTTCGTTCATTGCTGTACCATTCCTTCATGTTGTCGAGTTCGCGGCGATGACCGAGGCGGCCTGCCGGGACATCATCGTTCCATATTGTCAACGTTTCTGGAATGAAGTCGATGCTACAACCCTGATTAATCAGGCGGAGCAGAAAAATCGCCTCTTCATATTTCTTCAGCCCCGGCACAAATGGATGCTGCCTAGCGATGTCAGCTCTCAGGACGATCGTACTCGTCTGAATCGGCTCAAGAGCGCAGAAGAGATACTCATCCAACCTTTCGCCCGCCGCCGGCGCTCGGCTAGGCCGTATCGCGGCCGCGCCATCGCCTCTTACGGCCTGCGCCTTGGCAAAGTAGATGTCAGCCGGCTGGCTCTCCAGGCGTTCCGCTACGAGCTCGAGTTTTGACGGGAAGAACTGGTCATCACTATCAAGAAAGGCGATATACCGACCTACCGCAAGCTCGATCCCCCGGTTTCGGGCAATAGATGCGCCGGCGTTATTGAACCGGAAATACCGAAAGCGCTCGTCATAGCGGTTCTCCACCAGAGTTCGCAATTGCTCGCCGTCTGTGGAACCATCGTCGATAATTAGGCACTCGAAATCCCTAAAGCTTTGGCGCTTAAGCGAGTCAAGCGCATATGCGATCAAATGAGCACGATTATAGACCGGAATAACAATAGAAAATGTAAGCATCAAATATCTCGCAGGTTTTTGGCAATGCCATGAAACGTTTGAAGGTACGCTCAAGGTCGTACGGCGCTCAGAGGGATTATTTTCTACGTCCGCTAGTGGCCATGGATCGTCGCGTACTCTTCGTACATGGATCCGCGGAATGCAGCCAGTTTTCCAGCCTGCCTACGAAGGCGTCTAAGCGCCATGATCCGCTTGGCTGTGAAGGGCCAAAAGATGACATATGCACCGAGTGCGGCACCCAAGGCGACGACGCTTACGACCACTTCCTTGGCAAGAGCGAATTTCGACCCGCTGAGCAGGACGAGCCGCATGTCGAGGTTTCCGACACGGTAGGCGCGCTGAAGCACCCATTCCTCGGTGGCCCGGCTTGCGGGGACAAGCTCATTCACGTTGGCTCTCTGCGACCAGGCAAACACCGCCCCATGCTTCTTGAGCCTGAGGAAGAATTCCTTGTCGCTTCCGCCCGTCAATGCAAACCCGGGATGGAACCAGGGTTCGATGACGCGTGGCAGGATGTCGTTCCTGACCAGGACATTCGCCGTGCTGTCAACGAGATCACAAATGCCATCGGCTGCAACCGGCGTCTCATAGAGGCCAAGCTTGCGCGCCCAGGCCGGCGGTTCCGCCTCATAGGTCGCCGAAACACTTCCCCCGACAACATCTGCGCCTGTCTTCGCCTGGACAGACAGTAATTCCCTGAGCCAGAACCGATCCGGCGTTTCATCATCGTCGATGAAGATGCTGTACTGCGCTCCCAGTACCCCCGTTGCATATTTCAAAAGAGCGTTTCTCGAATGTGGAATGCCGCGCTCCGCCACAACGAGCTTATGGAGTCCAAAGGGAAATGTAGGCTCGAGGGATTCGACTGCACGCAAGCCGGCCTGATTTTCCGCGTCATTGTCGGCGACAACGACATGCAGAGATACATCCGAGAAACCACCCGGGAAATCACTCATTGACAGCTTCGCGATTCCGTCAAGGGTTCGAAGAACGCCGTTGGGACGTAGAAATGTTGGTATCAAAATGGCGATGGTAATCAAATCTCATCTCCGTCGTCATGGACACCGCTGCGCAGGCCCCTAAAGTTACAAAGTCTATCCGACACCATCTAGGCAGGCACCTTGATTGTCCATTTATTAGCAAGTTCGGAAAGCTTAATACTCATAACCAACTGCCCGATCGCGATACCAATCAGAGAATAAACCGGTGGCAGAAAGCAAAGAGAAAGGAGCACTCCGATGATCGAGAAGATGCACGATACTACGCTGACAGTTGAAAGCGGACGGAAGGCGCGAACCGCCTGAAGAAAGACGTTATTGGGTGCCTGCCAGATCTGTAGCAATGTTATGAGGGCAAACAGTGCAAATGCAATATGGATGTCCTGGGCACTGTATTCCGGCTTGATAATCAGACTCGGCTTCAGAGCGAACACGCCAGCGGCCAAGACGATCGTGCCAATCCACAACAGGGCGAGCGCGAGGTGGAATCTTCTCTTAACACGTCGAGCGCCGCCAAGGTCACCCGCAGATATTGCGCGGCCCATAAAGGGGCGCTCAAACTGGCTCAGCGCCGTCATCGACAGCATAATCGGCCTGAGAAACAGCGCTGCAGCCCCCATAGGCGCAAATTGAGCCGGTCCGGCAAAAATTGTTACCAGATAGGAATGGGCATTGGCCGTTGTCTCGGTCGATACCACCCCGATCAATGTCCAGCGAGCCTGATCTCGCCATATGTGGATATAAGACAATGGCCGCGCGGAAAAAGGTACGATAAACTGCTCGCGGAGGAAGTCCCTCCCAATGCAAATCGTGCCGAAGATCGTCGCCACTATGAAAGCCACGGATATCGCTTTCATTGAGAAGCTATTGGTGATGAGCAAGAAGACGACCGCAAGGCACAGGACAGTGGCATAGGTCAGATCGGATACCGCCGTGGCGAAGGGCCTGCGGTTCGCGTAGCTGAAGACACGGCCGAACCAGCGAAGCATTGAAAGTCCACCGAAGAGGGCGAACAGATATACCCATTCACCCGCGCCGATCAGAAGGCCTGCGCCAATGCAGCCGGCGGTGAACAATAAGGCATAGACCGCATTCACTGCCGTCAGGACGATGCGCGTTTCCTGAACCGGATGCTGCTGGCTCGCATTGACGTCATAGGGCGTCGAAACCAGCGCGTTCGACAGGCCATAGCCGAGCTGAACGAGAACCATCAGAAAGACGAAAGCGCCAAACTCGCCGGGACTAACCCTTGAGAGCATAACAAGCTGGACCAGGAAATGAGCTGCCGACGCCGACGACGGCGCGACGACAGCAAGTGCATACTGGAAGAAGCTTCTGACGCTGATTTTCTCTCGCACGTTAGTTCGCTCCGTCCATCGTGTTTTTCCTGCCCACGGCATGATATTCGAAACCGTGCTTGCTGACTTCCGCAACTGGATAGATGTTACGCAGATCGACGACGAGCGGTGTTTTCATCGCCGCCTTCAGGCGCTTGAAATCGAGGGCACGGAATTCGTCCCATTCGGTAACGATCACAATCGCATCTGCACCCTTGGCGATCTCGTAGGGGTATTGGCCGTAAGTGATCGGACCGAGCAGATCCTTAGCGGCGTCCATCCCTTCCGGATCGTAGGCATGCACCGATGCGCCGTTGTCGAGGAGTGCCTGAATGATACTGATCGAAGGTGCATCGCGCATGTCGTCAGTGTTCGGTTTGAAGGTCAATCCAAGCACGGCGATCTTCTTGCCCCGAACGCTGCCGTCGCAGGCGGCGATGACCTTGCGAGCCATCGCCCGCTTGCGGTTGTCATTGATGGCGATTGTTGTTTCGATCAATCGCATCGGACTGTTGAAGTCCTGGGCTGTCTTAACGAGCGCGAGCGTATCTTTCGGAAAGCACGATCCGCCATAGCCGGGGCCGGCATGAAGAAACTTGTCGCCGATACGCTTGTCCATGCCGATGCCCTTGGCGACCTTCTGAACATCTGCTCCGATTTGCTCGCAGAGATCTGCGATCTCGTTGATGAAGGTGATCTTCATCGCAAGGAAGGCATTGGCCGCATATTTGATCAGTTCGGACGTGCGACGCTCGCAGAAGTAAAGGGGCGCCTCGTTAAGATAGAGCGGGCGGTAGACCTCGCGCATGACTTCGGTCGCGCGAGAATCCTCGGTACCGACGACGATGCGGTCCGGCCGCTTGAAGTCGATGATTGCAGCACCCTCGCGCAGGAATTCCGGGTTTGAGACGATGGCAATGTCTTTGTCCGGAAACTCGTCACGGAAGATGCGCTCTATCTCGTCACCGGTTCCGACCGGGACGGTAGACTTGGTGACGACGACGGTAAAGCCCGATATAGCGGCAGCGATCTCGCGCGCGGCGGCGTAGACATAGCTGAGGTCGGCATGGCCATCGCCGCGACGAGAGGGTGTCCCAACCGCAATGAAGACGACGTCGGCAACGGCAACGGAGGCCGCGAGGTTCTTCGAAAAATCCAGTCTGCCGGCGGAACGGTTATGCTGGATGATCGCATCGAGACCAGGCTCGAAAATTGGGACCTCACCACGCTCTAACGCGTCGATCTTGGCTTCAGACTTGTCCACGCAAGTCACATGATGCCCGAAATCCGCCAAGCAAGCACCAGAGACGAGCCCAACATAACCAGAACCAATCATCACAATACGCATATCTCTCTCTTGCTTTCCTGATAGTAAAAATAAGAATATCTACAGACACACTGCGCTGCAAAGACTAAAAATACATTAGTAACTCAATATTGTACTTTGCATATTCAGCATTTTATCGTCTTTTCGTCAGACTTTAACATAGAACTGCCATATTTATATTTTCAAATACCGTATATATTCAGCCACCATGCACGTCTTGATATTCGACATGCCTGTAGCCGATGAGGCCAGCCAATTTTCCAAGAACGCGGGCGGCGAGCCTGGCCGCCTCGAAACGCCGGACGGGATGCCAGAAAAGGAAGACGAGGCTCATTGTTACGACGGCCATTGTTCCGGCAATCTTGACCACTTCGCGAAACATGCCAAAGCCTGGCGGACGATGTTTGCGATTGACAAGACCATAGGTATTGCCGATCCGATATGCCCGCTTCAGCATCCAGAGTGTCGAGGAACGGGACTCCGGCATTTCCTCGTTGACGACCGCCGCCGTCGACCAGGCAAACCGTGCGCCTTGCAGCTTCATGCCGAGAAAGAAGTCCGTGTCCTCTCCACCGAGAAGACCGAAGGCAAGATCAAACCATGGCGCCGAACGCCGGCGGAAGAGATCAGCGCGGATCAGCACATTGCTTGTGCCGTCGACAAAATCGACAGGCCCAGTTCTCATGCGTGAAAAGTCCGCCAGGTTCGCGCTCTTCAGGTAGGCCGGAACCGGCGCTGCAAAGACGCGTTCAACGGGACCTCCGACAACATCGGCATCGGTGCGGTCTTGTGCCGTGAGGAGTGACTCAATCCAGCCTGCTTGCGGCCACTCATCGTCATCAATCATTGCGATGAATTTTGTATGCGGATCCTTTAGCGCTTCCGCCACAAGCGCGTTGCGGGCCTGCGAAATGCCACGCTCCGCGACGACGAGCACGGTAAGCACAAATGGCGACCCGGCCTCCTGAAACGTCTCGCACGCCGCAAGACCGGTCCGCCCGGCAGCGTCGTTGTCGGCAACGATGATGCGTGAAACGCGATCGGTCTTTACCTGCGCCAACGCCTCCAGGCAGCGTGACAAGCCGCGTGGCCGACGAAACGTCGCTATGCAAATGACCGTATCAGCGGGCTTAGACATGGCGCCTCTTGGCTTCCAGGGTTCCATCGACCAACACAAACGTCATCGATCTAGTCTTCATGATAGTAGGCAGCGTAGCGGGACGAGTAATATTCGTCGGAGCCAAATTCCTGGTAGAATTTAGCTTTGTCGGGATCAACTTTGCTCAGGATCACACCGGCGCACTTGTGAAAGAGGCGCGGCTCGTTGCGAATGGAGCTGCGGACAATGCTCCGTGAAGTTGCACCCCACTCCACCACATAGATTAGCGACCCAAGCAATGGCAAAACCGCACGCGCATCCACCGCCGGCCGAAGCGGCGGCAGATCGAGGATTATATAATCATAATGGGACTGCGCATCGCCAAGGAGCCGCTCCATAGCCAATGATGTGAGCAGATCTGACGAGTGCGGAATTCGCCGCTTCAAGGCACAGGGCAAGAACGTCAACCCGGTTCGTGAATCGGTCAGCAGGGTTTCGGTCAGGGGCCGCTCGTTGAGAAGCACTTCGAGCAGGCCGGCGTCGGCGTGCAGTCCAATCGAGCGCGAGGCACCGCGATTGCGCAGATCTGCATCGATCAAGAGGACTTTTGCCCCCTGCATCGCGAGGAGCTTGGCAAAATTGATGGCAACTGTTGATTTTCCCTCTCCCGGAAGGGTCGACACAATTCCGACGATTCTTCCGGATTTCCGGCTGTCCTGGAGATCCACTGCAATCTTGGCGCTGCGCATGGTCTCAGCGAAGGCCGAATGTGGATGCTCGACGACGTAGTGATAGACGCCGGAAAGCGGTCGCATCTCCTGCGGATTGTCGTTGAGTTTGCCTGGCTTGAGAGCCGCTGCATCCTTGATCAATTGCGTCGAGCCGAGATACTCGAGATCGAGATTCTGCCGGATCTGCTCGCCGGTGCGGAAAAACCGGTCGCGGAATTCCCGGTAGACTCCAATACCGCCGCCCAGCGCAAGCCCCAAAAGCGTCGCAATGGCGACGACAAGCGGCTTTTTCGGCTTACTCGGCTTGATCGGCGGCTTGGCTTCGGTGATCACGCGCGCTTCGACGATCGGAAACGACTCCTGCTGGGATGCCTCCTGGAACCGCTGCATCGACGTCTCCAGCAACGAACGGTAGCTGTCGCTTGTACGTTCAAGCTCGCGGAGCTGAACTTGCGTCTCATTTGCCGCAGCGGACACGCCCGTCGCCTTGTCTAAGCTGGCGCGAAGGGTGTTTTCCTTTGTCTTGGCGACCTGAAGTTCGCTTTGGTCGCTCTCGGCGATGCGGCTCATTTCGTCGAACATGAGCCGCTCGTATTCCGCCATTTCACTCTTCAGGCGCATCACCTGGCCATGATCCGGACCCAGTCTGCTTGACAGATCAGCCGCGGTCTTGGAAGCAGCGAGATACTTTTGCCTAAGGTCATTTGCAACGGAACTATCGAGCACATCGGACACGACGGCATCCGTGCTACCGCTTCTTATGATCGCTTCGATACGATCGAACTTCGCCTGTGCGCGCGCGGTTTCCTGCTCGGCTGCTATGAGCGCACTGCTTTGCTCGACCAATTGCTGATCGCTGACGAGCGTTCCATCCTTGGTGGCTATAAGATTATGATCGGCGCGAAACTTCTGAACAGCAAGGTCCGCATTGGACGCTTTCTGCTTCAATTCATTGATTCGCTGCTCCAGCCATTCGCTCGCTCGACGCGTCGCCTCGTATTTCGAATTCAGCTTGTCGACCAGATAGATGTCGGAAAACGTATTGGATATCTGGGAGGCGAGCACCGGATCGGCGGATGTATAGTCGATGCTGAGGACATAGGTTCGGCCGACGCGATCGACGTCCAGATTATCGAGTAGCGTCTCGATCGCCAGCATCTTCGGATCCTCTTCACCCGATCCGCTGCCTGCGAAGAGATTCTTGATGTAGTAACGCAAGGTCCCGAGTATGTTGTTACCCGAGGACATAAATTGTTCATTGTTGGTCAGGTCGAGCTTTTTGACCACTTCGCGGGCAATCAGGTCGGATCTCAAGATTTCCAGCTGGCTGAGAACAGTTCCGTCATCATCGAGCGTGATCGATGAATCGGACAATTGGCTGAGGATGCCGCTGTTGCCCTTGTCGATCAGCATACGGCTTTCTGCTGTATACTTGGGTTCTGCTGTCAGCGAATAGGTGACACCCAATACCATGAAGACTGCGGCGCAGATCGCCACGATACGCCACTGCCGCCTGGCCATCGCAATCAGGCGGTCGAAATCGACGGGCTGTATGGCAGGACCGGATTCCCAAGCATCATCACTTGTGGAGGCCACTTTATCGGGAGACAGCATTTGTCGCTCTTTATCTGCGTGTTGACGTGACCGGGCAAAGGAGAACCAATACTCCCCTACCGATTCCTATGGCATTGAGGCTGGATCGAAGCCGCAGCCTTTCATGTCGGCGCACGTTGGTCGAAAAATCGACCGAACAATATTGGCGCCGCGCTCTCGCTACGAGAGCGATAACCGTGATCTGTTTTGTGCCCCGCCGCCTGTCGCCGACGCGTTGGTCGACGGAGCATTTCCGTTAGTTACCGACAGCCTTGGCCTGACTTGCAGTCGACGCCGTTACGTTCAGAATATTGAGGAGTTTCATCGTATCCACGGAGTCCGAGTTGGATACATAGACAACATCCTTGTCCTGCATGGCAAACTTCTGCGCCGTGAACAGACCAGCCGGATCACGAAGGTTCGCACGGAATATGACCGGGACCATATCACCGGCAAAGCGGGATGCATCGACACCCATCTTTTGCAACTGATAGCGGGCCACAGGGCGATAAACATAGACTTGCGACGGATTGGCGCGACTATCGAGCAGTCCGCCTGCCTTACCGAGAGCGTCGCTTAGGGTCAGATTGCCATCGGCAAAATCAAACCGGCCATTCTCGCCCGAAGCGCCGAAGATCGTGTAGGTCCGGCGCTTATGATCGACGATAACTGTATCGCCGGCCGCCAGATAAATGTTTTCGGCAGGATTGTCGAGAAGCGTGCGGTAGGCGATGGTCGCAATCCGGCCATGGCGCTGCACGGAAACATCCGTCTCCATGCCGGCTTCCGACAAGCCGCCGGCCTGCGATATGGCATCCAACACGCGCTCACCCGCAGATGTGAGTTCGAACTTCGCCGGGCCCTTCACATCTCCGACAACGGAAAATTGACTGGAGCGGTTTGCCACCATGGTCAGCACAACCTGTGGCTCGATGGCCCGGTTGTTAAGCTTCTTGGCGATTGCCGCCTCGACATCTTCTTTCCTGCGACCGGCCGCAGCGATCGGCCCAGCAAAGGGTATACTAATCGTCCCCTTGCGATCGATGGTCTGGTTAGGAAGGGTCACATAGTTGCCAGGCCGACTTCCGGCGTCGCTCGGAATGAACAGCCCGCCTGACTGCGCCTCAAAGATCGAAACCTGCACGATGTCGCCGTAGCCGAGAGGCACATCTGCCGGGCCGCGCGAGCCACCGCCGAAGTTGCCGCGCAACGAAACAGGGCCACCAGACTGAAAATACCCGATGGTATTGCGATTCAGATCAACCAAAGCATACGGAATACCAACCTTATTATCTCCAGCCGCTACAGTAAGGCTAGCAGTTGACGCAACAGAGCGTCCATCGGGACCCGATTGAGGAAGCGATGTACAGCTGCATAAAGCAAGTAAAAACGCAAGGGATACCCCTTGCATCGCAAGATTATTCATTGCGTTACAAAACCCATTAAGTTCCTTTTTTACGCCTTTACCAAATGAGTGCTACAAAGGCTAGTGCACCGCAGCATGTTTGACAAAATTGGTAAATGGCGACCTCGTGATGTGGCAATGAAACAACAGATAAACGTTAGAATAATCTATAATACCGCTAAAGCACTTGCGATTGTTGTGGTTTCCTCTAATCAAAAACAGAACTTCTGCCAACGCTCATTTTTGATACTAAGCCAACAATACAATCATCAATATGCTCATCAGAATTTTTGACCTTTAGCGACAGTAACAGACCTCAGTCGCCCGAGAAGAGAAGGCGTACATCATGTATGATGAGCAGCTGACAGCAGATCCCGATTCTACAATTGCTCCAAAGACGGATAAAGGAGCTGGTAGAATTATTCACATTACCAAGGACGTTGGGAGCTCGATGAAGGGGGCCTACCGTCCCGACATCGACGGTTTGAGGGCCGTTGCCGTTGGTTTAGTTCTTCTCTACCACACCGGCGTGACGCCATTGCGAGGCGGCTTTATCGGAGTAGACGTTTTTTTCGTCATTTCCGGCTATCTGATCACACAACTTCTTAGAACTGATCTCGATGCCGGTTCATTTCGCATCAGTTCCTTTTATGAACGACGCATTCTGCGGATTTTACCGGCACTCTTTTGCGTCAGCGCTGCGACGCTGGCTATCGCTCCCTTCATCCTGTTCCCGGTTGAATTGCGGACCCTGGCGGAAACGGCGATTTCCGCGCTGTTATCGGCATCCAATCTCTATCTGCTTGGATCAGACGGCTACTTCGGCGCCGACACGCTTTCACAACCGCTCCTGCATACCTGGTCACTCGGCGTCGAGGAACAATTCTACCTGATTTTCCCGCTGCTGATGGTCCTGCTGACCCGTCGTCCGGTTCGAACGGCGCAGTGGACGATCGGTGCTATCCTTCTGACGAGCCTCGGCGCGGGCGTCGCTCTTGCCTATATCAATCGGGACTATGCCTATTATTTTCCGATGACCCGGGCCTGGGAGCTTCTGATCGGGGCGCTGTTTGCCTTCGTTCCAACGGTTATGTTCAGTCGGAGGATTGCCGAACTCGCGACGGCGATCGCTTTTGCGCTTCTGCTTGCCTGTGCGGTGAAGTTTCATTCTGGTCTCGCGTTTCCGGGCTTTTACGCAGTCGCGCCCTGCCTGGCCGTGGCGATCATCATATTCTTCGGCAGCCGCAACAAGACAGTCGTCAATAATCTTCTGGCCAGCTCCGCCTTTGTCTGGTTCGGCAAGATCTCATATTCCGTCTACCTCTGGCACTGGCCCGTTCTTATCTACTATCAGCTCTCGACCGGGCAACTGCTGAACGTGAAAGAGGCCGCAGTATTATGCGTCGCGATCACGCTGATCGGGGCACTATCATGGCGCTATGTCGAACAGCCTTTCAGAACTCGTCGAATTGTCAGAAACCGTTTGCCGATATGGACTGGAGCGCTCGTTGGGACGATCATGCTCTGCGCTGCGGCAACCGCAACCTTGTTACTGTCCGTTCACCAGCCCTTCAACGAAGGTGAACGCCTGGCAGCCTATCTCGACTACGACGAAAATCCCGTCTATCGCCTCGGAACGTGCTTCATGTTCGGCCACATTGATTCCATTGCTGATTTTCAGAACCAAGCATGTCTCAACGCGTCGACGACGAAACCGAACGTCCTCATTGTCGGCGATAGCCATGCCGCCCATCTTTGGTCGGGCCTCAATGGCGCGATGAGGGACATGAACGTGATGCAGGCGACGGCCACCGGATGCAAACCTGTCCTTGGCGCACGGGGGGAACGCGGCTGTGTCCAGCTCATGAACATGGTCTTTGATGAATACCTACAGCGTCAGCCGATCGACATCCTGGTTCTTTCCGCAAGGTGGATAAGGCAGGATACGCCCGATGTCAGCCGCACACTGGAAATGTTGCGTGGCAAGGTCGGCAAGATCGTCGTTTTTGGCCCGATCGTCGAATACTACCATCCCCTTCCGCGGCTTCTTGGCCAGTCTGACTGGAGAAACGATACCTCCATCCTTGTGACGGCGCGCAACAATGAACAGAGAGGCACAGACGAAGAACTCGCCCATGCAGTTACAGCTGCGGGCGCATCCTATGTTTCGACTTATTCGCTGCTTTGTCCGGAAAACGGCGACGCCTGTACGACATTGACCGAAGGGGTCCCGGTACAATGGGACTATGGACATTTGACCGCTGAAGGATCGACCCTCGTTGCCACGCGAGCGATCCAAACGGGTCTGCTGACAGTTAACAAGTAACCTTTATCGAAGCGATGACCGCGAGCGTCATCACAGGGTCAAAACAGACTTTCGCAATCTGGTTGGGGGTCATTCGGCGATATCTCACGAGAGCGTTGCCGATGAACGACGACGGCAACTCCGACCGAAGTAGGTGGAGGCGCCACGGCAGACCATTTTCACAATCAGAAGAAGAGCGGATATGTAGACACCCCTGCCCCACCAGGCGAGCGTGCAATTGTCTTGTCGGCAACCGGTCGAAACCCGGCGCTTACGAGCAAGCGCTCTTTCGTGCAACATCACAAATTGACTGATCTATGGGTCGGCCGGCGCTGAACGCAACAACCGAAGGCAACCACGGCCTCAGGCAAAGCACTAACTATTTCGCATTTATATGGGAATTCTATCCGGACGGGACTAAATCAGGGGAGTTATTCCAGAATTCAATGCTTCGCGTCATGGCAGTTTTGGCTTAAGTGCCCTATCTGCACATGATTGACGTGGTGACATGCCTCAACACAGACAAGGCGGGCAGCCCCTAAAAGCCCTGTCCGCCCCTCAGCTCAGACAACAAAGTGCCAAACAAGATCTTGATGTCGAGACCAATCGAAAAGTTTTCGATGTAAAAGAGATCTGATGCGATACGCGCCCGCGCTTTCGCCGGGCGATCTGTCGGACCACGCAAGCCGCGCATCTGTGCCAAACCGGTCAACCCCGGTCGTACGGCGTGCCGCTTGTGGTATTCGACAACCAGCTCTTCATAAAGCATGCCTCCAGCCAACATTCCAATGGCATGGCAGCGTGGTCCAACCAAAGACATGTCGCCGCGCAAGACATTCCAGATCTGGGGGAGTTCGTCGAGATTCGTGCGTCTCAGGAACGCTCCGACTTTCGTAATTCTCGGATCCCCGCGTACCGTCTGTGCCACGCCCGTTGGATCCCCAAGTTCCGTGCGCATGGATCGGAATTTCAGAACTCTAATCTTTTTTCCATTTTTTCCCCAGCGCATCTGCGCAAAGAGTGGCGAACCCTTGCTCTCCAGGCGAATGGCAAGAGCGATAACCACCAGCAGTGGAGCAAGTATAAGAAGTGCAGCCGCAGAAATAGAGATATCCATGGCACGCTTGCAGGCGAAATGCCAGCGGCGCCTAGTAAGGTCGGCTTGAATTCTAGAAGACACAATATCGGACGAATGGCTTTTACCAGAGGTCGCCAAACCCGGCGCAAATTGATCAGGCGCGTCCTGATTTTGCACTACAGTGAACACTGGAAACTCCATCATGAAATGTGCATTATACATTTGAATTTATTATACAATCCCACGATTGAAGTCACTTCGAATATTAATAAGTGGTTAATGCGAGCGGTACTTCTGTGACATCGGCTTAGGTATTAGACTGAACTAGCCGAGCCGCTGACAGATCCTGTTTGTCAACTAGTCGATCGAAGCTGGACGGTATTCTGTTCGGTGGTACGCAGCAACAAAAGCACAAGTGCGATTGGCGTTGTCGAGAGATAACGCCAGAACAATTTCCTTGGTTGGGTCAGCATCCTATGCAGCCATTCCGTTCCCGTTTGCTGCATCCACATGGGAGCACGACCGTAGGCACCAGTCACATAGTTGAAGCAACCACCGCAGGTAACCAGCCAGTCCGCCTGAAGTCGATCCTGGTTTCGCACACAGAAAGCCTGCTCTTTCGGCTTGCCGAGACCGACCCACACTATGTCAGCACCTGAGGCATTGATTTCGGCACAAACGTCCGCTTCGTCCGCTTCGGAGAAGTAGCCATTGCGCATTCCGGCGATCCGCAATCCGGGATAAAGCTTACGCATCGCATCCGCACAAGCATGTACGACCTCCTCGGTGCCTCCGAGAAGAAAGAATGCTTTCCCACTCTTCTGCGCAGCTGATGCGACGTCATGGAAGAGATCCGTCGTCGCGCTACGCTCTGGAACCGGAGTATTTGTCAGCAATCTCGATGCAGTGACAAGAGGCTGTCCATCAGCATGTACGATATCTGCAGAATTGAGATGAGCGCGGTAAGTCTTGTCGAAAAGACATAGCGCCAACCCCTGGCCATTGATGTCGAATAATAACTTCGCGGTGTTGCTGCCATGTGGCTTACTCGCAAGCATCAATCCAACCAAGTCAGCACGCGAGACGCAATCGGTTGGAACACCCCCGATAATGACTCGCTGAATGTTAGCTATCATACAAATACCCCGGAAATATGGAAATAATGCAAACTCAGGCCGAGAACACCTGCCCACCATGGTTATCAAATTGTTAAGGGGATTAATAACTCAAGAACAGATTTTTTTGCAAGTGCTAAGGACCGTCCATTTTTAAATGCACCGCGCAAATACCAATTTTGGTCACAATTTATTTGTTGCCTCTACTGGTTAGGGAACCTCAATAAAACTTGCCTTACGATTATCGTATAAAACTAATACAACAGTGGCAGTAATGGTCTGAGAACCGCCGGCTCTATGAGGCAAAGAGTTACAGAATTTACTTATATTCGGAAGATCATCGTTCTTATGCGACGGGGCTACGCATCCAAAGGTATGCGAAAACCAAGATAAAGCCGCCGAACTGCAGGCGCAGCTTTATCGAGAAAATGATTGCAAAGCGCCCCAATACGATCAGAGAAGCGCTTTTCTAAGACTATCAGTTCAATCCCAGCCTCAGCCGCCCTCGATCAGCGCCTTCAGCTCGTTTTCGATGGTCGGGCGGATGTCCGCGCGCGCCAGTGAGAAAGCGACGTTGGCGAGGATGAAGCCATCCTTTGCGCCACAGTCGAAGGTCTGGCCCTCAAAGTGATAGCCGGCGAAATCCTGCGTCTGCGCGAGCTTCAGCATGCCGTCGGTCAGCTGGATCTCGTTGCCAGCGCCGCGCTCCTGGCTTTCAAGGATACGGAAGATTTCCGGCTGCAGGATGTAACGGCCGTTGATGAAGAAGTTGGACGGAGCCGTACCCTTGGCCGGCTTTTCGACCATCTCGGTGATGCGGAAGCCATTGCCGATCGTCTCACCGACGCCGACGATCCCGTATTTATGGGTCTGGTCAGGCGCACATTCCTCGACGGCGATGACATTGCCGCCGCTATGCTCGTAAAGCTCGATCATGCCCCTCATGCAGCCCTTTTCGGCGCGCATGACCATGTCGGGCAGCAGAAGCGCGAAGGGCTCGTCGCCGACGATCTCGCGGGCACACCAGACGGCGTGGCCGAGGCCGAGCGGTTCCTGCTGGCGCGTGAAGCTCGCCGTACCCGCCTTCGGCAGCAGGCCGTTCAATAGCGACAGTTCGGCATTCTTGTTGCGCTGGCGCAGCGTATGCTCGAGCTCGAACTGGATATCGAAATAATCTTCGATGACGTGCTTGCTGCGGCCCGTCACGAACACGAAATGCTCGATGCCCGCTTCCATCGCCTCGTCGACGACGTATTGGATCACCGGCTTGTCCACGACAGTCAGCATTTCCTTCGGCACCGCCTTGGTCGCCGGCAGGAACCGCGTCCCTAGTCCGGCAACCGGGAATACTGCCTTACGAACCTTCTTGGGAGCCATCCTGAATGATCCTTGCAATTGCCGAGAGGATTACGCGCTTGATCAATGCATCTGCCCAGATGCCGAATAAATTCTTCTAAGATCAAGTCGCGCGGATATTCAAGAGAGACTTGGCAGGTCCATTAATAAAATATTGTATAACTTCGCTTGCCTGTACTAAGCTAGTTTTAGCACACACTATTATTACAAGAATATGTTATATTCTATATATATAAATAAAATAGGTTTGGCTATTGCTGTGTATCGCCGGCATTTTCAATTTCCTCGGCTGTCCGGGCAAGACTATCGTGTGCTTGCAGTTTGCTGTTGATCAATTCCCGGCTGAATCTGATCGAACATCCACTTGCCGGTGCCAATGATCCCACCCCACATCGTAACGGCAACACCAACCGCCATCAGCAGGTTTTTCAATCTCGAGCTCAATACCGTTTTCCTCAATCAAGGGGCATCACTATACGGCGATGGATGCTAGCTTCAACATCTTACCAATATGCCTACCGCAGCCCTGACATCGATAATGGGTTAATCGGGCGTGAATATGCGAACGAGGTACCTCGACACACGAGCTCGGCCACCTTGCTCATCCCTGGCCAGCATCCTGATCGACCCGGGAAATCATGAGGCACCTACATTGACCGGGAACGCAAGGACTGCAGGATCGCGGCAATGAGGGTGACGGGCCAGAACACATAGGCAAGAAACATCTTCCAGGGTGATACGCGCTTTTTCTCGTCAGAGCTTGACAAGAGCAGGAAGCCAAGAGTGATGGCGATCAAGCCAAGCAGCCAGATGACAAAGACAATATACAGCATGTACCGAAACTCCTCTCCTTCAACATCTATCACGATGTCTCGATCAGGCAAGCTGAGCGAAGGCCGTTCGAAGACGCCCGCACTGCTTTGGGCAGGGCTGTTCGGAATGCCGACTTTGATTAGCCGCTTTTTAGTCGTCCTCGCCGTTTCAACGGCCATGGCGTCATCCGTGGCGGCCGGTTCCTATGAGACAGTGTGGCGGGACGACTTCAATGGACCAGCGGGACGACCCGATCCCGCCAAGTGGGAATATGATCTGGGTTACGGAAATGCTCTCTGGGGGAACAACGAGAAGCAGACCTATACAAACAGTGCGGACAATGTGCGGCTGGATGGCCTGGGACACCTCGTGATCACCGCACGCAAGGAGCCCGATGGACGTTATACGTCCGGCAGGATCAAGACGAAGGGTCGGTTCAGCGCGAAATATGGTCGTTTTGAAATCCGGGCCAGGATAGTGCGTGGTCCGGGATTGTTGCCGGCCTTCTGGTTGATGGGCAATGCCGGGCAATGGCCCGCGAACGGCGAGATCGATGTCGTCGAAAATATTGGCGTAAACCCCGGGACCGTGTTCGCCAACCTTCATGCACCGGGCTATTCCAGCCCTGGCGAATACGTGGCTGATGGGGCTCTCGCCGATGATTTTCACAATTACGCGATCGAATGGACGCCGGGGCGAATCCAATGGTTTTTCGACGGCAAGCTCTTCAAGACTGCCGAAGCCAGTAAACTCCAACGCGGGCAGAAATGGGTCTTCGACGATCAGCCCTTCTACATGATCTTGAACGTCGCAATTGGGGGCGATTGGCCGGGTCAACCGGTTGACAACGTCTTGCCACAGTCGATGATCGTCGACTGGGTAACGGTCATGGCCTACCGGCCCTAGGCTGCGGCGTCCGGCGCCGCCTTACGCTTCGCGACCGTAGAGCTCGGACGGCTGAGTGCTCGTCGATAGGCAGCTGGTGCCGGCTTGATATTTCGCCTGCGTCAATCAGAAAATGAATGCAACGTGGCCGGTCCAACCGTTCCAATTCTGCTTATCACGCTATCCAATGTAGCGTGGGACAAGACCCACATTCGCACATCAAGTCCGTCGGTGGAGGCTCACATGACCATAGCCGTTCAGGCTATATTCCGAGGGATGAGACGGACAGCTTTGGGCAAATTATCGCGCCAATTGATGCAACTCTTCTGTTCCGGCGTCAGTGCATGAGAAAATTCAGCGATCTGGCTGCGGGATAGACCGGATCGTTCGCAGAAGAACGGATGCCGCGGGCTGCGTGAGAAGTAATTATAAAAGATCGCACAACGGTCGCGCGACGTGGCAGGTTTGCCGCGGTGGTACTGGCTGGCCGTGTCACTGAAGATGACCGTTCCCGCCGGGCCGGTGCAGGTGACGACGTCGCGATCGATGACAGGACCACCGAGCCTTGCCTCAAGCAATTGCTGACTGAGTGCGGGATAGGTAAATTTATCCGCCAGATCGCCTGTAACGACGTTCGGGCGGACGACCTGCAAGGGGCCGCTGCCCTCATCGACATCATTGCAATAGACCGCGATCTTGACCATTCTCCGATCCTCGCGGTCTCGATGCCACTTCCGCGTGCCAATCTGGCGGCCATCCGCAATGGTGTAAAACATGTTCATTCCGTCGTAGGCGACTGGAAGACCGAGATAGGCCTCGACAATGTTCAACAGGCGTTGATTCAGCCCCCAGAGGAAAATGGCAGGATTGCTCATAATCTCGTCCGGCGTCGCCGTGATCGTCTCCCAGCCATCGTAAACATTTTGTCGCACACGCTGCTCATAGGTTTTGGCGATCAGCCGCGCGGAAGCGAACATCTCATTGTTGAGCGGCAGGCCGAGCGACGACAGCTCGGTAACGCACACGCCATCGCTGTTCAGTCTCTCCACAATCGCGGCATCTTGGTCGTATAGCTTCGGCAGGCTCGACAAATGGTCAATGCGCGCTCGATCATACGAGGTGCGAAGCCTGGCCTCGATCGTGGGTCGGTTGATCACCCACAACGCCAACTCGGATGGCAAATTGCGGACTCGGCGATAGATTTTCCTGGGGATGGTGTTGCGCACCGTACAATCCTTATCAAACACAGCCCCCGTTGATTACTGTTTCAGGATTCGAGGCGACAAGGAAGATGCACCGACGATCTTTGATCGTCAAAATATGGCCCTCTTCATGTTGGGCCAAGCGCATCGAAGCCTTCGGCTTGTCGCGAGTGTGGCGTCCCCTACCGGCCTTGGACTCTCTCTAAAACGGCGCACGGCCCTCCCAGCATGAAATCGACAAGGTCAGATGAACCAGTCTGCAGCACATTCAGAGCGCCGGGTGCGACCGCGACCGCCAGGCCTTTATCAATCATTAATCATATCGAGGCATCTAGTGTGAAGACTGCACAAACGGTCACTATCGTTGCGCCATGACGAATCGCCTGAAATATCTCCTGCTAGCCATCCTGGTTTCCACACTCTTGTGGGTGCTCCTGGTTTTTGCTGTCTACTGGATAGCCGGGACCTGATCCCAAATATCCAGGAGGTTTTCGCTTCGCGATGGCATCGTGGGCTCGCTTGCCGCCAAAGGCTCGATCCGCTGTGAGCTGGCCAGATCAGCGCACGGCCGATCCGGTCATGACACGGGTAGATTTCGCCACTGTGGTGTCCGTCGCCCAATGGCGGCTTCGTCCGGCGACCAGCCGGCCGCCATAGACCTCACCCCCTGCTGCCAATCGGGATATAGCGCCGGTCCTTAACGCAGGCGATCAGGCGGTTGCCATAGTCGGCATGGACTCACATTCGCGGCTCCTTCCCTACCCGGGACGCCACGCGCGAATTGGCCGCGCCTCAACTTGGGGCAAGACTTACCCCGTGTGAGCGGTGGCAAGCGCGTGCTCGTCGTGATTGTACAGGATCTTCACGCCAGCGGCATCGGGAGTGAAATTCTGCAATGTGACAACCGCGTGGGTTTCCGTCGTAGTTTGCACGGAGATCGTTGTGGTGTTGGTTTTGTCATCGACGACGGCAGTCAAGTGATTAAGTGCGTTTCCTTGAGACAAGCCATCCTGTTTGATGAGGGCATCAATCAAACCCGTCACATCGAGCACATCCCCTTCGGTGGCGGGATGAAAATCCGTTATGATGTCAGCCGGGTCGAGTTTGCTCAGGGCCGCGGCATCAATCATGAATGTGTCGGCGCCCGCTCCACCCGTCATCACATTGAAACCCGAGCCACCATCCAACGTATCATTGCCCGTGCCTCCGATCAGGACATCGTTTCCGGCGCCGCCGAAGAGATAGTCGGAGTGATCGCTCCCAATGATGACGTCGTCATAGGGTGTTCCGATAATTCCGCTGATGTCCGAGTAATCCAGGCCGCCACCTGAGATATCGAAGTGGGTGACGGTGCTACTGTGCGCTAAAGTGATCTCTATCCCATGGCTGAAACGAGAAAAGTCGAGCGTGTTGTTGCCTCCGCCACCGGCGACCGTGTTGAACGAGTTTTCGATAAGCTTGAAGGTATCGTTTCCGCTGCCGCCGATCATTGTATTCACGGAGAACAGACCGGCGACGAAGGTATTGTCACCATCTCCACCATCCATCGTGTTCGTCGCGTAGTCTCCACCGGACAGGAAGTCGTTGCCACTGCCGCCGTGCATCTCGTTCGTTGCATTCGCCGCGCCGATAAGCGTGTTGTTGCCGCTACCGCCATACATTCTATTGAGCGCATGTTCGGCACCGATGAGCGTGTCATCTCCACCCCCACCATACATGATATTGGTCGAGTTGATGCCACCGATCAAAAGGTCATTGCCGTCCTGGGCCGTTTCCGAAGTCCCGTCACCATAGAGAATATTCTCGGCAGTGTTTGCCGAGCCGATCAGGACATCATTTCCAAGACCGCCAATGATCGTATAGCCATCGCCACTGTGCGCAGCCACGAAAATCTCGTTCGCGACGGTACCCGTTGTCGTCCAATGGCTATCGATGCTCACAGTGGCAACCGTCTGATGAATTCCATCCGTAACGGCATAGTCGAACGACTCGGGATGGCCGGAGACCGGGATCGTGACGCTATCCCCGTTCAGGGTGGCGACCGATCCCATGATTGCGGCAATAGAAAGGTCCGCGTGATGGGCTCCGGACGCCTCCCACAAGAGCGCCGCCGTTGGAATGATAATCGTCTCACCCGGCGCCGCATTCGTGGTAAGGGACCAGTTGTTTGCAGTGGGCAGGTTGTTATGGATATCAACCGAAAACGATTGGAATATTGCCGTTGTATCGCCGTCACCATCATGACCGACTACCGCAAAACTTAGTTTGAAATCGGTCGCATCAAGGTCGCTGATCGGCCTGTAGAGTGTGAAATTATAGGCGCCGCTGGCGTGAGCTCCATTTTCAGACAGTGCAACGGTAAAGACCGTTACTTCATTCCCCTGCGAGGAATAATAGGCTGTGAGCAGTGTGCCGTCGCTGCTCAGGGAATATTGCAATGCATTTCCGCCTGACGTGAGATGCGACAAATCAAGCACATGACTGGCGCCATCGGTCAGAATGATATTTGACATCGCCGTCTGGCTGACGAATGTAACCGCGGTTTTTGCCGAGCCATCCGCGCCGAAGGAGAAATTCAGCTCGACGTCGCCAGTACTGATGCCGCCGCTGACAAGTGATCCCGAAGCCGACACCAGATTGTCCTCGGTGAGCGTCTGATCGGGGACCGGCGCTCCGGTGACCGGCACATCGTCAATCACATCGACCGTGAAGTTTCCCGTATTGTGCGAGCCATCGGCATCCGTCGCCGTGTAGCTAAAGGTTAGCTTGAGGTCGGAGAGGTTGTTCGTGCTGTCGCCATCGTCCAGCGGCCTATAAAGCGTGAATTCGTAGGAGCCCGTCGTGTGCGTGCCGTTGGGACCCGCCAGGCCCACCTCGAAGACCAGCTGGCTTAAGGCCGGTGCCGCGCCCGAGGCTGGGGCATCGCCCGTGTAGCCGTAGAGGGTCGCACCAACCACGACGAAGTGAACGGCCTCGCCATGAGAGCTCAGAACGAGCGGATTACCGTCGGCATCCACGGGTGCCGCGCCGTTGAAAGCAACGCTGTTGCTGGTTGCAGGACCATCGGCACCGAAGGCGATGATCCCGAGCGAACCGGATACCGTCGTGCTGTCGGCGACCACCAAGTCATGCTCGCTGATGGAGACGACATCCACGCCTCCGACCGCCGGCGCATCATCGGCAATGGTGAAGCTGAGGGTCGAGGTGGTCGTGTTGCCGTATTGATCCGTGACCGTATAAGTGAACGTCTCCTGCTCGCCACCGGCATGGACGCCGGCTGTCGTCAGCGTGTAGCTGTATTTGCCGTCCGCGTCGATCGTCAGCGTGCCGTAGGAACCCTGGATCTGCCAGTCGCCGCTCTTCGGATCGGCCGTGGCCGCATCGCCATGGCTGTTGGTGACGCCGGTGATATGCGGACTGTCCGGATCGGCAAGCGTAATGCTACCCTGTGCCGTAACAGCCGATTCCGACGGCGCCGTGCCGGTCGGGAGGTTGGCTTCCGACAGCTGCGTCGGATCCGCCGTCTCAGGCTGGCTCGTGCGGCCGTCCGTGACCGTGAAGGTCAGCGTCGTCGTCGACAGGCTGCCGTCGGCATCCTTGACCGTATAGGTGAAGGTGTCCGTGCCGCTCTCGTTCGGATTGGCATGATAGCTGTAGGAGCCATCGGCATTCAGTGTCAGCGTTCCAAGCGTCGTGACGATCGCGGTGCCGACATGGTCCGACTGTGCCGCAGTCGTGCTGCCGGCGGCAACGCCGACCACCTGAAGATTGCCGTCGGCACCCGTCAGGTCATTGACAAGCACGCCATGCGCCGCATCGGCCGAGGCCGTCACGCCGGACTGCAGCGAACCGGTGTCCGCCACGGCAATCGGTGCGTCATCTGCAATGGTGAAGCTCAGCGTCGACGTCGTGGTGTTGCCGTGCGCATCCGTTACCGTATAGCTGAACGTCTCCTGCTCGCCGCCGGCATGAACGCCCGCCGTCGTCAGCGTATAGCTGTACTTGCCGTCCGCATCGATCGTCAGCGTGCCGTAGGAACCCTGGATCATTGTCGTGCCGCTGGCACCGACCGTAACCGAGCTCTCCTTGGCATCCAGAACGCTGGTGATATGCGGAGTATCCGGATCGGCGAGCGTGATGCTGCCATGCGCCGTAACAGCCGATTCCGACGGCGCGGTTCCGCCGGGAAGATTTGCCTCTGAGAGTGCCGTGCCATCGGCCGTCTCAGGCTGGCTCGTGCGGCCGTCCGTCACCGTGAAGGTCAGTGTCGTCGTCGACAGGCTGCCGTCGGCATCCTTGATCGTATAGGTGAAGGTGTCCGTGCCGCTCTCATTCGGATTGGCATGGTAGCTGTAGGAGCCGTCCGCATGCAGCGTCAGCGTTCCAAGCGTCGTGGCGATCGCGCTGTCGACATTCGCCGATTGCGCCGCTGTCGCGTTGCCCGCTGTCACACCGACCACCTGGAGGCCGCCGTCGGCGCCCGCCACATCATTGGCAAGCACGCCCGACGCTGCATCGGCAGTGGCCGTCGCGCCGGACTGCAACGCGCCGGTATCTGCCATGACGATCGGCGTATCATCGGCAATGGTGAAACTGAGGGTCGAGGTGGTCGTGTTGCCGTATTGATCCGTCACCGTATAGGTGAACGTCTCTTGCTCGCCACCGGCATGGACGCCGGCTGTCGTCAGCGTGTAGCTGTACTTGCCGTCCGCGTCGATCGACAGCGTGCCGTAGGAGCCCTGGACGGTCGTCGTGCCATTGGCATCGACTGTAACCGAGCTCCCCTTGGCATCGAGAACGCTGGTGATATGCGGGGCGTCAGGATCGGCAAGCGTAATGCTGCCGTGCGCCGTCGCGGCCGTTTCCGACGGCGCGGTGCCACCCGGAAGATTGGCTTCCGACAACTTTGCCGGATCCGCCGTCTCCGGCTGGTTCGTGCGGCCGTCCGTCACCGTGAAGGTCAGCGTCGTCGTCGAGAGCGTACCGTTAGCGTCCCTGACCGTGTAGGTGAAGGTGTCCGTGCCGCTCTCGTTCGGATTGGCATGATAGCTGTAAGAGCCGTCCGCATGCAGTGTCAATGTTCCAAGCGTCGTCGCGATCGCGCTGTCGACATTTGCCGACTGCGCCGCGGTCGCGTTGCCCGCTGTCACACCGACTACCTGGAGGCCGCCGACGGTTGTGACATCATTCGCAAGTACCCCATGCGCCGCATCCGACGAGGTCGTCGCACCGGACTGCAGCGAGCCCGTGTCCGCCGCAGCAGTCAAGGGAGCGACCGGTTGCACGGTTTGAGTGACCTGGGCACTGCCGCGATTGTTATCTTGAGTTCCTGGACCGCCGCTACCGCTGCCGATTACATCGCCGGGACCGAGGAGACCTAGCAGATTCAACGGTGTGCGGGCATTCCCGGCCTGGCTGTCCGTGAACTGGTGGCCGGAATCCGTGCTATTGCCGGCGTGAACCGAGCCATCGGGACCTTCAGCGACGCTGATGCCCTGCTGCTGCAGCGCGGCGACGATGGCCTGTTGCGGCAGCGTGACTTCACCAATCAGGAAGGTTGGAACGTGCAGCGCTCCATTGATAATGACAATGCGCGTACCGTCGGCCTGGATCAGAACAAGGTTGCGCCCTTCGACGTGGATGTCGTCGATAGAGGTGTTCGGCGGTAGATGGACGATATTGCCCTGATCCGGCACGATATGGGTCGGCGCCGCGGCGGGAGCATTTTGCGGCTCGTTCGCGGCAAGTCGCCCCGCCTTGCCATTCGCCTGTTGCTCCTCAGCCTGCGCCATCTCGAAGGCTACAACATCTGCATTTCGCGACAACGGCAGCGGTTGATTGGCACTGATATCGGCTGCATTGCCCGAGTCCCGGCCGCTTGATGCGAAATTACGCGAGAAAGCTTCGTGGTCTACCGTCGAATTGCGCAAGTCGTCCATAGGTCTGGCTCCCGGTGTTTCGAAATCTGCCGCAATCAATTACGGGAGCGGGACGATTGCAATACTTTGTTAACCCCATCGATATAACCGGTTATGCTGCACCGCAAAATTATTTTTGATAGTTGACGCATCTGCGGCAATGCTTTGTTAAGTAAGGCTGAAACAGGAATTACTCACCAACAAGCCAGGTCGAGCAGATCGTATATTCTCATCACGGACAAGCATCACATTATGTGGCTGCTCGCAAATTCTGTGGCGATTGAAGGCACATCCACATCACCAGATTGTTGCTAAGATGACACTGGTGTCTTTCGCTATAGGTGTGTAGTCCCAACGGTGGTGTCGCCTTAATTGACTGCGGTTTGAGAAGATGGGCCGGTTCTGCTTTCATGCACTGATCGACAAGGAGATTTCGCGCCATGTCGTGATGGCATCGCCACGCAGTTCGCGGTGATCGGCGGCAGTCAGATGCTTTCGATGGAGAAGGAAGAGGTTGGCGATCTGGCCGTGGGCCGAAACGAAAGACTGGCATTGTCGCGCCGATTTGAACCGCATCATGCGCCGCTCTCGTCGTCGCACAACCAGATGAGAATTCTCCGCTCGATTGTTGAGGCCCTTGTGTGAACGATGTTCGATGCCTGGGATCAACTCGGCCTTTGCGGCGGAGTATGAGCACAGCTTGTCGGTCATCATGACACGCGGCGTGAGGCCTTGGCCTTTCAGCAGCTTTCGCATCAGTCGAACAGCGGCTTTCTTGTTCCGCCGGCTTTGCAGGAGGGCGTCGAGTACATAGCCATTGGCATCGACGGCGCGCCACAGCCAGTATTTCTTTCTTTTGATGGACACGACCATCTCGTCAGGACGCCATTTGTCGGCAAAGTTGCCTCTTGATCGCCGTCGAAGATCATGGGCAAATTTACGACCGAACTTCACCGCCCACTCCGACACGGTTTGAAACGAGACATCGATCCCGCGCTCGGCGAGCAGATCCTCGACCTCCCGCAGGC
The DNA here is from genome assembly GCF_003627795.1 of Rhizobium sp. CCGE531. Classification (NCBI taxonomy): domain Bacteria; kingdom Pseudomonadati; phylum Pseudomonadota; class Alphaproteobacteria; order Hyphomicrobiales; family Rhizobiaceae; genus Rhizobium; species Rhizobium sp. CCGE531. Next base: position 645,156 of record NZ_CP032686.1, on the reverse strand, counting down.
TCAGCGGGAACCGATGATAGAGCCACACTGCCTGAGCGATGATCTCGGCAGGAAAGCGATGGCGCTTGTAGCGGTGCGCGGCAATGTCGGTGGCAAGCTTGTCATGGAACACCAATACCATTCCGATCAGCACCAACCGGTTAAGGCGACGCTACCCCAGCAAGAGTTTGCCGACTTGAACGGATCTGCCAGCGTCGCGGTTCTTCGAAAGGAATTGAACGGGATCGTGATTGACAGCCATGCTGCAAAATCTTCGGGTGATTGATGTAGTAGCTCGCCGGCGCGCAACCGGGGCCTCGTGTTAGTTTAAACGCCAGAACGGGAGCGCATAGGCTTTTAAAGGATCTGAACCGAAGGCATGTCATTCAATGTCCAAAGGAAACAGTTCCCTGCGGGCGGCCGTTCGGGAAGAGCGACCCAGCATTAGAAGACGAGACCAGGCAGCATCTGGTCGATCAGTTAATGTCGGCTCGGCGAGCTGTTCGAGATAAGAGGAATAAGTCGTCAGCTTGTGGCCGGCGCCGCTCCGATCAAATGGAGACTGGATCGCGCGCGGCGAGCGCGAGCCAATCTTTTGGATTCACGAGGAACTGGATCTCAACAGGCACCTCGTCAAGCATGCATCCTCTGCAGCGGTTTGAATGGCTGGAAAGAGAGCGAAGTGCCAGGATCGATCAAATCCGGGCACCGCCCGTCGCATCGATCATCTGGCCGGTCGTCCAGCGCGCATCGTTCGATGCAAGGAAAGCGATGACGTCGGCGACGTCCTCCGACCGGCCGACACGAGAGAAGACCGAGAGTGCTTCGGCGCCGGCGCGCGCGTCCGGCGAAGCTAGCCACTCTGCATTCATATCCGTCTCCGTCACGCCCGGCAGTACGGCATTGACCGTAATCCCCCGAGCTGCAAATTCAGGTGCCAGCGCCAGTGTCAATGTCTCCAGCGCCCCCTTGGAGGCTGCGTAGGCCGGGTGCGTCGGCGCCGCGATCCGCGTAAACCCGGTCGAAATATTGATGATGCGGCCATTGTCGCGAATTTGGTCTGCGACTGCCTGGATCAGAAAGAACGGCGCCTTGTAGTTGATCGTCATTACCTCATCGAAGGCGACTTCGCTGGTCTCTCTCAATGGCAGTGCGGGCGCAATGCCGGCATTGTTCACCAGAATGTCGAGAGCGGAGGTACCCGTTTCGATACGCGCGGCTTCGCTGAACTGTGCCCAGAGACTGTCGGCCGCGTCCTTGCCTTGTCTGAGATCTGCCCTCACTGCGACGGCTTTCACGCCGAGCGCTTCGATATCGCGTATCGTGGCATGAGCCGCATCCGCGTTGGCGGTATAGTGCACGCCAATCAGGGCGGCGCCCTCTTTCGCGAATGCTCGGGCGGCAGCTCGACCGATACCGCGCGAACTTCCAGTGATCAGGGCTATCTTATCTGCGAGTCTGTGGGACATGGACAACTCCGTTGCTAATTAAATAGTGATCTCTATATTAAGAGTGAAACCGACGCTGTCAACAATTAAATAGGGATCACTATTTTAATGAAAGAGCCGACCCGCAAACGAGGCAGACCGCGTGTGCTCGATCGCGACGTCGGGCTCGACATCGCGGCACGCCAGTTCTGGGAACGTGGTTACGAGGGGACCTCCACCGCCGACCTCACGAAGGCCATGGGAATCAATCCGCCGACTCTCTATTCGATGTTCGGCTCGAAGGAGGAATTATACGGCCAGGCGCTCGACTTCAGCATTGCCCGGGAAAACAGCCGCCGGTTAGAAATCCTGCAATCCAATCTTCCGCTTTATGAAGCGCTTGGTCTCTACCTTTATGATATCGCTGACGGCGATACCCAACCGGATAAGCCGCCAGGTTGCATGGTCTCGACGGCCATCCTGCAGCATGCGGAAGAGAACGCCTCAGTCGCGCGCATGACGGCAGCCTTGCGCGAGGCGTCGACCCAAACCCTCAAAGCCCGCTTCGACCGTGCCGTTGAGGACGGCGAATTACCAACAGCAACCGACACCGATACGCTCGCGCGCTTCTACGGTGCAGTTATTCAGGGTATGTCCGCCCAGGCCTGCGACGGTGCCTGCAATGCTCTGCTGAAGCGGCTGATCGACATCGCGCTAACGGCCTGGCCGGGGGAGCGTCGGACTTCGACTGAAGTTCCGAGTGAACACGTCAGCCCCTCAAACTGACCGAAGATCGGAGAACTTCCTCAGTCGGCGGCCAGAGGTATTCCGAGAGATGTAACGGGACAAAGTCTCCCGTCAGTGGCCTTGATAGGATTAGAACCACCGAGGCACGTGACATTCGCTAGCGCGTTGAAAATTGCAATCACCTTATACAAGCGTAACGTTGGCTGCGGCGTAAGCTGCTATTATGACCCAATCCCGTTGGAACGACTGCAGTCGTGTCGAAAGTAACCTCAAATTTCTTGGCACTGCCGAGGGCTGTGGCTGAGAACATGACGGTTCTTGAGCGAGAAACTCGGGAGCCTGGCCGCCGCTTCGATCGGTGATTTCCGTCGTCGGCGAACACTGTAGCGTCGGCATTGTTACCAGGCCAGCTTCAGTTCTGCCCTGAGATAATTGCTGTCGCGGCCGCCCACAGCTTCGAGCGCCGCGCCGACCTGGTAGTGGACAGCCTCCAGCGACCCCGTGAGATTGGGATTGAAGCGGTAGTCCGCCTTGACCTGCGCATAAGCTCCGGTCCACGCCGGTCCGTTACCCGCCGTGCCGGCGACGGGAACGCTTGGCAGGGTGTAGATGGCGTCCTGTGTCGTTTGTCGCCAGAGCAGTCCGATCCCGGCCATCAGGGTCAGGTCTTCTGTCGGCTGAACGGTGATCGACGGCTTGAGGTGAATGAGGTTGGCGTATCCGGTATGACCGCCGAGCGAGAAATAGAACCCGTTTGGAAACAGCGGATTGAACGTGCCAACCGTGCCGTCGCCCGCATCCCCGTCACCCGACGCTACGTCGAACTGCAGACCGATCCTGGGTGACCAGGCAACATCCTCGAAGGTGTATCCGGTCCTCGCACCCACGGCCCAGGCCAGAATGTCAGTTGAGCCGACCTTACCAACCTGTCCCATCGCTTCCGCATCCCAGTCGAAACCGGCATGTTTGCCGGCCGTCCGGATATCGAGCACATGCCTGTCCTCCTCACCCGACGCAGTGAGAAAAGTGGCGTCCTTGTGCTGGTAGAGCGCGTAATAGGCGGAGGCCTCGATATCCGGCGAAAGCTGCCACTCAACGCGCCCGCCACTGAACAGCACATCACTGCTTGAGCGATCATCAAAAGGATCATCATCCCGATACTGAACAGGCTGGCTGACAAGACCATAGAAGCGCCATGCATTCGTCTCCCACCCTACCCAGACCGCGTCGAAAGACTGGCGGACATTCGGCCCATCGCGCACCGATACGAACCGTTCCAGGTCAAACGCGAAGTCTTGGCGGCCGACCCTTGCCCTGAAGGTTCCTAGGTGAGTCTCCTGCATATAGCCGATGAATGCGAGCCGAAGGTCAAATCGGTTTGCGTCGTTGGGGCCGACCACCGTCTTGTCGAACGCACGCACATCCTCGAACTGCGTGAACAGTTGCCAGTTTTCATTCAGGTGAACGTCGATATGGAACTGCGCGCGCTGTAACCAATAGGAGTCTCTGGGGTTCGCACGCAGGGTTCCGAAAGCCGGCGCATCACTGACTTCGAAGATTTCGCGTAGATTGAGCCCGAGCGAGATGTAGCTGTCGGGATTGGAGGAAAACAACGGAATGTATTTCAGACTGTCCAGCGGCTGAGTCCGCAGTTTCGGATCTGCGAGAGGCGACCAGTCCTCTCGCGACCGGTCGGCTTTTATCGAGGGCCTCTCCTGCTCCTGGAGAAAATCATCCGCCGCCAGGGCTGACGGGTAGTCCCATTGAGCACATGCAATGGCGGCAAGCGAAAGCAAGAGTGACCGTGCTTTGGGTGCTGACCAAAGGCTGAGCGCCATTGAAAAAAGCGAGGTGACACATCTCGGTTGGTCAATCATCTGCTTGCCTTTCAGCCTTTGGCACATGGCCACATCTTGCGTCAGCTTTTCATGGGTGATCGACGCCGTCCGCCAATGGCACGGCGAAGCGTGGGCGCTCACGGCCACCCCAGTTGCGTATCGACTGGCTGAAGATGGGATTCCGTCACCCGGCACGTTTATGGTGAAATCGTTTTGGATCAGTCCGCGAGGCTATGCGTGGCCGTGCTGCTAGATGACTTCGGCCAATTCAATCACGTTCCCGAAAGGATCGGCGAAGAAAGCGATCTTGCGGCTGATCTCGTCGACCTGAAACGGTTCGGTAAGGATACTCACGTCGCGGCGGCGCAGCTCTGCCACAGTGGCTTCGATATCGGCGACGGTCAGGCAGAAATGATGGTAGCCGGCATGCCTCAAGCTGTCGCCCAGATTCTCGTAAACCCGTACCGGGTACGGGCCTGGGTCACCGCCGGCGAGCAGTTCGACCATGAAACGATCGTCATTTGGCGGCGCGAGATAGGCGAGTTGTTGGTCGTCATGAGGCCATGTGTGAATGACGCGCCAGTCGAGCTTATCCTGATACCATTGTATGGCGGTGTCCCGGTCGGGCACACGGATCGCAACGTGATGTCCCCGCACATCTGCGAAAAGTGATGATGGGCTCTTCGCAGGTAAGGTGAAGTCAGCCAATTTTATTCTCCTCGATGTAGCGACAGACCCCTTGACGCGCGTTGTTTTCGACGGAGTATTGAACGATCGCTGTCAATGTAGGCGATGGTTCCTTCGCCGCGGTAGGGTACGGCCGGGCGGCGAAACCGCGGTCCAATGAGTTCCTGCAATGGAACTGTCGGTGAGCAGGGGAACCATTCCGCTGGGCTCATTTTTCCCCATGATAGCTGCCGAAGTATTTTACCGGTGACCAAGCTGGAAGAATATCGGGTAGTTTTGGCGATAGAGCACTGTAGTCCTGTGCGCCGTAGACTACCTTTCCGTCCATGATCGTCAGTACAGAAGAGATGGAGCTGATTTGATCTTCCGGCACGGCGAAGTAGTCCCTGTCGAGGACGGCGAAGTCTGCCAGATTTCCGGGGGCGATTACGCCTAGCTCGGCTTCTGCGTTCATGAACCAGGCTGGCCCGCTGGTAAATAGTTTCAGCGCCTCGGTGCGGGATAGGCGATTGTTCTCGGCGAGAATCTCGGATCCGGACACAGACTTGCCGGATACCATCCAACTTACAGCCACCCAGGGGTTGAACGTGGCTGCCCGGAAGGCGTCTGCGGTCATGGCGAGCGGCATACCGCTGTCGACGAGCATGCGCAGACGCGGCGTCTGCAACGCCTTCTCGCGACCATATGTCCTGATGAAGCCATCGCCGTGGAGCGCCATTTTGGCGTCCAGGGCAATTCCGCCACCCAGCTTTTTCACCCGAGCGATGTTCTCCGGACTGATGGTCTCAGCGTGCTCGATACTCCATTTCAGGCCACCGAGCGGGATCGTTTCGTTCACCTTCTCCAGCGCGTCGAGAAAAGGGGAGATGTTCTCGTTGTAGCTGACGTGCATTCGGAACGGGATGCGCCGCTGTACCAGTTTCATCACATCCTGCTCGACGAAGCGTCGCATCTTCTCAGGCTCGATGATGACTGCGGGACGGTCGAAGTTCTCGTGATCGTGCACTTCCCCGCTCAGAACCTCCCCGGCACCTCGATATTCATGGCCATGTGCCAGGGTGGGGTGCAGGTTTTGTCCTGGACTTATCGGGGCCGTTTTCGTGATCGCCTCGATTTCCAGATCCACCATGTTTACTGGCCCGCCGTCGCCAAGTTGCAAGTCGACAAAGGGCATGCGCACATTGAGGCGGTTGTCTCGTGCAAGCACGTCTACCCTCGCCTGGGCCTCCGGGTAGGGCCACCTACCGCCGTTATCGATGATCGAGGTCACGCCGAACCGGTTCAGACCGTGAATGCTATAGATCAACGAACTCACTTGTTCTTCGAAAGTGGGCTGCGGCACCATGCTCTCGAGGGCGAGAAACAACCAGGTATAACCGTGCACCACGCCAGTGGGATTGCCGTGGCTGTCCTTTTCGAATTCGGTGTCCGGCACCTTTGGGAACCGATCGGTACCCACGCCAAGCGCCTCCATCGCCTGCTTGTTCAAGAAGGCTTGGTTATAAGCATATTGCACGATCATGGGGCGATCGGGCACGGCGCTGCGCAATTCGTCCAACGTCGGAAAACGGTTCTCCTTGAATTGGTAGGGTGACCAGCCTCCGATCACTTTGACCCATTGGCCCTTCGGCGTGCGTGCGGCCTGCTCGCTCAGCATCGTCAACGCCTGACGCAGCGTCGGTACGCCATCCCATCGAACATTGTAGTTATAGGCCAGATCGTTGAGAACATGGATATGGGCATCAATGATGCCGGGAATGAGGGTGCGGCTGCGAGCATCAATAATCTGGGTGTTGGAGTTCTTTAGACCGAGAGTGTCCACATCAGAGCCGACGGAATAAATGCGGCCTTTCCTGACCGCCAAAGCCGAAGCTTCGGGCTGAGTACGGCTGCCGGTGAAGATCTTTGCGTTGAATACGATAAGATCAGCACCGGGTTGCTCCCGCGTCGTTTGTGCGTGAACTGTAGAGAAAGAAAAAGTGGTCACAAACGCGAAGATTATTTTTCTTATCATTTTGCCTCGTTTCCTGATTTTGGCGAATTGCGGTCATGCGAAAGCCAGTGCCCTGCGGATGTCTGCGAGGGGTGAAGAGTGGGTCGAAGCCGTCGCGAAAGGTCATCACTTTCCTCGTGTGCCGTCGTTGAACGGCGACTTGTCGGTAGACAAAGGCCTTGTGGCAGTGTCGAGGTGGACAGTGCCATTGCAATTTTGGCTACGGTAGGCCATCAAAATGACACACCATGTCGCCGAAAAGGAAACATCAATGGATATTGAGGAATTGCGCACCTTTGTGGAGGTTGCTGACGCCTCCGGTCTCACACAGGCAGCGCGCCGGCTTGGCGTTTCCAAATCGCTCGTCAGCCGACGGCTTGCTCGGCTTGAGCAATTTCTGGGCGTTCAACTGCTCGCGCGAACGACGCGCGGCGCTTCCTTGACCGAAGCCGGCGCGACGTTTCGCGAGCATGCAGCAAAGATCTGCAGCGAGTTTGATGTTGCGAGGGAGGCCGCTCTTCCCTCCGGAGATCTTCGCGGCCGGTTACGTGTCGCTGCGCCGCTTTCCTTTGGCCCGACACATTTTGCTCCCATCCTCTCTCAAATGGCCCGCAGACATCCCCAACTACAAATCCTTTCTTCCTATACCGATCGTTTCGTCGATCTCGTCGGAGAGGGTTTTGACTGCGCCATTCGGCTTGGCCACCTTCAAGATTCAGTGCTAGTCGCAAAACGTGTCGGATCGATCTTCGGCATTCTGGTTGCGAGTCCCGAGTACATAGAAACTCACGGCGCTCCCGTAACACCGGACGACATCGTAGATCATCAAGTCGTCATGCGAGACGACGAGAGGTGGCAATTCATGGACGGCGATAAAATTGTTACGGTGCGTCCCCAGGGACGCTTCATAGCTGATAGCGGAATATCGCTTGTGTCTGCCGCTATGGGCGGTATCGGGATCGGGTACCTGCCAGAACCGCTTGTCGCGGATCATATTTCCTCGGGCGCGCTGGTGCCAATCATGACGCGTCATCCAATTCCGCCAGCCGGTATCTTTGTCGTGAGGCCGCCAGGCCAGCATCCCTCGCGAAAGGTGAGGATACTCACTGAAATGCTTATCGAACGTTTCGGGACCGCGGCCGTCAAGGACGGGGCGGGGGGGCTTGGCAAGCAAGACGAACGATCAGCTTGTCTGTAACGTCAAATTTGCAAGGTCGACCGGCTCTCTCCAACTCTGTGGCTTGGCAAAAGATATCGCTGGCCCTGAAGTCAAATCAAGTTCTCGATCGAACCCTTGCGGTCAGGCGGGCGGGTCGGTGCGTATTGGGCAGGCGGTTGCAGGAAGGTCTCGTCCGGCGGGGTATATGTTACGGATAGGATGCTTTGGCAGGATTGCCCGGCGGATAACATTTGCGGCGATTCCGGATTATACAGAAACTGGACCAGGATCAGCGATCGCGAATGAGGCCAGCTCCTCCCCAACGTCGCGAAATAGGCTTTCTCTTATAGCTGAGTTCATCAGCAACTTAAGGTGCCGCCGACGCAATAACTGCGCGGTGCTGGATGTCGATGGATGATCCACCGCTATTTCGCTGGGTAAGGCTCAATGTCTGCTGACCAATAGTGCCTGGCGATATTCTGGGAGTTGCGGATGACGTGGTAAGCAGTTTCAGGGTTTCCCCCTTCAAATGTATCCGGGTCTGCGCCACACATGAGACAATACATTCGCTGGTGAACAACGGCCGCGAAATATTGCATTGCCGGCGCCACATCTTCCTGCCCGATCGCTCGCATATCCTCGGCAGCTCGTTCGGTCGCATCCTCCAAGGCGCGCGAGACTGCGGCAGCCAGCATCCTGTCGGTGCGACTGATGACCTCGGCGATCTGGCGCTCTGCCAAAGTTAGTTCAGGAGTGTTTTCGGCCATTGTTCATCTCTCCGGCAGTAGCTTGAAGGGCCTGCTTCGCCCCTTGAAACAGATAGGTGTTCTTCCGCATAACATTCCTTATCGCCGGCTCTGGTTCTTTGTTCGGCAGAATTTTTCACTTTCTCAAAACATCCTGCCATCCCGCATGGCGCTCTATCTGCGCTTTCGCGAATGGGCAAAGCGGTATGATCGTGATGCCTTCGCGCCGGGCGTCCTCTACCGCCTGCCGGACCAATTGCTCGCCGATTTTTCGACCGCGCAAGGCGGCAGGAACATCCGTGTGGTCGATGATGATCAGCTTTTGACCCGCTCGACTGTATGTCATCTCGGCCTCGTGCCCATCAACGACGATCCGGTACCGCCCCTTTGACACGCCATCTTCCCGTTTAACCTCTTTGCTCAATGCATTTTCCTCCGTCATCAACCCTGTGTTTACGTGCCGACCCGCCCATTATTAGATGGTCTTTCTAGTTGAAACCGATCTGTAGAGATTACTCGGGCAAGGGAATGTGCTCATCCCTGTCGTCAACCGGGAGATCGAAACGCCCCTTCCCCCAATTCTCGGCACGCCATTCGGCCTTGGCCTCTTCTATGCGCTCCTTCGAGGATGCGACGAAGTTCCACCAGATGTAGCGTGGTCCCGAAAGCGTCGCGCCGCCAAGGGCCATCAGCCTCGCACCTTGACCGCCTGCGGTCACCGTGATCCTGTCCCCGGGACGGAACACCATCATCTGTGGCGCTTCGAAGTCCTGGCCGGCGATCGAGATAGAGCCTTCGACGATATAGATCGCACGATCCTCGTGATCGTCCGGCATGGGCAGTCGGGCACCTGCTTCCAGCATGACATCGGCATAGAAGGTCTCAGAAAACATCCTCGCAGGAGCGACCTTCCCATAGGCATTTCCCAGGATAAGCCGAACCGTTGCGCCGCGATCCTCGATCATGGGCAGTGATTGTGTTCCATGATGTTCGAACATCGGCGCCATGTCTTCATGGCTGTCGGGAAGCGCCACCCAGGTCTGGATCCCCAGCAGACTTTGCGGCCCGCGGCGACCCTCTGGCGTGGTGCGCTCGGAATGCGAGACACCTCGGCCCGCGACCATCCAGTTCAGTGCTCCGGGGCGAATGATCTGGTCGGCACCAGTGCTGTCGCGATGATGGAATTCGCCGCGATAGAGATAGGTGACTGTTCCCAGTCCGATATGCGGGTGCGGTCGCACATCGATGCCCTGACCAGTCAGGAGTTCCGCAGGGCCGACCTGGTCGAAGAAGATGAACGGACCCACCATCTGGCGCTTCGGAGCAGGCAAGGCGCGCCGAACTTCGAAGCCACCGAGGTCGCGCGAGCGTGGAATGATGAGCGTGTCGATCGCATCCAGGCCGATCTCTTCAGGACAGGCTGGTGCAATGGCGGGATTCCAACTCAATGTATTTTCTCCTCTTCACTACAAAGTGTAAGCGTGGCTCGACTGCCCTCCCGTTCGGCTACCCGGTCGGCCAAAGCCGCACCGAAACTAGAAAGCGACAGCGCCCGCGACTAGCTGCGGGGAGCGCCACGCTGTGTTGCGGCAAGCGGAACACCCTGCTCACCGCATCAACGCCCAGCGCCCCAAAGATGCGCGTCAGTTTCAAAAGATTCGATCAGGAGCTCCGAGAGGACCCGCACTTTTCGGGACGGATGCGGGCTCGGAGATCGTACGACATAGACCCCGCCGACCGGTAGCGGAAAACGTGTCATGATTGGAACGAGAGCCCCTGAAGCAAGATAATCGAGGGTGACGCAATCGGGGAGCCAGGCGACGCCGAGCCCTTCAGCGGCTGCGCTCGCAAGCGCCATGCCGTTGTCGGTCCTGAAGCGGCCCTGCGGCTGCACGGTGATGATCTTGTCGCCATCCATAAATCGCCAGCTCTCCGCACCGACCAGAGCCCGGTGGGACGCGATTTCTTCGGGCGTCTCCGGCGAGCCGTGCAATCTTATATAGTCCGGGCTCGCTACCAGCTTGCCGTAGATCTCGCCGACCCGTTTTGCCATCAGGTTCGAGTCACGCAAGACGCCAACACGGATCGCGCAATCAAACCCGTCGACGATCAGGTCAACGAACCGGTCGCTGTAGTCGGCATGGATCTGAAGCTGCGGGTGCTGGCGCGCCATTTTGGCTAGAACCGGTGCAAAATGCACCGGACCCGATGTCAGCGGAACTGCGATCCGGAGGCGTCCGCGAAGGTCACCTTGCGGCAGGATCGCCTCGCGCGCGGTGTCGATCTCGGCGCAGACCCGTGCTGCGTGGTCGCGAAACAACGCCCCGGCTTCCGTCAGACCGGCTCCCCGTGTCGTTCGTGCAAGAAGCTGGGCGCCGAGCGCACCCTCGATCCTGGTGAGAGCGCGGCTGACCATGGACTTGGAGACACCCAGTCGACGCGCAGCCGAAGTGATACCTCCCGAATCGGCCACCTCGACGAATACCCGCAGATCTTCGATGTCCATTTGGCATTCCTCCGTTCCGACACCGTGGATACCGTCCTATCGCGCGGCCCTGATGATCGGAGCGATCTCGGTGCCCAGAAGCTCGATCGACTGCTTCATCGCGGTCGTTTCAAGCGAAGCCGTACTCATCTGGAAGGTGATGCGCGAAAGGCCACCAAGCGTTTCGTTGGCCCGCCACATCTTGGCGGCAACGGTTTTCGGATCGCCGACCAGGAATGCACCGTCAGGACCCGCCATGATCTCGAACTGCTGTCGCGTCGGTGGCGACCAGCCGCGCTCCCGACCGATCTTCGTCGTCAAATGCGCCCATCCGGGAAAGAAGGCATCCTTTGCAGCCATGTCGGTCTCGCCGACGAAACCCATTGCATGGACTCCCACCTTGAGTTTCCCCGGATCATGCCCGACGCGTTGACCGGTTTCGCGATAGAGATCGACGAGCGGCCGGAAGCGCTCGAAGCTGCCGCCAATGATCGCCACCATCAAGGGAAGGCCGAGTGCACCGGCGCGAGCGAAGGATTCCGGCGAACCGCCGGCGCCGATCCAGACTGGAAGCCGTGATTGATGTGGACGCGGAAAGACGCCTTGCCCTTTGAGCTGCGGACGAAAGCGGCCTTCCCAGGTGATATCTCTCGCCTCGCCGAGCTTGAGAAACAGGTCGAGCTTTTCGGCAAAGAGCTCGTCATAATGACGCGTATCGAGGCCGAACAGCGGATAGGCCTCGACAAAGGATCCCCGGCCGACCACGAGTTCGGTACGCCCCCTGGAAATCAGGTCGAGCGTGGCGAATTCCTGGAAGACACGCACCGGATCGGCGGCACTGAGAACCGTGACCGCACTCGCCAACCGGATACGGGCAGTGCGGGCCGCGGCCGCGGCCAGAATGACGGCCGGGGCGGAGTCGAGAAACTCACCCCGATGATGCTCGCCGATACCGAAGACATCGAGCCCGACGCGATCAGCGACAACGACCTCATCGATAAGCTCGGCCATGCGATCCGACGGTGACGGGAGCTTACCCGTTTTCGGATCAGGAAGGATGGCTGCAAAACTGTCGATACCGATTTCCATGCTTGATCCTTAGTTGATTGCGCGGTTCGTTGTCGTCGCTACAGGTCAGTTTCATTTCCACCCTCAGATAGTCGCCGTCACGGTGGTCGCAGGCGCATCTTTCGCGTCGGTGCACGGCTGCCAAGCCTGAACATTCTTGAGACGGGATGGCGAGGCCGACTGGGGAGCCTTTACGGCGCCATCAGCTCGAGATTTCGCCATCCCAGTCAGCTTTTAAAGACCGGCCTGGCTGGCCGCCTGTACGGGCGTATTGAGAAGTTGCTGTTCCCACAGATAGGCGATGCCGCTGCCACCGGCATGCTCGATGATGACGTCCGTCAGCGCAGCCGCAGTCTCCTCACGGGCCCAATCGCGCTGCCATTCGGCAGCGATCGCGAGCCAGGTCATCATGTTGATGCCGGCCCCGATCATCCGCTGGATGGCGACCTGATGCGCTTCGACCGAGGTGCCACCCGACGCGTCGGTGATCACCGTAACGTCCCAGCCCTCGCCGGCAGCCTGGATAGCCGGCATCGCAACGCAGACTTCGGTCCACAGACCAGCAATGATGAGCTGCTTGCGGCCAGTGGCCTTGACCACGTCCACCACTTTCGGGTCCTGCCAGGTGTTGATGAATGTACGGTCGATCACCTCTTGTCCCGGGAAAACATCGGTGAGGTGTTTGAAGAGCAGGCCACCACGGCCGGCGATCACACTCGTCAGGATCGTAGGAACGTTGAAAACCTTTGCCGCTTTCGCAAGCGCCGTAGTGTTGTTCACGACCGCCTGCGGATCGTGGCTGTTCACGTTCGCGAGCTGATAAGGCTGATGGTCGATCATGACGAGGACGGAGTCTTCGGGACGAAGAAGCGAGTCAAGGCCGTTACGAAAGGTCATACTTACATCCTATGTTGGCGGTTGATTGAGACACACTGCGGGAGGGGCGAATGCCCTCCGAAGCGCCGTCTGCGAAAGGACCTTGTCATTCCCGATTTCGATGCGGTAGTCATCGTTTGTGCCGAAGAGTGTCGCGGAACGAGGAACGCAGCATGGACATCGAAGATCTGCGGACGTTTGTGGAGGTTGCGGATGCGGGCGGAGTGACGTCTGCTGCGCTCCGGCTGGGCGTCTCCAAATCAATGGTCAGCCGACGGCTCGTAAGGCTTGAGGCTGAGCTGGGCGTCCAACTGCTTGCAAGGTCGACACGCGGGGCGTCCTTGACGGAAGCGGGCGCCACTTTCCGGGATTATGCCGCCAGGGTCAGCGCCGAGATCGATGTCGCCAGAGACACGATCCTGCCCGCCGGCGAACTGAGTGGCCGCCTGAGAGTTGCCGCACCCCTTTCCTTCGGCCCCACCCATTTTGCATCTGTTATTGCGCAAATGGCATCTCGCCATCCGCAACTGCAGATCCAGACCAGCTATAGCGACCGTTTCGTGGACTTGATCGCGGAAGGGTTTGATTGCGCGATCCGGGTCGGTACGCTTCAAGATTCCAACCTGATTGCAAGACGCGTTGGTCCCCTCTATGGAAAATACGTCGCGAGCCCCGCCTATATCAAAGCCCATGGCTCCCCGGAAACACCGGCGGAACTCGTCACGCATCAGGCGCTTATGCAGGGGATGGAAACGTGGCAGGTGATGGACGGCGACAAGATCCTGACCATTCGCCCGCAAGGCCGTTTCAAGGCTGACAACGGGGCGGCTCTCGTCGTCGCTGCCGCGGCCGGTTTGGGTATCGCTGCCCTCCCCGATGGCCTCACCCGGGACTATCGCAATTCCGGCACGTTGGTGACGGTCATGAAAAATCATCCGCCACCCCCGGCCGGAATCTATGTCGTCCGTCCGCCGGGACAGCACCCCTCTAGAAAGGTCCGCGTCCTGACCGAAATGCTGATCGAGTGTTTCGATGATAGCGGGCAGGGAAACGAACAGCCCATCTAACGGATATAGAGCGGCAGATCGCGACGGTCACGACGCGTAGATTGCGCCGATCTGCTCCTTCACGCTGCTCCCGGGGGTCGACAAAATAAGTGCGGGATATGATCGACCCTCATCGAAGCCGGGAGGCAGATGGACATTCCCTGCAACGTCAATATTTCTGTTCCTTAACGAAATGCGTTTCATATCGACTGCGCTCCTCCCGCCAAACCATTGCTCGACACCTCAGCGTCAGGGTGTCATCACGACGCGGCCCAATGGCCTTGCCGTTTCTGCATACTCGTGTGCTTTTGATGCCTCTCGCAGCGGAAAGACATTATCGATGACAACGTCGAGCCGTCTTTCCGCCACGGCCTCGAGAAGTTCGTCAACCGTCCGATGCACGGAAAGCCGTTCGAACAGCGATCCCATGAAAACGCCGTAAAGGGTCTGATTGTTCTGCATTGGGGACCAGAGATCGACATCGAGAATGCCACCGCCGGCGTTCCCCACAAAGACGAGACGCCCTTCGGCTGCCAACGCGGAAAGGGAACCTTGCAAGGTCGATCCCACTGGGTCGATTACAAGATCAGCCCCCTTGCCATCGGTCAACCGACGGACTTCACCAACAACGTCCTGCTCAAATCGATCAATGACATGGGTAGCGCCAAGCTCGGTCAGGCGCGTCTGGCGTTCGCGACCACCGGCAACCGCAATGACCGTCGCCCCCGCTTGACGCGCCAGCTGAACGGCGGCCAGGCCGACGCCCCCAGCGGCGGCCTGGATCAGAACTGTTTCGCCTTCATTTAGCCTGCCCTTGGTGATGACGCAGTGGCGGGCCGTTCCGAAAGAGATTGGTAGCGCCGCGGCTTGCGCCATGTCGACGTCGTTCGGCATCAACCATGTGCGCGAGGCAGGCACGGCCCAGAGTTCGGCATGCGATCCCTGCATGTCGAAGGCTGTCACTTTTTGGCCAACCGTCCTATCCCTTACATTTTGACCGATCGCGACGATGGTCCCGGCAGCAGCATAACCGACGATCCACGAAGGGCGCTGCGGCGTCGAGCGCCGATTGACCAGGTCGCCGCCTTCAATCGAAATCGCCTCGACCGCGATTAGAACGTCCCCCGGTCCACAGACGGAATCCGGCACATCGGCATATCTTAAGACTGTCGGGGGGCCGGGGTTCTCATAGACTGCAGCCTTCATGTGCTATTCCTTTCCCGCGTGGGACGTTCTGCCTTTAATGGTCACAACGCTGCAGGCCGCCTCTAAGCCCATCCGTGCCTGCCAGGATATGTTCCAGATCATTCAGCGCCGCAGCAGCCGTCATCTGCCCCAAGCTCACTTGGGCCATGCACTCACATCCCCGGTCTCTCGTTTTGAAGCGGCTAGCAATAGGCCTTGCCTGGCCGATCTACTTCTCACTGAGTTTGGTAGCGTTGCGGAGCGGGCTCGAATAGTCATCGCATCGGCAAAACTCTGTCGCGGAACGAGGAACGCAAATTCTCCGGCTGATACACTATTCACAAGGCGAAGGTTGCCTGACCTCCGCCGGGCAACCAACAACCATTACCAAACACTACGCAAGAGCGCCGCCGTCCACCGTAAGGATGGTGCCGGTGATTTGCCGGGCGGCCGGCGTTGCGAGGAACGCGACTGCTGCCGCGACATCCTCCGGCTGGTTAAAGCGGCCAAGGGCGCTGAGACCACGCTGATAGTCGGCAAATTCGCCCGTCTCGGGGTTCGCGTCGGTGTTTGTCGATCCAGGCTGGACGAGATTAACCGTTATATCTCGGGAGCCAAGTTCGCGGGCGAGGCCACGGTTGAATGCCTGGAGCGCGCCTTTGGTCATATAGTAGACCGTCCCAGGCACGCCGGCAATGCGATCCGCGCCCGCTGATCCGATGGTAATGATGCGCCCGCCTTCCTTGAGGTGGGGGATGGCAGCCTTTGCAGCGAGAACCGGCCCGCGTACGTTAACGGCAAGCAGCGCGTCGATGTCCTCGATCGTGAAATCCGCGATATTGTTGTATCGCGCGATCGCCGCATTGTTGACGAGAATGTCGAGACCACCCGGTGCGCGGACAGTTTCGTCCACCGATCGCTGGATGGCCGCAGGATCCGCGCTGTCGGCCTGTATCGCGATTGCCTTGCCCCCATTCCCTTCAATAATCCGAGAAAGTCGCTCCGCGCTGTCGGCGGATCGCTCGTACGTTATCGCAACGTTCGCACCTTTCTTCGACAGAGCAATCGCGATCGCAGCCCCGATGCCACGCGATCCACCAGTGACAAGCGCATTCTTTCCAGCTAGTTCCTGCATGGTCGAACCCTTTCCTATTCCTGTCGCCTTGACGCCGATTTGGAGGCTCATTCCTCGCTACGGGCTGCTCCGGCAGGCTTTTTGTTGAGCCTCAAAATAGGCGGTTGCGACGCAGGCAACATTCCTGATCTTCCCAGACACTTGCCTGATCCTACCAAATCACTACATGCTGACGTGATGTTCGATCCTGTGAAGCCATCGACACTTCTGTTAAAGGCCGTTGCTCCGTTTGTTTCGGCGCATGCGGGTACAGTGGGCGTTCCCACCCCCGTTCCGCGCTTGACGATTTGGACAAGCGCAAGGGCCACGTCGCCCACTCCGGCGGTGTTCGAACCCATGTTCTATGCGGTGTTGCGCGGAACCAAAGTCTTGATAATGGGCGCCAATCGGTTCGAACTGGTCGCAGGCGCTTGCGCGGTATCGTCCTTTGGCCTGCCCTACAGCCACCAATTGACCGGCGCTGAGCCTAATTTCCCCTATGTCGGCATCAGCCTTCATCTTGATGCCGATATTTTGACGCGCGTCATGCTCGATATCCCCAAGCGTGAGGACCGTTGGACATGCGCAGTCGCCGCCGGCGGCCTGGACGGACCCGTCGGCGACGCATTCGCGCGCCTCGTCGGGCTGGTCAACGCGCCCGACGATATCGGTGCGCTGGCACCACACTACGAGTTTGAGCTTTATTATCGCCTGCTTCAGAGTTCGATGGGCGATACGCTCCGACAGGTCAGCCAGAGAAACGGCCGCTTTCAACAACTCAAGTCGGCGGCCGATTGGCTCGCTTCCAATCATAGCGAGCCTGTCAATATTCCTGTGCTGGCGGCGGCTTCTCACATGAGCGTTACGAGCTTTCACAGGCATTTCAAGGAAGTCACGGGGTTCAGCCCGCTTGCGTTTCAACGCCATATCCGCTTGCTTGAGGCGCGGAAGCTTCTTGCCGGCGGGAGCACCAATGTATCTCGCCTGGCGTATGAAGTGGGTTATAAAAGCCCGTCGCAGTTCAGCCGCGAGTACAAAAGCATGTTCGGCAGCGCGCCGGTAGCTGATCTGGAGCGGTGAACCCAGCCGTTACCGCTGACGAAAAATCGATACTTCATCGCGCGCCTGGCAACACAGATTGCCGCTCTGCCGCCGGTTGATCACACCATAAAATCTGAACTGCCGGCTGCGGATATCGGAGAGAGTCGTGAATGCGATGGTCGATCCGGCATATGCTGTCGGCACCACTGAATTGAAAGAGCCAGATTCGTTTGGCGTTCCGCTTTCGGCGACACAGCTTTGCACGAACGTGGCCTATCGCGCGACATCTTTGAGCTGCCATCAACGCGCGCGGCGACGGGTGTGGCACAATCAGAACCCGTCTCGCGCCGGTCCCAACCTTTAGGAGACAATCAATGACCGTTTACAAATTCGCTATTGCCGACGCGGTGTTTGAACGCTCGCCGGGACAGGAAGGTGACATCTTCACCGGCAACCTGCTCGACCAGCGCCACGGCGGGCCAGTCACCATTGGGTTCGGGCGCTACGGCCCAGAACAAGTTATCGAGGAGACCATGGCCGTACACGACACGATGATTGTCCTGGAAGGAAGCGTAACTGTCTCAGACCCGCATCGATCGCTGACAGCGGGGCCCGGCGAAATCATTGCAATGCAGAAGGGCGACAAGGTGACTATCCGTTCTCACGAGACGGGTGCCATTACGGCTTACGTGACATATCCTCATTGGCAGCAGCCAGAACCCTGACCATCGGGCTCAACATGATGTGGCCGACCGATCCTGACCGTTGCGTCTGCCTGCGTGACCATCTGCGTCGGGTCGGGCAGCTGCACGCCAGACCATTTGTTAACAGGAGTGCCCGTATGACGAACAAACAGAACGACTTCTCCGTGGGCGGTGTGCGTGTCGGCGAACGGATCATTCCTGTTCCCGCGTCCATCAGCCCCGAAGCGCAGGCCATGTTGCGCGCTGCTGTCCAACATGACGGTATACCACTCAACGCGCTTTACCCGATACCGGCCCCACACGATCGGGCAGCTTGGCATCAGCTCCAGGCAGCAGCCGAGGCCCATTACGCCGACGCTTTCAGTGCAGCCACGAACGAAACAAGCACCAAGATCGAAACGCGACGCCTGGGCATAGCAACTATCCATGTCGCGATACCAGAAAACCCGCGGCTAAGAGATTGTATCTTCATCGACCTACATGGCGGTGCGCTCGTATTTGGCGGTGGCGAAGCCTGTCGTGAAAGCACACGGCTACAGGCAAACCGGCTCGGGATGATCTGCTACGGGATCGACTACCGGATGCCGCCGGATCACCCCTACCCGGCGGCGCTCGACGACTGCATGACAGTGTATCGACACATGGTCGATCAATATGGGGCCGATCGTATTCTGATCGGAGGCCGCTCGGCCGGTGGCAATCTCGCCCTCGCCAGCATCCTGCGCGCACGCGACGAAGGCCTGCCATTTCCGGCAGGCGTCGTATTGTTGTCTCCTGAATTGGATCTGACGGAATCGGGCGACAGCTTTCAAACGAACCGAACCGTCGATGTCGTGCTGCCCAATTCCCTGATGCCGAACAATCTGCTTTATGCGAACGGTGCGGACCTATCGCATCCATATCTATCCCCGCTTTTCGGACAGATGTCGGCCGAGTTTCCTCCGACATTCCTGCAAAGCGGGACGCGCGACCTGTTCCTCTCCAACGCGGTGAGACTGCATCGCAAGCTGCGACGCGTGGGAGCTCAGGTCGAACTTCATGTGTTCGAGGCGATGCCACATGGAGGATTTTCGGGGTCGCCGGAAGATATAGAGCTCGCGGCGGAGGTAGCTCGTTTTGTTACGGAGTGTCTCCCGTCATCCGTTCGCTGACGATCGAAACCTTACGTTTGCGTATCGAAGCGGCGGTCTGTTGCCAACGAACCAACCAACGACATGATTTCAGAAACACCCCTCAATGCGGCCTTGCTCCGGTCGTAGCCCGATGATAACACTGACGACATGAACAGAAGCCTCGCCAACGCCACGATGATGATGCCGCGCTCCTAGCGTGGCGGATTTTGTGCGCTTGTGATGCACCTTAAACCGCCCTTGAGGCGGTTTTTCATTGGTCGATCCGCCTTGAGGGGACATTCAACCTTCTCATGGATATCCCAATGAATAGCACGTCGACTTACATCACTACCTCGATTCCATACGTTAATGCCGCGCCGCATGTTGGTTTTGCGCTCGAACTCGTGCAGGCCGATGCTTATGCCCGCCATTCTCGACTTCTCGGCAAAGACGTCAGGTTTCAGTGCGGTACGGATGACAACAGTCTGAAAAACGTTCGCGCCGCGGGCGCAGCAGGACGTCCCGTGGCCGACTTCGTGAGAGAGAATGCGGACCGCTTCGAACAACTCGGCAGGCGCCTTCACATTTCGAATGATGCATTCGTTCGCACATCCACGGATCCAAGACATATTGGCTGCGTTCATTCACTGTGGAACGCGTGCGCCAAGAATAGCGACCTCTATCGAAAGAGCTATGAGGGCTTTTATTGCGTCGGCTGCGAGCTGTTCTACGAGATCACGGGTCTCGACGACGGCCGATGCCCGGAGCACGGTATCCCCCTTGAGATCGTGAAGGAGGAGAACTGGTTCTTCTGCCTCTCTCGATATGGCGACCGCCTTCGTCATTTGATCGAGACAGAAGAGCTCAAGGTCGTTCCGATTCACCGGCGAAACGAGATACTCGCCCTGCTTCGGCGCGGACTAGAGGACATCAGTGTGTCGCGAAGTGCTGAACGAGCACGCGGCTGGGGCGTGCCCGTGCCCGGCAGTGCCGAAGTTATCTATGTCTGGTTCGATGCCTTGGCGAACTATCTTACAGGGCTCGGTTACAGTTCCGACGAAACCCTGTTCCGGCGATACTGGGCAGAGCAAGGTGAACGCATCCACTTTGTCGGCAAGGGAATTTCCAAGTTTCACGCGATTTACTGGCCAGCGATACTCCTGTCCGCCGGAGTGCCGCTCCCGTCATCGATCTTCGTTCATGGCTACCTAACGGTAGGCGGACGAAAGATCGGAAAATCGGCGGGCAACGGCATCGATCCCGATGGCTTCGTGGAGTACTATCAGACCCCGGACGCACTGCGCTATTACCTGCTCCGCCACATCCGTTCCGCTGATGATGGGGATTTCTCTGAAGAACGGCTCGAGGCCGCATGGTCGGGAGAACTCGGCGGGCAGCTTGGGAATCTTCTCAACCGGGTTCTCACCTTGCTCGCGTCGTCCTTTTCCGGCGTGACACCGACCGTTCCCGACAGCGCTCTTGTCCGCGAAGCAGCCAGCCTCCCCGAAAAAGTCCTGAACTCCTTTGACAACTACGAACTTCACCTTGGTTTGGCAGAAATTTTCTCCTATCTAGGGTCCGCGAACAGGGAGTTTACGCGAAAAGCACCCTGGTCCGATGCCAAGGCCTTGGCCGGCGAACTCGGCAGAGCGGAACGACAAATAATCTCCGACCGCCTTGGGGCTACTCTGGCGGAACAGGTCTACGGCCTCGCCATCGTCGCTCGCTGTTTGCTCCCGTTTTTACCTGAATCAGCCGCCAGGCTGCACACGAAACTCGGAATATCGTGCGCGGCGCGTTATGATGTTCCACTCGCCGTTAGTGGAATGGAGACATCTTCTGGAGAGGTTCTCTTCCCGCGGCAGACAGTGGTGCGAACGAGGGCATGATTGAGCGCGGGCGCTTCCGACACCGCATACGCGCCTTCCAAAGACCGAAACCGCTATGCAATATTCTGCTGCAGCGGTTTTGCTATTCTCTCGTCACTCAGGATTCACAGCTTCAATGTACGGAGCAAGCCTTCCAGATTTCTCTCGCCCTCCTTGGTCTGCGCTCCTGCTTGCAGTCCGCCCCGGATGAGCTTTTCGGCCGCAGGGCGTTCGAACAATCCTGCCCAGGCCTCATGCTCGCGCTGAAAGCCATCACGCAGGTCTTCGGGAGGCAACGCCCTCTTGGCCGCGGCGATGACGCCGATGGGCAGTGCGGCGATGTTGCGTGCCAAACGCTCGACGAAGCCGTCGAGTTCGGAAGCCGGCAGTGCCCGGTTGATCCACCCGTATCGCTCCGCCGTCATAGCATCGACGAGATCGGCGGCAAGGATCACTTCAAGAGCTCGGCCTCGCGTCATCCGGCCGGACAGATACTGGGTAGCCCCGCCGCCCGGGGTGATGCCCATCAACGCCTCGCATTGGGCAAGCCCTGCCCGACCCTCGGCGGCAAATGCCATGTCAGCTGCCGCGACGAACTCCGCTCCACCGCCACGCGCCAGCCCGGCGAGCTTGACGATCGTCACCTGCGGCTGCTCCCGCAGGAGCTCGCCGAACGCCTGGAACGGGTTGAGGCCTTCCGGAGCCTCACGGGCAATCTCGTCGAAGGCGTGCGGCTCATCGATCAATGTCATGTCGACATGGGCAATGAAGAACTCCGGGTCCGCGCTCTGGAAAACCAGCACGCGTGTGTCCGGATCATTGCGAACGGAAAGGAGAAAGCTGCGGATTTCGCTCATCAACGGAACATCGAGAACGTTGACCGGCGGGTTGTTGATCGTGATCGTGGCAACGCCGTCTGTCCGAGTAATGCAAAGCCGGCTGAAATCAGTGTCTGTCATATGTGAGTCTCTGTTCTTCGGGAATCTCTGGCGCCGCACATGCGCCATTGACCCTAAAGTATTCATCGAATACCTAGCGTCAATTACGCACCTGAAGCATCCCAGGGATGCCGGAGGATACCGATGGATGAGCCGACAAGTGAAAATGACCCGGTCTACCGTGCCGACTGCCCGAGCCGCGTGATCCTCGACCAGATCGCCGACAAATGGTCGATGATGGTGCTGGCCGTGTTAAGCGAACCCCGTCGCTTCAATGCAATCAAGCGTCGCCTCGATGGCGTGACCCAACGCGTGCTGACACAGACGCTTCGAAAGCTGGAGCGCAACGGTATGCTGACGCGCAGAATCCTGGATGGGCGTGTGCTCGGGGTTGAATATGCATTGACACCCCTCGGTAGGTCGCTGCAAGGGCCGTTCTCAACCCTGTTCGACTGGACCGTCGAGAATATCGACGTCATCCAGGATTGTCAGCGCAGCTACGATGCGCGCGAGGATTAGGGCCGACTTGAGCGGCGGTTTAGGCGCAGCTCAAGTCGGCGGGTGAAAAAGTATGTACGCGCGAGTCGAACAGCCGGAATTGTTCTAAGGTTGCCGACATATGCCATCCCGCCTGGTCCACAATCAGGATGGCATGGGCTTCGTTGGCGACGTTTCGAGATATCTCGACCAAAGCCACCTGCATGCTCACCGTTGATCGATCAGTGATGGCGCTGTAGCTTCCACTTCGCAATTTGGACGAACGACACAAGGATAAGGTCTCTCATGCCAACGGGTACGGTTAAATTCTTCAACGACGACAAGGGGTTCGGCTTCATAACGCCTGAGAATGGCGGCCAAGATGTATTTGTTCACGTGTCTGCCTTGCAACGCGGTGGTTCGCTCCGGGAAGGCAATAAAGTCAGCTTCGAGGTCGGACAGGATCGCAAGACCGGAAAGTCGAAAGCTGAGAACGTCTCGGTGCTCTAATCAACGGTCGTAGATTTCCCAGCCTGTCCAGGTAGGCTGGGCTTCGCGTGAAGATACCATTGCAGGCCAACGCGAAGGCGCTGAATATCTGCGCGCGGCCTTTTAGGGTGTAGGGACTGCGTCGTGCCTTCGCTTTTCCCACTCAGCCGAGGCACAATGTAGAGCCAATTCCGTCTACCGCGAAGGAACGTTGCTCGAGTGAGCTCCTCTCGCCTTGATGGGACACGAACCAGCCTATCCTTGATCATTCAACGACCAAGTCACTGAAAACATTAAAAATGCGGCCGAAGACGCTATTATGGAACAGGAAGGTCACCTGAAGAATGTTGCCTTTTACGCAGTGATGACCTTTTTCGGCATTATAAGGAATAATAGATCTTCTTTGACCACCTCTCTGCCTGGCCGCCGGTCGTTCGGATCAAGGCTCGCCTCGTCATTGCATATCCTTGTCATGGTCGTCGTTTAAGCGCACGAAGATCCGGGCGATGTCGCTCTCCTTGACGCTATCGCCGACATACCAACTCAGCGTGTCGTAGAAGCCGAGGAAGGACCCTTTCGTCTTGGCGAGAAGTGCCGTGGCTTCGACCTCCGAAATGGAAAGCGCCGTGACGATGAAATCGACAAGGGCAGCCTCCGCCTTCGGATGAGAGAAGACGATCGCAGTTGGCGAGTTGGGTAGGATGACGGGCAACGCGGCGGCTTCAGGGCGACACCTCAGGATGGCGGACAGACGGATATCGCGCGAAGAAGCGGCGGCCTCGATCTCGAAGGCTTCGGCATCCAGAACCCAGGCGGAGCGCGCCGTGTCGAAATAGCGGAAATCGCGCGACGTCAGCGTGAAACACACCGTCTTCGCCTCGCCCGGCTGCAGATCCACCTTGCTAAAGACCTTGAGTTCGCGGACCGGCCGTCTCAGGCCTGGCGCATGCGGGCGCACATAAAGCTGGACGATTTCCTTACCGGCGACCGGGCCGCTATTGCGGACGGTGACCTGCACGGTGCACGTGGTATCTACGCCAATTTCGGCCTGATCGATCTCGATCATCTCATAGACGAACGAGGTGTAGCTGAGCCCATGCCCGAAGGGGAATGCCGGGGCAATCGCCTTAAGATCATAAAACCGATAGCCGACGAAAATGCCCTCGCTATAGGGATGATGGCCTCGCTCCCCCGGATAAGTGTGCCATCCCGGAATGTCCTGCACGCGAACCGGCATGCTGGCCGATAGCTTGCCGCAAGGGTTCTGCTCGCCGAACAGGATGCGGGCCAGTGCCTCGCCACCGCCCTGGCCGGCGTAGAAACTGGCCAGCACGGCATCGACATCCTCGATCCAGGGCATCTCGACCGTGTCCGGCATCGAGAGCACGACGATCAGCTTGCGACCTGTCGCCGAAAGTGCCGCGATGAGAGCGTCATGACTAGGGGCAAGCTTCAGCGAGTGGCGGTCGTTACCTTCGCCATTCAGGCTTGGCTCGTTCTGGGCAAACACCACGACGACATCGGCGTGCGATGCGGCGTCAACGATCGCGTCGACCGAAGCCGACGAGCCCACTTGCGCGGATGATGAGAAAGGCTGGTGCCGAACTTTGAAGCCCTGTCCCGCCCGCGCGGAGATTTGAGCGAATGGACTATCCACCTTGTAGGGATTCGTGGTGGCCGAGCCCGACCCCTGGATGACGGGAGTAAGCGCGCCATCACCAACGATCAGGAGGTTGCCCAAGCCAGCGGGATCAAGAGGCAGCGCCCTGCCTTCGTTGCGCAGCAATACGATCGATTCCGCTGCGATGTCGCGCGCCAGTGCATGGTGTGCTTCAAGGTCCGCCTTGATACCGCGCCGCTCGTGCGTCTTGCATTTGGCGACCAACGACAGAACCCTCATGCAGGCCGCATCGATGACCTCGGGCTGAACATCCCCGACTTCGACCGCTGCAAGCAGGCGCGCCTTGCGCGGCCGGCTTTCCGGCATGTCGAGATCGGTGCCGGCATTGAGCGCGGCTCCACGATCCTTGATCGCATGCCAGTCGGACATGACCAGGCCGTCATAACCCCATTCCTCGCGCAGCACCGATGTCAGCAGCCAATGATGTTCGGCAGCCTGGATGCCGTTTAGCGGATTATAAGCGCTCATCACCGTCCACGGCGCGCTCTTTTCGGCCGCGCGTTCGAACCCCGCCAAGTAGATTTCGCGCAGGGCCCGCTCGTCGACATCAGAGCTGGTGGTCGTCCGCTCCATTTCGGAGTTGTTGCAGGCAAAATGCTTCAGCGAGGAACCTACGCCATTATCTTGCAGTCCCGAGATGACCCCAGCCGCGATATCGCCGCTGATGACTGGATCTTCGGAGTAATATTCGTAGGCCCGGCCCGCCAGCGGCGTGCGCCTGATGTTGATGCCGGGCCCAAGCAGCAGGTGAACACCGAAATCCTGGCATTCGGCCGCCAATGCGGTTCCCATGCGGTAGGCCAGATCGACATCCCATGAGCAGCCAAGCAGATTGCCGTTCGGAAAACACGTTGCCGGGCGGGTGGTACCGAACATGCCGCCCGATCCATCGCCCTGTTGGCCCACAACGTCTAGGAATGCCTGCAGACTATCTTCGTCGTTATCGCCGGCATCGATCTGGGTCGTCGAGTACCGGACACCGTAAGCGCCGTCGGTCATCACAACCGAAGGAATATCCAATCTTTCAATTGCCGCCGTCTTCCACAAGCCGCGCCCACTTAGAAGATCGACCTTCTCGGCAACCGTCATCTGGTCGACAAGCGACTGGATCTCGTCCTCGCTGGGGTTGAACATGAGGTTCTCCGATTTTGACAATCCGGCGTCTGTCAGCTGATTTTCTGAAGGAGTTCCATCAGCATCATCCGCTCGGCAAGCGTCAGGGTGCTCAGTGTTTCCTGCGAAATCCGCAGTGCGACCGCCAGGTTGCGAGCGACCATCGCCTCGCCGTCCGGCGTCAGGGTCAGCACCAGCCGTCTCGCATCGCTCGCATCGGGCGCGGTGTGGACCAGCCCGCGCTTCACAAGACGATCGACGACGCCTTTGATGGTCGCCATATCCATGGCGGTCTCGCGCCCGAGATTTCCCTGCGAACATGGCTGGAGGTCCTTGAGCCTGACCAGCGCCGCCCACTGGGTGGTGGTCAGTTTTTCCGCCATGAGGCTGGCAAAGATTGCCACGTGACGCTGGTTCGCCAGCCGCAGATAAAAGCCGATCTGCTCACCAAGCGCATACTCGGCCTGCTGGCCGTTGGCCTCGGGCGCGGCTGCCTTTTTCCTGGCAACCTTGTCTTTGAAGGGGACGTCCATGGGGTCTCTCAAATCTGCTTCACCGTCGTGATGACAAGCAATCGCGTTGCCGAATTCAGCCTCGCCACAAATTCAGGATGGTTTTTGTCGACAAAATTTCAATCTGCTCCGTAAGCCTCGCCGCCAGGATGTCGATGACCATGGCGTGCGCCTTCATGTCGCCGCTTGCCAGTGCATCCTCGGCCAGAATGACCCGATAGCCGGCATCCACAGCATCAAGAGCGCTAGCATAGACGCAAACATCGGTCTCGACGCCGGAGAAAATCAGCGTATCGATTTCTGATCCTTGCAAGCGCGCAGCAAAAGCTGGCGATCCGAAGATCGAGTAAGTTCCCTTGTCGACGATGGAGCTGGGGCTGGCGATCGCCGCAAGCGGCGCGACGAGATCCAGCATGGCGACGTCGAGTTCATCCAGCGTCACCGACGACCAACGGCGGTAGTAATCTTTCCAGCGGCCCTTGGCCGCTTCGGCGTTCTGCGGAACGGCGAAGCGGGCAAAGAGGGTCTCTGCCGGTCGCGCTTTGCTAAGCGCCACCACGTTTGGAAGAATGCCTGCTATCGCCGGCGTATGCCACGCCGTCTCCTCGGCAAACAGGCGTTGCATGTCGATAACGACATGCAACGTATTTTGAGAGAGCGGCGCGGGCGTCATGATCAGTCTGCCACCGGAACGGTGTGTTCCGGACCCCAGCTCAGGGTAACGGTGTCGCCATCGCTCAGGACCTTGCCGTCGCGGTTCTGCGCGAACAACTTCAATGGCAACCCACCGGGGCCTTCAAGCAGATAGGAAAGCACGGGACCTGCATAGATGACCGTCGTGATCCGTGCCGTCAGGCTATTGCCATCTGTCGGGCCGGACACGATCGACATCTTTTCCGGGCGGACCGCGAGCGTCACTTTCGAGCCGCTTGGCGGCAACGTCCCCGTGGTCTTGACCAGCTTGCCGTCGGCAAGACGCACGGCGCCGTTCTCGACGGTCCCCGACAGGAAGTTTGAATCGCCAAGGAATTCCGCCGCGAAGCGTGTCAGCGGACGTTCATAGACGGTTTCCGGGTCGCCGATCTGGACGATGCGGCCTTTGTCGAGAATGGCCACCTTGTCGGATAGCGTCAGTGCTTCTTCCTGATCATGGGTGACGAAGATCGTCGTCAGGCCGCTCTCGCGCTGTATGCGTAGCAGTTCGACCTGCATCTCCTGGCGAAGGCGGCGGTCGAGCGCCGACAGTGGTTCGTCTAGCAGAAGCACGCTCGGCTTGATGACGATGGCGCGGGCGAGCGCGACGCGCTGCTGCTGGCCGCCGGACAATTGCTTGGGCGTGCGATCGCCAAAGCCCGGCAAACGCACCATCTCGAGAGCGCGGTCGACCTCCTTGCGGGCGGCAGCGCCCTTGATGCCGCGGCGCTCGAGCCCGAACGCCACGTTCTGGGCAATCGTCATGTGCGGGAACAGCGCGTAGGACTGGAACATCATGCCGATGTTGCGGCCCCAGACGGGTACGTCGGTGACATCATTGTTGCCGATGGTCACGACGCCCTGGTCCGGCTTGATGAAGCCCGCGACGATGCGCAGCAGCGTTGTTTTTCCGGAGCCGGAGGGCCCAAGGAGGCTGGTGAAGGAGCCTTCGGCGAACTCCGTGGTAATATCGGACAGGACCGGCGTGATGCCATAGGTCTTGGCGACGGAATTGACTTTAACGTTTGTCACGGGTGTCTCCGGGCTTGGCGAAGCGCGCAAAAATCAGGATGATCGTCATCGAACCTAGGAGAAGGACGGTCGAGATCGCGTTGATCTCAGGGGTGAAGCCCTTGCGGATCGAGGAGTAGATCTGCACCGGCAGCGTGGTGTAGCCGGGCGTTGCGAGGAAGTACGAAATAACGAACTGGTCGAGCGACACGGCAAACGCGAACAGCGCGGCGCCAAGGATACTCGGATAAAGCAGCGGCAAGGTCACCGAGAAGAACGCATGAACTGGTGTCGAGCCGAGGCTCATCGCCGCTTCTTCCAGGTCCGAGCGAATGGTCCTGAAACCGGTGCCGACGACGAGGACCACATAAGGGATCGCAAGCGCCACGTGGCCGATCAGCAGCGCATGCATACCGCGCCCGATACCGCTCCAATAGAAGAAGATCAGCATCGCGGTGCCGGTGATCAGCCACGGAATGGCGATCGGCGGCAGCAGCATCAGTTGCAGGAAGCTCTTGCCGCGGAACGTCCGCCGCGACAGCGCCACCGAGGCCATGGTGCCGAGCGCCGTCGCCAGCACGGCGGTGATCGAGGCGATGATGATACTGTTCAAGCCGGCGGTTAGGAGCACGGAGTTGTTCCACAGCGCCTGGTACCATCGCACCGAGAAGCTGAACGGCAGTTCGTAAAGCGGCGAAGCGTTGAAGCCCATCGCCATCATCACGAGAATGGGCGTGTAAAGGAAGATCAGGATCGCGATGAGATAGACACGTCCAAGCGGTTTCATGATCTTCTCCTCAAGCTGTCGTGCCACGGCGCAGAACGCCGGAGAAGGTTGCGAAGATTGCAAGCACGACGGCGAGCAGCGTGAAGGAGAGCGAGGCGCCCAGCGGCCAATTGAACGCCTGCGTGAACTGGTCCTCGATCACCGTGCCCATGGTTACCCCGACACGACCACCCAGGATGCGCGGCTCCATGAACGAGCCGATGACAGGGATGAAGATCAGAACGGAGCCGGAAATGAGGCCGGGAGCGGCGAGCGGCACAAGAATCTTGAACAGAATCGTCCACCAGCGCGCGCCAAGGCTTGCAGCGGCCTCGATTATCGCGTCGTCGATCGCGACAAGGGCGATGTAGCAGGTCAGGATCATGTAAGGTAGATAGCCGTGGACCAGACCGACCACGATGGCATATCGCGTATAGAGAAAGCCTATGGAGCCGACATCCGGTGCGATCATGTGCAGCAGATTGTCGAGGAAGCCGTTTTCCCGGAGCACCATCGTCCACGAAAAGACGCGCACCAGGCCATTGGTCCAGAATGGTAGAAGAATAAGGATCAGCAGCATCTCGCGCGTCTTGCCGAAGGTCGAACGGACAAGCGACACGGCGGCCAGGAAACCGAGAACAGCGCAAAACAGCGTCGTCCAGAAGCCGATCAACAGCGACGTGATGCCGATGCCGACCAGGTAGGGCTGATCGATGAAAGCGCGATATTGCTTCAGCGTGAAGACGATCGGGGCCTTGCCCATCGGTGTCGCCGACATGAAGCTGAACACAAGCATTGTCAGCAGCGGCAGGAAGACTGCAAGCGTCAACCAACCATAGGTCGGAAGCAGCAAGGCGGTCGCCGAAACCCAAGACGGGAGTGCGCCCCGACTGCGCGGACCCGAAGGCCCGCGCTCCGACGCCAATGTCGCTTGATTACTGTGCATAGAAGGCTTTCACTTCCTGCCATACGTTGTTGAAGGCTTCCCGGCGATCATCCGGAATGCCCGAGACGATGCCCATGGTCTTCAGGTATTCAGGCTTGTGCACCTGGCGGCTCAAGTCATCCGCCGGCAACGCCCCCAGAGCGGCCGAGTTCGACGAAGCCGGCGCGCCGACCTTGGTTGCCCATTCCACGTAGAAGGTCGGATCGATCATCCAGTTGGCGAAAGCGAGCGCGCCATCGACATTCGGAGCCGAAGCCGGGATGCCGAGGCCATCCACCCAGCCGATGCCGCCTTCCTTGGGAACAACGAACTGAACAGGAAGCTTCGAGTTGCGCTTGGAGCGCACCGAACCGCCTGACCAGAAGAGGGAGAGGTCGAATTCCTTGGCCGCGAACGACTTATTCCACTGATCCTCGGTGGACCAGAGAAGCTTGACGTTCGGCTTGATCGACTTCAGCGCGGCCGTAACCGCGGCAAGGTCCTTCGGATTATTGATATCCTGGCCGCTCATCAGCGCGCCGACACCAACGTTGATGATGGCATCGTCGTCCATCGCGACGCGGCCCTTGTAGGCGGGATCCGCCAGAACCGCATAGCTGTCTGGAACCGGCATGCCTTCACGAATGGCGAGCGAGGTCATGCCCCATACCCACGGAACCGCGAAGCCCTTGCCGTCCTTGTTGAAATTCGGATTGGAGCGCAGGTTCTCGTCAACGGTCGAGGCGTTCGGAACCTTGCTGAAATCGATCGGCTGCAGCAGGTCTTCGGCAACGGCCTGGGCGCAGCGCGCGGCGTTGAGAACGACGAGATCGTAGGCGCCAGGATTGGTGCGCAGCTTGGTCAGCATTTCCGATTCCGAGCTATAGTAGTCGTGAACGACCGCGATGCCGGTCTTCTCGGTGAAAGCCTTCACGGACCAGGCTTCGTCCGTGCCGTAACCCTGCCAATTCAGGACAGTGATGGTGCCAGCCGAAAAGGCCTTGCGTGGCAGGCTGGAGAAACTAACGCCGGTGACAAGCGCTGCGGACATCAACTTCATCGTGTTGCGTCTGGTGAGTTCAGTCATTGTGGCACCCCTCTGGAATATACACGGTTATGGACGATCGTGACCGCGGTCAGCGACCTCGACGGATCGGCAGAGCCGAAAACAGAAGACATGCTGAGCGCACATCAAACCGTTTGTATACAAACTATAATCAGAGAAGATCGAATGCTCGAAGCGCACGATTTCAGGTCGAGCAAAAGCCTGCGCCGCCAAAAGGCGACACATCGCTTTGCCATCGACACAAAAGCACCCAGCTTCAATAATGGTCCGCTTAAATCATTCGATTGTCAGCAGACCTTCAGTTCAACCCTCTGATTTTAGCAATCAGTCTTTTACTTTTTTTATTTGCATACAAACTATCAATGACGATTTGACAAGTGTCAAGCGCTACCTTGCCTCAGCCTGCGTTCGCAGCGGAAAAATAGACGTCAAGTCGGCGCTCTTCGTCGCTCTCCGCAATCGTGAGGCGCAGCCCGTCAGCACTTGCACGATAGCCGATATCATGCCCGTCGAGACGGACAGCAAGGACGTTGCCGTGCTCTAGGCTCGGCAGGTCGATGTAGCCGGCTGCATCGACAGGTGCGACAGTGCAGGAAAGCCGCCCATCGG
Organism: Rhizobium sp. CCGE531; assembly: GCF_003627795.1. Lineage (NCBI taxonomy): Bacteria > Pseudomonadati > Pseudomonadota > Alphaproteobacteria > Hyphomicrobiales > Rhizobiaceae > Rhizobium > Rhizobium sp. CCGE531. Next base: position 613,801 of record NZ_CP032686.1, on the reverse strand, counting down.
TCATCACGATGCGCGAAAGCGTCGTTCGCAGGTCGGTCCGCAACATTGCTCGACCATTGAGCGTCATAGACAACTGGCCAGCCTCGCCCCGCAGATCCAAGGTTCCCAACGGCGAAACCATCGGCCCCGCCGCCAGATCGCGGCCCGTGTTACGGACGGTAAAGCCTGTCCATGGATCGAAGTCGACAATTTCGCCCGCCGCCATCAACGGCAGCATTGCCGCCCAGATGTAGAAGGGATCGGTATCGCCCTGATCCATCGCCTCGCCCGTTACGGCATTATAATTTTCAGCGGCGATGCGATCCGTGCGCCAGGATTTCATAAAAAGGTCGTAGCTCTGGCTTGCGAGCTTGCTCGCTTCCGCCATGAAACCATAGCGCCGCAAGCCAAGCCAGACCATGTAATTGACATTCGGCCAGATACGGCCACGCCAGTAAACGTTATCGGCGAAGGCAGGGTCGTCGCGCGTCGCATTCGGCAGCACGAAATCGCCGCCGAACGTCGTCTCGTCGCTCAGATGCTCGAGCAGACGCGCGGCCTGCGCCGGTGTCGCCGCACCGCACAGCAGCGGATAAAAGCTGGTCGGTGACAGCGAACGCACGAATCCGCCGCTCCGCTGGCGATTGGCGAAGATGCCGCGTTCCTCATCCCACAGTGTTTCGGAGATCAGTATACGCTGGCGCTCAGCCAGGGCCGCGAATTCGCTGGCGTCATCGTGCTTGCCGAGCACGGCGGCCATTTTCGACAGCATTTCGGCGTCGAGCGCTGCAGCGCAATTCAAGCCCAGATCAAATGTCGACAGCGTACGGGTGAGAGGATCGTAAATCGCCTCGTCATGCGTGGCAGAATTGTCCATGCCGGTTTCGTTACGGGCAGCGAACGCAGTCCCCTTGTAGAGACCTTCACCCACATCGGACGTGCCGCACGACAACAAACCGAAGCCATCGGGATCGCGATTGTCCTGCCACCAGCGGCGGTTTCGCGCGAGCGCGTCGTAATTCGCCTGGATCATCGATCGTTCGCCGGTGCGCTGATAAAGCTGCCAGGCGACGAGCGCACCGAACGGCAGCTGGGTTCGATCGACCCAGGCATCATTGGAGGTGACGATGCAGGCGATATTGCCCTGCGGCGTGGCGCTGGCCATGGCCGTCGCCATATTCTCGCGCGCCAGATCGGCATCGAACACGCCGGCAAGCAGAGCCGCGAAAATCTGGTCATTGAACCACACGGCGAATTTTCCGAGGTTCCAGATGCGCGTTACAGCGGTGTAGGAACGCGCATTGGTTTCGTCCCAGATGGTGTTCCACGCAACGACGTCACGCATCGCGTCCAGTGCGCCGTCGAACACGCCTGTCTGCGCGTCCGCGAGTTCAGCGGGCGAACCGGCCGCAAGGCACGCCTGCGCCTTGGCGATCGCCAGTTCGGCGCTGTCGGCAACGCCGGCCCCGTATGCGCCCTGGCGCATCATTTCGAGATTGAAACGCAGAGCTATGACAGGGGCCTCGTTCTTTCGCGTCGCCGTATAGAAGTAGCCGTTCTCTTCGAAGTCCGCCCGCAACGCATCGATGGCGTCGTGGCCGGTCACGTGGACCGGCGCTTCGGCGGTCGCGACCGCCACGAAGCGCGTACCGACCTTCAGGAGCGTGATGTTGCGGCCTGCGTCATGGATCGCGACTTCACCGCCATCGGCGGAGATCGCCAATGTCAGCCAGAACCGCAGCCCCCATTCGGCGCAGACCTTGCCGTTCCAGCTGCCCCGAATGGCGAAAGGATCAGTCTTCGTCGTCGAAAAGGCGACCGTGGTTCCGCTGAAGTCGGTCTCCAGCTCGATCAGCGAGCCGTCGATGGCGTGACGACCAAGGCGGACCGTGTCGCGCCGAGGCTCGATCGCGGAGGTCGTCTTGCTACGGGTCGAATACAGAACCGGAGTGATCCGGACGCCAAGCGGCAAGAAGACCATTTCCGCAGGCCGGGTGGACCAGCTGTTCCAGGCGCGCATCAGGGGGATTGTCGAATGTTGTAGCATGGCTCTGTAACTTCCGGTCAGTGTATCAACGGGATGAGTTTCGGTGCTGCGGACAGTCCGCTTTTATCGACAGTGTCACCGAGATATGGCGTATCGGCGTAATAGCGGTTCGCCGCCGTGTTGGCGACGCGCAATTCCAACGAATGGACGCCGGGTTGCAGTCGCCCCAGCGAAAAACGATAGGGCCGCCAGCCAAGTCGATCAACTTGCCGGCCATCCAGTCGGGCGGCGACCACAGTCGCCACCTCGGGCAATTCAAGAAACCACTCGGCCTCGTCGCCGATCTCCAACGCCAGCCGGTAGATGCCGGTGCCTGAGAATTCCGCGAAACCCTGCATCTCCCATCCGCTCTCGACGGAGATCGGCACGAAATTGGTGTCGCCCTCCGGCGCGAAACTCCAGCCCTCGACGAGAGAGATCGAGCGCGCAAGATCGAGCGGCGGCCGCGTTGTGAGATGGCCCGCGCCTATCGCGCGCTCCGTCGTTTGACGCAAGCGCAGGCAGCGCACCTCTTGCGGCTCGAGCGTCACAGTCAGACGATTGAAGGCAGCTGCTCGCTCCGTCTTGCCGGTCGCCGCGGACCAGACTTCGCAGTCGAAACCGTCACCGAATGAAATCTCGCTGATCACGGGCATTGCGCCGTCATTGAATAGAACGATCCGCCACCAGCCATCGGCTTCGTGCCCTATCCATTGCCAGGGCATCTCCACGGCGCGACCGGCGATGACAGGACCGAACGACGGCAGCGCTGCCAAAAGCGTTTCGATGTCACTGCTGCCGGGTATCCGATCGATATGCATCGACACCACCGCATCCATGCGAATGGCGGCGTCGCACACGGTCGACAGGCGATCGCCCGAGGACACGACCACACCGCCGGCAGCGCTGAAGGCGTTGAGCACCCGCACTGTTTCCCCCGTTTGCAGCACAGACACCGATGGCAGGATCACGGCATCGAAAGCGAGCCCCGATACCAGCATGCGGCCGCCGTCGATCCTGGCTTTGATCAGGTCGGCCTCACTTACGAACATGAAGTCGCAACGTTTGGCGAGAAGCCCTTCGCACCACGCGCCGATATGGGTGGCGTGACTGTGACGTGGACCTTCGGCGAAGGCTGTCTGAAGCGGATAAAGGATCGCCATCGGCGCGCGCGGCGTTGCCGGCTCAATGAAGGCCGAAATGCGCGCGGTCTCCTGTGCGAAAAGGTCGTGATAGCTCCACCAGGGCTCGAAATTGATGCCCGGCCCGAAATCGAAACGGGGATTGGCGAATGGCGTCGGGTCGTGGTCGCGCCCATCGGTCTGGTAGACGCCGTGCCACAGAAACTGGCGGGTGCCGAGGCAATAGAGCCGGATCGCCTGCGCCCGCATCGTTTCCAGCGTAAGCTCCCATTGCCCGGCGGCGCGCACCGGAGTCCGCTCGGCGCTGGCATAGGTTTCGACGATACAACGGCTACGGCCATTGGAGCGGGCAACGGAATCGCCGATTTTGGGCGCAAGCTGGGCGACAAAATTGTTGGAATCGACCGCTGTTTGATGACGGTAGGCATCGATGCCAAAGAAGTCGACGGCAAGCGCCACCCGGGGATCGATGCTGGTGAAGCCACCGTTCAACGACCAAGAGCTGATGTGGGGCAGAATTTCATGGCCGGTGAGCTCAATGCACCGGCTCTCGGCCCATCCGCGCAACGTTCCGAAGAAGGCCTCGTTCATCAATCCCGAATAGGCGGCATAAAATCCCGCGCGCAGTTGCAAGGTCGCGGAGCCAACGTCGTGCACCAAGGCCAGCAAGGCTTTGGCAAAAGATTCTCCGGTCCTGCTCGACACAGCACCGATCAAACTCGGTGCGAACAGCAGGCTGTTGCCGAGACTGCCGCGGATCTGATCCCACTTGTAGAAGCCCGCCGCTGGCTGGTCGTAAAATACGAAGCTGACGGGATCGGGCACGAGGTCTCCAAGCATTTCGATCAGCGGATCAAGCCCAACCGCGATGAACCGCTCCGCCGCCTCCGGCAGAAGATAGTTGATCAACCGCGATGTAGTCGACCGGGCGCTGACGAACACGGTCAGCATCTGGCCGTCCCCGACCGTTCCGTCGAACGCATATACGCAGGCAGCATCGACGCTGTCGACGATAGAGGTCCGCGCGGTTACGTCGACCACCTCATCGAGGCTCTCGATAGTCGCCGACGAATGAAGTAGCGCGGCTGCGACGGTCCATTCGCACCATTTGACGACGCTTCCTTCATATTGCCATTCGATGATATCGGCGCCCATCATCCGCGTGAATGGCGGATGGATCCCGCTGATCTCGCCCCGTGCCGTTCCCGAGGACGACCAGAACAGATGGCGCTCGCGCAAGTCGTCGCGACCAGCGACGGTGCGGCCGCCGGCGTGTCCGCTGATCCAGTTGTAGTCGTCGTAGATCCCGAGCTTCAGCCCGAGCCTCGCGGCTATTCCGGCAGCTGTCCGATAGGCTTCCAGATAGGCCGGCGACAGATAGTCTTCGCGAGACATCGCAAGCCGCGCCTGGATCAGGATCGTGCCGATCCCCTTCAGCTTGAAATCGCTGAGTTGGGCGAGGCAGACCTCTTCCGTTGGAATTGAATGCCAGAACCAATAGGCGGATGGACGAAAAGCAGCAGTCGGGTTCTCGAACAGGCCGCGATGATCGATATCCGTTCCGGTTCGGATCTGTTCCAAGTCATCTGTTCCTTTAGTGGTTTGCTGCCGTCACGCGCTTAATAGCGTCCGCCGTATTGCTCCAGCCCGGTTTATCAGGCGCGAAGCGTGCACGAAGATAGTCGGCGAGGTCCTTGATCTGGCGCTCGTTCAGCTGCTGGCGGAACGCAGGCATCGACATCACCTCCGGAGCCTCACGGCCAGTGGTCTGCGCCAGGATTGCCGGCGCCTCGACACCATTCAAGATCGCCTGGATGAGATTGTCAGGCGTCGCCGCATGCAGGTTGCTGTTCAGCGCCAGAGACGACAGGATGGTATTGCCGGTATGGCACGTGGCGCACGCGCCGTTGAACAGCCGCTCACCATTGGGTGAAACCCGAGCGGCAGACGCCTTGGCTGCTTCGCTGGCGGCAATGGCGGCCTCGCTCTGCGCCCTGGTCTCGACCGACGTCTCATTGAGACTTGCGAGATAAGTGGCCATCGCGCGGATATCGCTGTCCGGCAGCGGCTGCATGACCTCCACGACATGGGCCATCGGGCCGGCGGCACTGCCGTGGTCACGCGAATGCCCGGTACGCAGGTAGTCGTAGAAGGCATCCTCGGTCCAGCCAACCGGACCCTTCGCGAACGCATTCAGGGCCGGCGCTTCCCAACCGTCGGCAAAGCCGCCGGAAAGCCGAGCGCTGCCGCTCTTTTCCGCGCCGAGCACATTGCGCTCGGTGTGGCAGGCGGAACAGTGACCAAGCGTTTCCACCAGGTATGCACCCCTGTTCCACTGGGCGTCGCGGGATTGGACATACTTGAACGGCTCGGCCTTGAGGAAGAGAGCATTCCAGCCCGCCATCATCGCGCGGATGTTGTAGGGAAAGTTGAGCTTCGTCTCGGGTGCCTTCTCGGCAACGGGCGCCTGCATCATCATGTAGGCATACAAGGCCTGAAGGTCGGCATCCTCGGCGCCCGCGAACGATGTATAGGGGTGGGCCGGATAGAGGTGGTGCCCATCGCGGCTTACGCCTTCGCGCATGGCACGCTCGAAAGCGGTGTAGGACCACGCGCCGATACCGGCTTCCAGATCGGGCGTGATATTGGTGGCATAGATCGCGCCAAACGGCGTGTCGAAGCGGCGGCCGCCGGCAAAAGGCGTTCCGTCGTTGCCGACGTGACAGACGTTGCAGGCCCCGGCCGCCGCGGCAAGACGCCCGCGTTCGATGGTGGCAGCGCTGTAAACATTGAGGTCCGGACGCGGGATGGTGCCAATCGCCGGGCGCCAGGGCGAAGCCATCGTGACAAGACCCGACAAAGCGGCCACCGCTCCAGCCGCCGAGAGACCGATGCTCCACCACTTCCGCTTCTTCGCTTTTGGCGCAGCGACCTGCTCGTCCGTCTTGCCGTTCAGCGCGGCAAGCACCAGTTCGGGCGTCAACGGCAGTTCGCGGAAGCGAATGCCGGTGGCGTCATAGACCGCATTGGCGATGGCCGAGGCGCTGGGAACGGAAGCTGACTCGCCGACGCCAAGCGGCGGTTCGTCCTGACGCGGCACCATCAGCACGTCGATATCAGGCACCTCGGGGAAGGTGATCAGCGGATAAGCGCCCCACTCCTTGGATTCGACGGCGGTCGAGGAGAATTCCACCTTCTCTTTTAGCACCCGGCTGGTGGACTGGATGATGTTGCCGTGGATCTGGTGGCGCACGCCGTCGGGATTGATCATCATCCCGGAGTCCTGCGCGCATGTCACCTTGGTGACTGCGATCTCGCCTGTCTTCTTGTTGACCGCAACATCGGCGACCCAAGCCGCCCAAGCGGCGGCCTTGCCCGGGAACGGGCCGTGCACATAAACGGCATAGGCAAACCCACGGCCGTAAAGCAGATCACCCTCACCGCCGAGTGTGCCCCACGTCGTATGCGGCACCCATTTTGCCCGCTCGGCAAGCGCATGGACGAGATCGACGGCACGCGGGTCGTGAAGATAGCGTAGCCGGTATTCGATGGGATCGGCACCTGCGGCGGCCGCCAATTCATCCACGTAGCATTCGTGGGCGAAGGTGTTCGGCATGGCCGAGACACCGCGAAACCACGAGGCTCTCGCGATCGGCGGCATGTCGTGCACGGTCACACGCAGATTGCCGTAGGCATAGGGCGGTATCGCGGTGCGATCGCCCATTTGCACGACATCGGAAACCGGAGGCACCTTGCCGGTGAGGATCAGCGAAAGCGTCGGCGCTAGGTTTGACGGGTAGCGCGTTTCGAAATCATAAGCGGATGGACCGCCTTCCAGATCGAGCCCACCACGCACATCCATGATCTGGGCCGCGCCCTTGGGCTCCCAGGCATGCTCCTGGTCACGCGTCAGCTGTACGCGCACCGGTGCATTGACCGCGCGCGATAGCAAGGCTGCGTCCGCCGTGACGTCGTCAGCGCAGTTGCGACCATAGCAGCCCGCCGCTTCAAGGCGCTCCACCTGAATGAGATCTTCCGGCATATCGAGAAGCAGCGCGAGATCGCGACGCATCAGAAACGGGTTTTGCGTGCCCGACCAGACCGTCAGGCCGGCGTCGCTATAATCCGCGACAGCGCAGGACGGACCGATGGAGCCGTGCATCTGGTAGGGCCAGACATAGGTTCGGCTCATCGGCTGCGCGCTGCCGGCGAGCGCCATGTCAACATTGCCGCGATCGGCGAGCTTTCGCGGCGTCGACGGGTTGGCGCGAAGCGCTTGTTCCGGAGCGTTTAGATCGGGCCACGCAGGCGGCGCGCGCCAAACGACCTTCAGGCTCTTTGCCGCCTCGATGGCGATCTCCTCGCGGGTCGCGACGACACCGACGAAATCTCCGATCGCGACAACGCCCACCAATCCGTGGATGTGCGCGACCGACGCCTCGTCGATCGAGATCAAACTGTTGCCGACATGATCACCGTGGTCGAAACCCGCGTAGGGCGGGCGGACGACGCGGCCATGCAGCATGCCTGGCACGCGCACATCGTGCACATAGGTCCAGCGTCCCGTCGCCTTTTCCGGAATATCCACGCGTGGCCGTGACGAGCCGACGAGCCGGTAATCCGCTGCGGGCTTCAGGACCGCCGCCTTGTCGATCGAGAGCGTGACGTGGTCGCCGGCGACGAGGTCACCAAAGCTGAGCTGCCAGTTCTCGCCACCATCGGCGCGAATGATGCCATTCTCCAGGATCAGCCGCTCACGGGCTACGCCCATGCGTTCAGCCGCCCTTGCAAGCAGATGATGGCGGGCGGTGGCGGCGGCCTGGCGCAAAGGCACGGCCGTGATCTGGATCGTCTCGCTTGCGATCGTGGCACCCTGGTTCGGCGCAGCCGAGGTGGCGCCGAGCACCATCTCCACCTGTTCGAAGGGCGTGCTTAATTCCTCGGCCACGATCTGCGCCAACGCGGTGCGTATCCCAGTGCCGAGGTCGACGTGTCCGTTGAAAGCAATCACGCGGCTATCGGCACCGATGGCGATATAGAGTTCGGCGGCATCGCCCAGCGACACATCATTGACGACAAGCAGCGCATCGGCGGCGGACATGTAGCGGGTTTTGGGTATCTCGCGATGGTCGTTCATGGCGAAACCTCAGTCTTATTGCCCGATGTGGCGCGATCGGCTTCGCGATTATCCGACATTTCAATGCGCGCGCGTTCGGCCTTGACATAGGCGACGGCACGTCGGGCCGCAGCGAGTATTTCCATGTGAGTTCCACAACGGCAGAGATGATGGCGCAACGCCTCGCGAATGTCGTCCTCATTGGGATCGGCATTGCGGTTAAGCAGGGAAACCGTCGCAATAATCATGCCGTTCAGGCAATATCCGCACTGCGCCGCGGCTTCATCGATGAAGGCCGCCTGAACCGGATGCAGATGCTCCGGTGTGCCGAGGCCCTCCAGCGTCGTCACCGAACGCGTACCGACCGCGCCGAGCGGTACGGTGCATGATCGGACCGCACGGCCATCCATGAGCACGGCGCACGCACCGCATTCGCCCAGCCCGCAGCCGTATTTCGGGCCGTTGAGGAAAAGATCGTTTCTGAGGATATAAAGGAGTGGTGTTTCCCGGCTTGCTTCAACGCTCTTGATGGCGTCGTTCACATTCAAACTGAAGCAAACTGGCAGTGTCAAAACAGGCCCTCCGCAGAGAACTCGACACAGACCCAGCCTTCGCTCGCTGACCGAACCGTTACGCGGCAGGCATCACGCAGACGCCCGCAAACCATAACGATGCGATCGTCACCGACTCTTCGCATCTATTGCCCCTTTTATATTTTTTATAAGTGTATACGCTTCATAATGATAAATGACAAGTCGAATTCAATAAGTTGAATTTTGCTAGATTGTTCAATTAGCAGGATGATTTATGACTCTTTTTGATGAAAATCAAAGCTCAGCCATTGCAATTTAAAGCGTATGCGCTAGAATTTTCGCAGACTTCATAGTGATGGGAACAACGCTGCCGAAAAGGCAGCCAAGAAAGGTCGCCATGTCCAACGGAAAAGAGAAGATCGCGATTATTGGTGCCGGCCTCGGCGGCGCGGTCGCTGGCGCGCTGCTCCAGCACGCGGGTTTCGACGTCAACGTCTACGAACAGGCGCCGAGCTTCTCGCGTCTGGGCGCCGGCATCCACATGGGACCGAACGTCCTGAAGATTTTCCAGCGCATCGGCGTCGACCAGAAGGTCATCGGCATCAGTAGCACGCCGAGCCATTGGTTCAGCCGCGACGGCATTACCGGCGAATACACCGCACGGGTTCCGCTTGAAGGCTACGGCCAGATCTATTGCACCGTTCACCGCGGTGACCTGCAGGCGATCCAGTGTGACGCGCTGCAGCCCCGCACCTTGCATTTCGGCAAGAAGCTCGCTCGCGTCGACGATAACGGCACGGACGTGCTCGTCGAATTCGAGGACGGCACCTCCGTGCGCGCCGACATCGTAATCGGCGCCGACGGCATCAATTCGCGCGTTCGCGAAACGCTGCTTGGCGAAGAGAAGCCGAATTACAGCGGTTGGGTCGGCCATCGCGCCCTGATCTCATCCGACAAACTGAAGAAATACGATCTCACCTTCGAGGACTGCGTCAAGTGGTGGGGCCCGGACCGTCATATGATGGTCTACTACACGACGGCTCGGCGCGACGAATATTACTATGTCACCGGCGTGCCGCATCCGGCATGGGAGTTCGATTCGGCCTTCGTCGAAAGCAGCCGCGAAGAGATGGCAGCCGCATTCGAAGGATACCATCCGGTCATTCAGGCGCTGATTGAGAGTACGGACGAAGTAACCAAGTGGCCGCTGTTCAACCGCAATCCGCTGCCGCTCTGGAGCAAGGGACGACTTGTGCTGCTCGGCGATGCCTGCCACCCGATGAAGCCGCACATGGCCCAGGGCGCAGCGATGGCAATTGAAGATGCCGCCATGCTGACCCGGTGCTTGCAGGAGACCGGCGTCAACGGCTTCAAGACCGCTTTCGGACTGTACGAGGCCAATCGCCGCGACCGTGCAACCCGTGTCCAGACCGTATCGAACGCCAACACCTTCTTGCTGGAGCAAGAGGATCCGGCATGGGTCTACGGCTACGACATCTACGCCGAACCGCTGAAGAGCGAGACCGCGGCATGATCGGCGCGGCGCTGTACGGGGCGAATGTCTTCGCGAACGGCATCCGCCAGCACTATCTGCGCTATGGCGGCAAGGGCCGACCTGTCGTCCTGATCCCGGGCATCACCAGCCCGGCAATCACCTGGGGTTTCGTCGCCGAAAGGCTTGCGGAGCGCCATGATGTCTATGTTATCGATGTGCGCGGTCGCGGCCTGTCCTCGACCGGTCCGGATCTGGACTATGGTTTGAATTCGATGGCGGCCGACGTCGTCGGCTTTGTCGAGGCGCTCGGCCTGGAACAGCCGGCATTGCTTGGTCACTCCATGGGTGCCCGCATCGCCATTCGCGCGTCGATCGTGGCACCCGCCGCCTTCTCGCGGCTTGCGCTGATCGATCCGCCGGTTTCCGGCCCGGGCCGCCGGCCGTATCCAAGCAAGCTGCCCTGGTATGTGGATTCCATTCGCCAGTCGCTGCAAGGAATGACCGCCGAAGACATGAAGGCGTTCTGCCCGACATGGACCGAGGAACAACGCGCCCTGCGCGCCGAATGGCTACACACCTGCTACGAGCCGGCGATCGTTACGGCGTTTGAAGATTTCCACAAGGATGACATCTTCCCGGATCTGCCGAAGCTCACCCATCCGGCTATGCTGATGGTTGCTGGTCGAGGCGGTGTGATCCAGGCAGAGGACGAGGCGGAAGTACGCTCGCTCCAGCCCGCCATCGAGATCGCGCGAGTACCTGATGGTGGACACATGATTCCGTGGGACGATTTCGACGGCTTCTTTGCAGCGCTTGGGGATTTTCTCTCCCGCTGATTTAGCGAGACGGCGGGCCAGCGCCCGCCGTTCCTGTTTTCCAGTTTCATGCTTCAAAGGATACGTCCGTGCAGAAGATTTACCGTATCGGCCAGATCGTTCCGAGCTCCAACACGACGATGGAGACCGAGATCCCCGCCATGCTGACCGCCCGCCAGTCGATCCGGCCGGAGCGCTTCACCTTCCATTCGAGCCGCATGCGCATGAAGAAGGTCGTCAAGGAAGAGCTGGCGGCCATGGACGCCGAATCCGACCGTTGCGCCATCGAGCTTTCCGACGCCCGCGTCGATGTGTTGGGCTATGCCTGCCTCGTTGCCATCATGGCGATGGGCCTCGGCTATCATCGCGAGTCGGAAAAGCGCCTGACCGGTCGCACGATCGAGGAAGGCACCCATATTCCTGTCGTCACCAGCGCTGGCGCTCTCGTCGAGGGCCTGAAGGTGATGAAGGCGAAGAAGATCGCCGTCGTCGCGCCCTACATGAAGCCGCTGACCGAACTGGTCGTGAACTACATCCGCGAGGAAGGCTTCGACGTGAAGGATTGGCGGGCGCTGGAGATTCCCGACAATCTCGACGTGGCGCGGCACGATCCCGAAAACCTGCCGGCGATTGTGCAGACGCTCGACCTGACCGACGTCGATGTCGTCGTTCTGTCGGCCTGTGTTCAGATGCCTTCGCTTCCCGTTATCGCCAAGGTCGAGGCCATGACAGGCAAGCCGGTGGTCACCGCCGCCGTGGCAACCACCTACTGCATGCTGAAGTCGCTGGGTCTGGAAGCGGTTTCGCCGGGTGCCGGCGCGCTTCTGTCAGGCGCTTACTGAGGAGGAGCCGCAATGCAGAGCGCCGAAGCGAATTATCAGGGTGTCTGGGGCAACCGCATCGGCTTCGGCCAGCGGCCCGCGCTCGTCGTCATCGACTTCCTCAAGGCCTACACGATCGAAGGCGCGCCGCTTTACGCGCCTGGTGTTGTCGAGGCGGTGGCAAAGACGCCCGCACTGATCGACGCCGCCCGCAAGGCCGGCATTCCGGTCATTCACACGCGCATTCTCTATCTCGCGGAAAACTGCGCGGATGGCGGCATGTGGGTGAAGAAGTCGCCGGTCATGAAGGCGATGGTGGAAGGCAATGTGCTCGCCGAGTTCTGCGACGAGGTCGAGCCCGCCAAGAACGAGCTGGTCATCGTCAAGCAGTATGCAAGCGCATTCTTCGGAACCAGCCTTGCTTCGCATCTGCATGCGCAGGGCATCGATACCGTCATCATGGCGGGATGCTCGACCAGCGGCTGCATCCGCGCCAGCGCCGTGGACGCGGTTCAATATGGTTTCCGGGCGATCGTCGTTCGCGATTGCGTCGGCGACCGGCATCCCGATCCGCACAATGCGAACCTGTTCGACATCGACAACAAGTACGGCGATGTCGTCTCGAAGGAAGAGGCGATCGCAGAAATCGCCAAGGTCCAGTCTGGGGCCAAGTCCGACTGTCCGTAACTGTACGAGGCACATAAGTCCTCAAGCAAAATAAGGGAACGAGCATGGATCAATTCAGTTTCACGGAAATCTGCCTGCATCAGCTGAAGATGTCGGGCGTTCACGAGGGCGAGAAACTTATCGTCCTCACCCAGGGCAACGAGCGCCTCGATTACGCCGACGCCTTCATGGCGGCGGGCATGCGTCTTGGCGCGAAAATGTACCACATGCGTCTGCCTCCGGTTCCGCCGGCAGGTGCATGGGCCGTTGGCCAGACCGGACTGGCATCCATGCCGGAAGCGGTGGAAGCGCTCAAGGCAGCCGACATGCTCATCGACTGCATCTTCCTGCTCTTCAGCCCGGAGCAGATGGCGATCCAGGCAGCCGGCACGCGTATCCTGACGGCTGTCGAGCCGCCGGAAATCCTTGCCCGCATGCTGCCGACCAAGGAACTGCGCGAGCGTGTCGAATTCGCCGGAGACCTCCTGTCCAAGGCAAAGGTCATGCGCATCACCTCTCCGCATGGCACCGACGTTACCTACAAACTCAACACCTATCCCGCCGTCACCGAATATGCGTGCACGGACGAGCCGGGCCGCTGGGACCACTGGCCATCCGGCTTCGTCTTCACCGGCGGTGACGACGACGGCGTCGACGGCACGATCGTCGTTGCACCCGGCGATATCCTGCTCCCGCAGAACATCTACGTCCGCGACCCGATCATCTATACGATCGAGAACGGCTGGATCACTGACATCCGCGGCGGTCTCGATGCCGAGCTGGTCAAATCCTACATGGCCGGCTTCAACGATCCGCGCGGCATGGGCATGAGCCATGTCGGCTGGGGGCTCAACCAGGACGCCAAGTGGCACCGCATGGTCCCCGGCGAGTTCCCGGGCGGCATGGGCATGGAAGCCCGTTCCTTCTACGGCAACGTCATGTTCTCCACCGGCCCGAATAACGAGCTCGGCGGCCCGAACGACACCGCCTGCCACCTGGACATCCCGATGCGTAATTGTTCGCTGTTCCTCGACGACGAGCCGATGGTTCTCAATGGCGATATCGCCGTTAAGGAAATGAAATATAACTTCGGATGATATGAGCCACCATGGCGCTCCGCGCGAACCGCGCGGAGCGCCATGCCTTGACCGCCGCAACACGCTGTGGTGTTTCATGCGGCACCGCAGGACACTACAAATGATGGACCA
>NZ_CP032684.1:3770000-4041163 GCF_003627795.1 Rhizobium sp. CCGE531 | reverse complement strand
GTGATCGATGAACGCCGGAAGATCATGCGAGTGCTGAGCGGAGAAACGGTCACCCCTCCCCCTCTCTGGTTGATGCGTCAGGCTGGCCGTTATCTACCCGAGTATCGTGAAACTCGCGCGAAGGCGGGAAGCTTCCTCGATCTCTGCTATACGCCCGACCACGCTGTAGAAGTGACGCTGCAGCCGATCCGGCGCTATGGCTTCGATGCGGCCATTCTCTTTTCCGATATCCTGGTCATCCCTGATGCACTGAAGCGGAACGTCCGCTTCACCGAAGGGCATGGACCGGAGATGGATCCGATCGATGAAACCGGAATCCTGGCACTGAAGCCGAAGGGCATCATGGCGCACCTTGCGCCGGTCATGGAAACGCTGCGGCGGTTGCGGCGGGAGCTGCCGGCGGAAACGACGCTTCTCGGTTTCTGCGGGGCGCCCTGGACCGTTGCGACCTATATGATCGCCGGCCACGGGACGCCCGATCAGGCCCCTGCCCGGCTGTTTGCCTATCGCCACCCGAAGGCGTTCGAACATCTGCTGATGCTGCTTGCCGACATCTCCGCCGATTATCTTGTGGAGCAGATCGATGCCGGCGCCGATGCCGTACAGATTTTCGATTCCTGGGCCGGCGTACTCGGCGAGAAGGAATTCGAGGCATTTGCCGTCAAGCCGGTTGCGAAAATGATTGCGTTGGTCAGGGCACGGCGGCCACAGGCGCGAATTATCGCTTTCGCCAAGGGCGCGGGTTATCTGCTGAAGACCTATCGCCAGAAGACCGGCGCCGATGCGATCAGTCTCGACTGGTCGGTGCCGCTGGCTTTTGCACAGGAGCTCCAGAAGGACGGGCCTGTGCAGGGAAATCTCGATCCCATGCGTGTGGTTGCCGGAGGCAAGGCTCTGGAGGACGGGATCGACGATATTCTGCAGCATCTTGGCAATGGTCCGCTGATCTTCAACCTCGGGCATGGCATTACGCCACAGGCGGATCCGGCCAATGTTGCTGCGCTCGTCGAGCGCGTGCGGGGATGGAGGAACTGATGGCGGTGGAAAAGCAGACGGATTCCGCGCCAGGCCAGAGAGCCGGGCGGCGCGCCTATTTCATGATCCTGATCTTCACCGTTTTGGCGATCGGCCTGTTCGCCTGGCATCCGGCCGATCTTTATCTCTGGATCAAGGCCCTGCATATCATCGCGGTGATCTCATGGATGGCCGGCATGTTCTATCTGCCGCGGCTTTTCATCTATCACATCGATGCCGAGCCGGGTTCGCAGCAATCCGAGACGTTCAAGGTGATGGAACAGCGCCTGTTGCGCTACATCATCACGCCGGCGATGATCCTGACGTGGATTTTCGGGCTCTATCTTGCCTGGTCTGTCTATGGTTTCCGGGGCGGCTGGCTGCATGCGAAGATTGGTCTCGTCGTGCTGCTATCGGCTGTTCACGGTCATTTCAGCAGTGCGGTACGCGCCTTTGCCCGCGATGAAAACAAGCATTCGGCGCGCTATTGGCGTGTCATGAACGAGGCGCCGACATTGCTGATGATCGCAATCGTCATCCTCGTGGTCGTGAAGCCTTTTTCGTAAAGTGGCGCTCTATCAGGGGCGACATGAGGGGCGACGCTAAAATTTCCCTCATTTTGCGTGCCCCCCTTGCGGTTCAGAAAGTGAGTCGCTATTTTCCCGCCATCTTCTCTTCGTGGCATGTATCCATTCTGTCGCCCGCGAGCGCCCCTATCGCGGTTCTGAATACGAGCAACATTGCCTTTTCCCTCCTAAAAATGAGTAATTCCCTTCATGGCTGAAATGAAGCTTCAGGAACTGAAAAATAAATCCCCGACCGATCTCCTGGCGTTTGCCGAGTCGCTCGAGGTCGAGAATGCAAGCACCATGCGCAAACAGGAATTGATGTTTGCCATCCTGAAAGAACTGGCGAGCCAGGACGTGGAAATCATCGGCGAGGGCGTCGTCGAGGTTCTGCAGGACGGCTTCGGTTTCTTGCGTTCCGCCAATGCCAACTATCTCCCCGGCCCGGACGATATCTACATCTCCCCCTCCCAGATTCGCCGCTTCTCGCTGAAGACGGGCGACACGGTCGAGGGACCGATCCGCGGCCCGAAGGAAGGCGAACGCTATTTCGCGCTGCTGAAAGTCAACACCATCAATTTCGACGATCCCGAAAAGATCCGTCACAAGGTTCACTTCGACAACCTGACGCCGCTCTATCCGAACGACCGGTTCCGCATGGAGCTTGACGTGCCCACGTCGAAGGATCTCTCGCCGCGCGTGATCGACCTGGTGGCGCCGCTCGGCAAGGGTCAGCGCGGCCTGATCGTCGCGCCGCCGCGCACGGGTAAGACCGTCCTGCTGCAGAATATCGCCCATTCGATCACGGCCAATCATCCTGACTGCTATCTGATCGTTCTCTTGATCGACGAGCGTCCGGAAGAAGTGACCGACATGCAGCGCTCCGTCCGCGGCGAAGTCATCTCGTCGACATTCGACGAACCGGCCGTTCGCCACGTCCAGGTCGCGGAAATGGTGATCGAAAAAGCCAAGCGTCTCGTTGAACACGGCCGTGACGTCGTCATCCTGCTCGATTCCATCACCCGCCTGGGCCGCGCCTATAACACCGTTGTTCCCTCCTCCGGCAAGGTTCTGACCGGTGGTGTCGACGCCAACGCGCTGCAGCGCCCGAAGCGCTTCTTCGGTGCTGCCCGCAATATCGAAGAAGGCGGTTCGCTGACGATCATCGCCACGGCGCTGATCGATACCGGCAGCCGCATGGACGAAGTCATCTTCGAAGAATTCAAGGGTACCGGTAACTCGGAAATCGTCCTTGACCGAAAGGTTGCCGACAAGCGCATCTTCCCGGCGATGGATATTCTCAAGTCCGGTACGCGTAAGGAAGATCTGCTTGTGCCGCGCCAGGATCTCCAGAAGATCTTCGTCCTGCGCCGCATCCTCGCGCCAATGGGCACGACCGATGCGATCGAGTTCTTGATCGACAAGCTCAAGCAGACAAAGAACAACCCTGATTTCTTCGACTCGATGAACACCTAATCATTAGCCGGATTCTTCCGGTGGCCGCTTTGGTGGCGCTGTTTACATGGTATGATCGGGGCCGCCTTTTCGCGGCCCCGATTTCGTTTTAATGACCGAAGATTCCTCGACGCAAGGCGTTAATAGCAATCGATTCGGATGCGGATCAATTCAATGATGGCAAACGACACTATCTATGCGTTATCTAGCGGCGGGTTGCCGGCCGGGGTTGCCGTGATCCGCATCAGCGGGGACCTGGCTTTTCACGTCGCGCAATCTCTTTCCGGGACGCTACCGGCTCCGCGCCAGGCCGCACTGAAAACAATTCGGGCTCGTAACGGTTTCATCATCGACCGCGGCCTCGTTTTGATCTTTCCTGGACCAGCCTCTTTTACCGGGGAGAATTGCGTCGAGATTCATGTTCATGGCGGCAAGGCTGTCGCGAATGCGCTTCTGACCGAGCTCTCCACGTTCGATCAGTGCCGCCTCGCTGACCATGGCGAGTTCTCTCGTCGTGCCCTTGAGAATGGGAAGATGGATCTTGTCGAGGTTGAGGGCCTAGCAGATCTCATCAGTGCCGAAACCGAGATGCAGCGGCGGCTGGCGCTGGAGCACGCCGCCGGCGGGCTATCGGATCTGTATAACGGCTGGGCTGACCGGTTGACGCGCGCACGCGCCCTGATCGAGGCGGAACTCGATTTCGCCGACGAGGATGATGTGCCGGGCTCGGTATCGGATATGGTGTGGGCGGATATGAAGCGACTGCATTCGGAACTGGCCGATCATCTCAAGGGCGCAGATCTGGGTGAGATTATCCGCGACGGTTTGAAGGTGGTGATTGCCGGTCCACCGAATGCCGGCAAATCCAGCCTGATGAATGCGCTGGCAAAGCGAGAAGTGGCGATTGTCACCGACATTGCCGGGACGACGCGTGACGTTCTGCATGTCGATCTGAATATCGAAGGATATGCCGTCAAGCTCTATGATACGGCTGGCTTGCGGGAAACTGAGGAAATTGTCGAGCGCGAAGGGATACGCCGCGCCCTTAAGACCGTGGCTGACGCCGACCTCGTCCTGTCATTGGCGGAGATCGGCGATCGCCCGCAGCAGGACTTTCCGGGTTTCTCGGGCAAGATCGTCACACTAGGGACGAAATCAGACCTGCATCCCAGCGAAGGTGCGGATGATTATGACGTGCTTATCTCGTCGGAGACGGGCGCGGGATTGTCGGCGTTGCATCAATTTCTTCGACAAGATCTTCAGGATCGTTCAGAATCCTTATCATTGGCATTGCCAAGCCGTTTGCGGCACAGGACGCTGCTCAGCGAGAGCTTCACTGCCATTGCGGCAGCACTTGCGGCTGAGGATCGAGGCCTTGATATCAGGGCTGAGTACTTGCGACGGGCGGCGGCGAGCCTCGGGCGCATAACAGGGCGCGTCGACGTCGAAGACCTGTTGGATGTCATTTTCTCCGAATTTTGCGTAGGCAAATGATTCACGTGAAACATGTCGATCGGGCCGCGGACCAGCGTTTCACGTGAAACCTTCTTGACTCCTGAAATTGGTGTGCCAAACAGTCGGCACGACCGAGGACTTGATGATGTTCGATGAAGTATATGATGTGATCGTTGTGGGTGGCGGCCACGCTGGCAGCGAAGCTGCAGCCGCAGCTGCGCGTCTGGGCGCACGCACGGCGCTGGTGACACATAGGCGGGATACGATCGGCGTCATGTCCTGCAACCCCGCTATCGGCGGTCTCGGCAAGGGCCATCTGGTGCGGGAAATCGACGCGCTCGACGGCTTGATGGGACGGGTTGCCGATGCTGCCGGTATCCAATTCCGCATGCTCAATCGCAAGAAAGGACCTGCGGTGCGCGGTCCGCGCACGCAGGCGGATCGCAAGCTCTATCGTTTGGCTATGCAGGCCGAAATCGGAGCGATCGCCAATCTCGATGTCGTCGAGGGGGATGCATTTGATCTCGTCCTCGAGCACGGACGCGTGTCAGCCGTTACTTTGAAGGATGGCAGGCTCATCCGCTGCGGCGCCGTTGTTCTGACGACCGGAACCTTTCTTCGCGGCCTTATTCATATCGGCGATAAGAAAATTCCGGCTGGTCGCGTCGGCGAAGAGCCTTCGATTGGCCTTTCAGGGACGTTGCTGCGACATGGCCTTGCCCTGGGACGTTTGAAGACGGGAACGCCGGCTCGCCTCGACGGCACGACGATCGATTGGAACTCTGTCGGAAGACAGGGCGCCGACGAGGATCCCACGCCCTTTTCTTTCATGACCGATTCCATCGTCAATCCGCAGATCGAATGTGGCGTGACCCGAACGACACCGGAAACACATAGGATCATTGCGGATAATCTGAAGCGATCGGCGATGTATTCCGGACAGATTGAGGGCGTCGGACCACGCTATTGCCCCTCTATCGAGGACAAGATCGTCAAGTTTGGAGAGCGCGACGGCCACCAGATATTCCTGGAGCCGGAAGGGCTTGATGATACCACCGTCTATCCCAATGGCATATCGACCTCCCTTCCCGAGGAGGTTCAAGAGAATTTCATCAAAACCATTCCGGGTCTGGAACGAGTCCAGATTCTTCAATACGCTTATGCGATCGAATATGACCATGTCGATCCGCGCGAACTGAAACTCTCTCTGGAAGTGGAAAAGATTCCCGGGCTTTTCCTGGCCGGTCAGATCAATGGCACCACCGGGTATGAAGAGGCTGGCGCGCAGGGCCTCGTTGCCGGCCTGAATGCGGCGCGTCTTGCTTCCGACGGTAAAGCAATCGAGTTCAGCCGGACGGACTCCTACATCGGCGTGATGATCGACGATCTGACGTCGCGGGGTGTCGCGGAGCCCTATCGCATGTTCACGTCGCGCGCGGAATATCGCCTATCGCTCCGCGCGGACAATGCGGATGTGCGCCTGACGCCGGTTGGCTTGTCTATTGGTTGCGTAGATGCTGACCGCGCATCGCGTTTTGACCGCTATCTGGCGAAGCTCGAGCAGGCACGCGCGCGCCTGAAGGATTTGAAGATTACGCCGAACGAGGCTGAGAAGGCCGGAATGCATCTCAACAAGGATGGCCAGCGGCGTTCCGCTTACGAACTTCTCTCGCATCCGGGTCAATCGATCGAAGCATTGTCTCGTCTTTGGCCGGAGCTGCAATCCATGCAACGGGGCATTGCCGAAGCGATCGAGATCGAAGCCGCCTATGCCGTTTATATGGATCGACAGGCAGCGGATATCGCACAGGCCCGGAGAGAGGAAGAGCGCGCCATTCCTCCAGACTTTGACTTCGCCGCTCTCTCAGGCCTGTCCAACGAGCTGAAACAGAAGCTGATCGGGGCAAATCCGAAGAACATAGCTCAGGCGTCGCGGATCGACGGAATGACTCCGGCGGCTATTTCTCTGTTGCTAGCGCATCTCAAGAAGACGAGCAATCAGGATGAGCGGAAGCTCGTCTCCTGATTACTACTGCAAGGTTGGAGAGTCCGAAGTATGGAATTGAACGGTGTGCGTGTTTCACGTGAAACACAGGAGCGGCTGCAGCATTTTGCGCAGCTCTTCCAGAAGTGGGCGAAAACCATCAATCTTGTCGCACCTTCCACCGTCGACGATCTTTGGCGTCGCCACATTGCCGATAGTGCGCAAATTTTCCAGCTTCATTCAGCTCCGAGCCATTGGGTTGATCTGGGTAGCGGCGGTGGCTTCCCCGGCGTGATAACCGCCATTTTTCTGGCGGAAATGGGTGCCGGACACGTCGATTTAGTTGAGAGCAATCAGAAGAAGGCCGCTTTTCTGCGCGTATGCCTGCGGGAATGCCAAGCGCGGGGCGCTGTACACGCTATCCGGATCGAAGAGGCGTCCAAAGTCATCCAGGATTGTGATGTGATCTCGGCGCGGGCGCTCGCAGAGTTGGAGTTGTTGCTGGGTTACGCGGCGCCCTGGCGCGAGCGCAATGAAAATCTGCGACTTTTTCTGCATAAAGGCCGGGATTACGAGCGTGAGCTTGAGAAAGCCCGTGGCCGTTGGGAATTCGATCTGGTAAAACATCGGAGTGTTGTCGAGCGAGATTCCGTTATTTTGGAGCTAAGTCGCCTGCGACGCCTGAATTAACCATAATTGGATATGCGGCAGATGATCGGCGAGCGAAACCGGATTATTACCATCGCAAATCAAAAGGGCGGCGTCGGCAAGACCACGACTGCCATCAACTTGGCGACTGCGCTTGCCGCGATCGGCGAGCGGGTTCTGATCGTCGATCTCGATCCGCAGGGCAATGCCAGTACGGGTCTGGGTATCGAGCGGCGGGATCGAAAGCTGTCTTCCTACGATCTGCTGGTCGGCACCCATTCGATCATGGATACGGTCCAGGAGACGGCAGTCCCGAATCTCTTCATCGTGCCATCGACGATGGATCTGCTCGGTGTTGAAATGGAGATTTCCCAGCAGTCGGATCGCGTTTTCAAGCTTCGCCGGGCTTTGAATGCATCGGAGGCCCTCGCCTTCTCTTATATTCTGGTCGATTGCCCGCCGTCCTTCAATTTGCTGACGATGAATGCCATGGCGGCGGCACATTCCGTGCTGGTGCCGCTGCAGTGCGAATTTTTCGCACTGGAGGGTCTCAGTCAGCTCCTGGAAACGGTGGACCAGGTTCGCCGTACGGTCAATCCATCCCTGGATATTCAGGGGATCGTTTTGACGATGTTCGATTCCCGCAACAATCTGGCGCAGCAGGTCGTCAGCGATGTCCGCACCCATCTGGGCGAAAAGGTCTACCATACGTTGATACCGCGCAACGTACGCGTGTCCGAGGCGCCTTCCTATGGTAAGCCGGCGATTCTCTACGACCTGAAATGCGCGGGCAGCCAGGCCTATCTGCAATTGGCCTCGGAAGTGATCCAGAGAGAACGGCAGCGCAAGGCTGCAGCATGATATTATAGTATTGTCCCAGAGTGAGTATCGGTGATGAATGATGATCTTTCGAAGCGGCGTCTCGGGCGCGGGCTGGCGGCTCTCATCGGTGAGATGGACCAGCCGACGCCGGTGGATGCGGGCAAGCCGGGCGTCAACCCGGATCGTCTGGTGCCGATCGAATTCATCAGCCGTAACCCCAGAAACCCACGCCGCTATTTCGATGAAACCGAGCTGCATGATCTTGCCAGCTCCATCCGCCAGCACGGCATTGTCCAACCGGTCGTCGCCCGCACGATTTCGGCGGACCGTTACGAGATCATAGCCGGCGAAAGACGCTGGCGGGCGGCGCAGCTTGCCGGCCTGATCGAAATTCCGGTCATTGTCCGGGATGTCGACGACAAGACCGCCCTTGAAATTGCGATTGTCGAAAATGTCCAGCGTGCCGACCTCAATCCACTGGAAGAGGCGCTGGGTTATGAGCAGCTGATCGCCGAGCACGGCTATACGCAGAACGATCTCGGCGAAATCATCGGCAAGAGCCGCAGTCATGTCGCCAACTCGCTGCGACTGCTGAAGCTGCCCGATCCGGTGCGGGATATGCTTGCTGGCGGCAGTCTGTCTGCCGGTCATGCGCGTGCTCTCGTGTCGACGTCGGATCCGGCCTCGCTGGCCCGCACCATTGTTTCCAAGGGCATGTCGGTGCGCGATGCCGAGCGACTGGCGCAGAATGACATCAAGGCGCAGAACGATCCCCGTCCCGTCGGTGCCCGCAAGGATGAAAAGGACTCCGATACGCTGGCGCTGGAGCGCACGCTGTCCGATACGCTCGGTTTGGACGTCTCGATCAATCATCGTGGCAATGGCGGCCAGGTGAAGATCAGCTACAAGACGCTGGAGCAGCTCGAGGAGATTTGTCGGCTGCTGGAGCGGCGCTGAAGGCAGCCCGCAAGCTTTGCAATTGTAGTCGGCCAAAGAATAGCCGGATCCGATTTCAATCGGACCCATGCGCTATTTCCGCGGCTGTTTCCCGTGAAACATTAACCCTTCCGAGCTGATTGCAACGTGGTCGCCAACAGGGTCTGGGTGGCAATGGTGTCTTCCAGGCTGGCGCGCTGGCGTGTCTGAAGGATGGCGCTCTGCAATCTGTTCATTTCCCGGGCGATGGCCGGCGCAGTCCAGCTTCTGAGTGCCTGTTCGATAACGGGCTTGCGACGGAAATGCAGATGGCGGCCATGCGTCTGCATGACCTGAGCGGGAGCGAGCCGCTTCTCATCCATCTCCGCTCGCATCGTATCAAGCATCTGAAATTGCCTCAGACAGCCCTGCAACACGAGGAACATCGGGGTTTTGGATGAAGCAATCCTTTGCATGGCGCGCAGGAAAGCCTCTGAATCACCCTTGAGGATAGCGTCGACGGCATCATCCGCGGAAACCGCGCTGGCGTCGCCGATGATCTCGATGACGTGCTGCTCCTCGATCATATCCTCGCCGCGGCAGTAAAGGGCAAGCTTGCGCACCTCGTTGCGGGACGCGATGCGATCGCCGCCGAGAAGCTCCAGCAAGGTCTGACGAGCGGCCGGTGCGATACGCAGCCCCTCATTTGCCAGCTCAGTATCTATCAGGCTGTTGAGAGCTCTGACGTCGTCGGCATAGCAAGGAATGGTAGCGACACTGCGAGCCGGCTCCGCAATCTTGCGCAATCCTGATCCCTTTTTGAGATCTCCTGCTTCGACGATGAGAAAGCTGGCGTCCGGAGGATTGCCGGCGACGATCTGCAGCGAATCGATGAGTGCCTTTTCGTTGGCGGCACCGCGAATCCAGACAAGCTTCTCGCCACCGAACAGGCCGATGGCGTTAACCTCATCAAGCAGGCGGCCGGCATCATTCTGCAGATCCGCGACGTCGAGCTTGATAAGGGAGAAGGCGTCTTTCAGGTCGACGCCGGTCTTGCCGGCAATTTGCGCGGCACGTTCGGAAACCAGTCCACGGTCCGGTCCATAAATGACAAAGATGCGGTAGTTTCGCGCGGCATTTTGGAGGAATCCGTCGAATTCGTGAGACTTGATTTCCGCCATGCCGCGCTCTTTTTCAGCGGCTGAGCGCGGCTGCGATGTCGACAGCCACCATCTCGGCAACTTCGCGGGCCGCGCGGTCTTCCGAATCGCGGATTGCGCGCTGCTTGGCGAATTCCTGCGTCGGGAAGTCGACAAGCGACGTTACCGAGCGACTGCCGGATTTAAGCACCTTACCAGTGACTGCCTCCTTCAGCGTGAAGGACGCAGTCACTGTGGTGCGTCCTGCTGCCGACGTACTGGACGACGGCAGATAGATAACGCCTCCGGTACCGGAGGCGACACTGAGGTCGACGGTATATTTCGGTGTCTTCGTTTCGCCGGCGCCCCGACCTGCAATGAAGATCAGCTGATTGCGGACCTCCAGGCCGACGCGCGAGCCGACGTCGGAGAAAGCAACTTCGGAGAGCTTCTGCGTGACACCCGTGCTGACGGCGTAGAGCGGCCGAACCTGGCAGGAGGACAGAAGGCCGGCAACGGCCACAAGCGAGGCGACGCCGGCGATGCGGGCGAACTTGAAAAGACTATCAGACGACAATGTTTACGATCCTCTGTGGAACGACGATGATCTTCTTTGGCGCCTGACCATTCAATGCGCTCGTAACAGCATTCAGGGCGAGCACAGCCTGCTGCACGGCATTCTGATCCGCATCGCGCGCGATTGTCAATTCGGCGCGCTTCTTGCCGTTGATCTGAACGGGATAGACGATCTCGTTTTCGATGACGAGAGCTTCGTCGTAGACCGGCCATGCGCTGGTAGCGATCATATGGCTATTGCCGAGCACTGCCGAGCATTCTTCGGCGAGGTGCGGCGTGATCGGCGCGACCAATGCAATCAGGATCTCGACGGCTTCGCGGACAGCTGAGCGATAGGCGGCATCGGCCTGGCCGGCTGCGATCTTGCTGAGCGGCGCCGCCAGCGCATTGACGAACTCGTAAATCCGCGCCACGGCCTTGTTGAAGGCGAGCTTGTCGTAATCACCCTGAACCGCCTTCAGCGTGCGATGGGCGATCTGCGAAATCGCCAGCGCTTCGCCTTCCTTAGCCGGAGTCGGTTCGACCGTCCTCAGCATGTCGGCGGCTTCGGACACCAGGCGCCACATGCGCTGCGTGAAGCGATGGGCGCCTTCGACACCTGCTTCCGACCAGATGACGTCGCGGTCGGGCGGCGAATCGGAGAGCACGAAGAAGCGTGCGGTATCTGCGCCGTAGGATGCGATGATATCGTCGGGATCGACGACGTTCTTCTTCGACTTTGACATCTTTTCGATCGAGCCGATGGCGATGTTCTCGCCGGTCGAGAGCAGCGTGGCGCGGCGCTGGCCGTCCACTTCCTCGATGTTGATATCGGCCGGAGACACCCATTCGCGTGTCAGGCCATTGCCTCGGCTGTAGGTTTCATGCACCACCATGCCTTGTGTGAACAGGCCCTTGAAGGGCTCCTTCACGTCGAGATGGCCGGTTTCGCGCATGGCGCGGGTGAAGAAGCGCGAATAGAGCAGATGCAGGATCGCGTGTTCGATGCCGCCGATATATTGATCGACGGGCAGCCAGTGGTTGGCGGCGACCTTGTCGGTCGGCTGATTTTCCCAAGGCGCGGTGAAACGGACGAAATACCAGCTCGAATCGACGAAGGTATCCATCGTATCGGTTTCACGCCGTGCATCCTTGCCGCATTGCGGGCAGGCGACATGCCGCCAGGTGGCGTGCCGATCGAGCGGGTTGCCCGGCTGGTCGAAAGTCACGTCGTCGGGCAGCCTGACCGGCAGATCCTGCTTCGGCACAGGCAGCACGCCGCAATCGTCGCAATGGATGACTGGGATCGGGCAACCCCAGTAGCGCTGGCGGGAAATACCCCAGTCGCGCAGGCGGAAATTCACCTTGCGTTCGGCCTGCGGTGCATTGCCGAGGCTCGTTTCCGAGAGCTTCGTTGCCACCGTCTCGAAGGCTTCCTCGATGCCCATGCCGTCGAGAAAGCGGGAATTGATCATCACGCCGTCGCCGTCATAGGCGACGTCGCCAACGCTGAAGCTTGCGGCATCGCCTTCCCTCGGCATGACGACGGGCACGACGGGCAGGCCGTATTTGCGGGCGAAATCCAGGTCGCGCTGATCGCCGGACGGGCAGCCGAAAATAGCGCCCGTGCCATAGTCCATCAGCACGAAATTGGCGATGTAGACAGGCAGTTCCCAGGATGGGTCAAAGGGATGGCGGACGCGGATTCCGGTATCCATGCCCTTCTTTTCCGCCGTTTCCAGGGCGGCAAGCGAAGTACCGGCGCGGCGGCATTCCTCGCAGAAGGCTTCAATGGCCGGATCCTTGGCGGCGGCTTCCTTGGCGAGCGGATGATCGGCCGAGATCGCCAGGAAGGATGCGCCGAACAGCGTATCGGGCCGGGTCGTGTAAACAGTGATTTCGCGATCGCTGTTGGGGGCGGTTTCGGCCACGATTTCCCAGCGGACGGTCAGGCCCTCGGACCGGCCGATCCAGTTCTTCTGCATCAGCCGCACTTTTTCCGGCCAATGGTCCAGCGTATCCAGCGCGTCCAGCAGCTCCTGGCTGAATTCGGTAATCTTGAAGAACCATTGCGTCAGTTCGCGCTGCTCGACGAGAGCACCGGAGCGCCAGCCGCGACCCTCGATGACCTGTTCGTTGGCAAGAACGGTATTGTCGACCGGGTCCCAATTGACCTTGGATTTCTTGCGATAGACCAGGCCCTTCTCCATCATGTCGATGAAGAGCATCTGCTGCCGGTGATAGTAATCGACGTCGCAGGTCGCGAATTCGCGGCTCCAGTCCAGCGACAGGCCCATGGCCTTCAGCTGGGTGCGCATCGAGGCGATGTTCTGGTAGGTCCATTCCTTCGGATGCACCTTGTTGTCGCGCGCGGCGTTTTCCGCCGGCATGCCGAAGGCGTCCCAGCCCATCGGATGCAGGACGTTGTAGCCGCGGGCGCGCTTATAGCGCGCGACGACATCGCCCATGGCATAGTTGCGCACATGGCCCATGTGGATGCGGCCGGACGGATAGGGAAACATCTCTAGAACGTAGTATTTCTCGCGCGGATCGGCGTTGTCGGTCACGAAGACTTCTTCTTCGTTCCATTTCTGCTGCCAGCGGGGCTCGGCGTCGCGCGGATTATAACGTTCGATAGACATCTGTTCTTGCATTCCGGAAAATCATGGGGATTAAGGCGTGACCTTCACCACGAAACCACCCAAGCGTCAAGTTTAGCAGGTGCAGCAAGTGCCTTATCTTGCAAAGCAAAGCCGGATTCCGGCGCATTCGCCCTTGGCAAAGGCCATCAGCCTCGTTACTGCAAAGTCTGAAGAAGCAAGCGCGAATATCGAGGCGGAAAGATGGAACTTCAAGAGCGCCTGAACGAAGTCCGTTCCCATATTGCGGCGGCGGAGCGCCAGGCCGGTCGAGCGGCCGGCTCCGCGCAGCTCGTTGCCGTTTCCAAGACCTTCGATGCCGATCAGATTCGCCCGGCGATTTCGGCCGGCCAGCGGGTGTTCGGCGAAAACCGCGTGCAGGAAAGCCAGGGCAAGTGGCCGGAGCTGAAGGCGGAGACATCAGGGATCGAGCTGCACCTGATCGGGCCACTGCAATCGAACAAGGCCGCGGATGCCGTGGCGCTGTTCGAGGTCATCGAGACGATCGACCGGGAAAAGATCGCGCGCGCCATCGCCGATGAAATGAAGCGACAGGGCAAGCCTTTGAGGCTCTATGTGCAGGTCAATACCGGCCTCGAGCCGCAAAAGGCCGGTATCGCGCCTGATGATACCGTCGCTTTCGTCGATCTTTGCCGTAAGGAACTCGGGCTTTCGGTCGAGGGCCTGATGTGCATTCCGCCGGCGGACGAAAATCCGGGGCCGCATTTCGCCCTGCTCGCAAAGCTCGCCGAACAGGCAGGCGTTGAAAAACTCTCGATGGGCATGTCGAGCGACTACGAAACCGCCGTCGCCTTCGGCGCGACCAGCGTTCGCGTTGGCTCCGCGATTTTTGGAGCGCGATAGATTTCGTCGAAGCCAGATTAAATAATAAGCAACGCCGTTATGGGCGAGCGGAGATGTGTGTAGTCATCCACCACCCGCCCTCGTGGTTCGAGGCTCCGGCCCCTTCGACAAGCTCAGGAGCCTCCGCACCTCACCATGAGGGCTAATCTTCGGCGCAGAATGCCATATCGAACTGACCTCGTGCGGTAGGCCGCGGGCTTTATTTATGCGACGTGCCTACTCCATCCTCACCCTTGTACGTTGGCGATAGTGTAAGATGGGTGGCGTGACGGAGGTGCGTGTCATCCTTGGGTCTTGAACCCGTACCTCAGCAAGCGCCTCTGTCGCATCCTTTCTGCTCGAACGGTTGGCTGGGCTTCGAGCCCGCGTTGCAAGGAGGAGCACCCATGAATGCCTCACAGGATGTTATGGTCGGGATAGACGTCTCCAAGGCTTATCTTGACGTCGCGCTCGACGGCGCCACATCGGTGGCGCGATGGAACAATGATGCGGCAGGTTGCGATGGGCTTGCAGCCGCGGTCGCGGGAGCTAGTCTGGTCGTCGTCGAAGCAACCGGCGGCTACGAGATGCGCATGGTGCGCACATTGATGGCGGCCGGTATTGCGGTTGCCGTCGTCAATCCCCGCCAGGTCCGCGATTTTGCCAGAGCCAGTGGCCGATTGGCCAAGACCGATCAGGTCGATGCCCGGGTCATCCTGCACTTCGCCAAGGCGATGCGGCCGGCACAGATCCCCCATATCGACGACGGCCGCATCGCCTTGGCCGCGCTGGTGGCCCGCCGTCGGCAACTCATCGACATGGCCGTTGCCGAGAAGAACCGCCTCGAACATGCATCTGCGGATATCGCCGCCCTCATTCACGAGCTGCTTGCCTCCTTCAAGGCGCAGCTTACCCGCATCGACACGGCCATCACCCTGGCCATCGAGACCGAACCCGATATGGTCGAACGGCGCGATCTTTTGCTTTCCGTGCCCGGCATCGGCGAGATCACCGCCGCCATTCTCATCGCCGAACTCCCTGAACTCGGCAGCATCGATGACAAGAAACTTGCCGCCCTGATCGGCGTTGCACCAATGGCCCACGACAGCGGCGCCATGCGCGGCCAGCGCCATATCGCAGGTGGACGGTCCGCCGTGCGCTGCGCCCTCTACATGGCGACCTTGTCAGCCCTCCGCTGTTCGCCAACCATCAAGGCCTTCTACGCAAGGCTGCGCGATGCCGGCAAACCGCCAAAGGTCGCCATCGTCGCCGCTATGCGAAAACTCGCAACCATCCTCAACACAATCGTCCGAAGACGGACACCCTGGATCAACCAACACGGTTGCTGAGGTGCGAAGGTCCCGAGCTTGGCGAAGGGGCCGAAGCCTCGAAGGGCGAGGATGGCCCGTGTCTTCCGACAAAAAAGCCCCGGTCGAGGACCGGGGCTTTGCATAACGTCCGGTAGCCGGATCTCAGAACTGATCGTCGTCTTCGTCGTCCGGTGTGGTGGATTTCAGCGACTTCAGCTTGGCGAAAACGGCGTCGGCGTCGATTTCCTTTTCCTTCGGCTCGTCACGATCATAGCTGAAGCCGAGCTTTTCGGTTTCCTGGGCCGGCTGCAGTGTGGCGCCGAGTTCGGCGGCCGTCGGCAGCGGACGGCCCTTGGCGGCCTTTTCGACTTCCATGTCGAGGTCGATCTGGCTGCAGAGGCCGAGCGTTACCGGGTCCATCGGTGCCAGGTTGGCCGAGTTCCAGTGCGTACGGTCGCGGATCTGCTCGATGGTCGACTTGGTGGTGCCGACGAGGCGGGAAATCTGCGCATCCTTCAGTTCCGGATGGTTGCGCACCAGCCAGAGAATGGCGTTCGGGCGGTCCTGGCGCTTGGAGACCGGCGTATAGCGCGGACCGCGGCGCTTCGATTCAGGCACGCGGACCTTCGGCTCGGAAAGCTTCAGCTTGTGGTTCGGATTGCCTTCCGCGCGGGCGATTTCGTCGCGCGTCAACTGACCGGTCGAGATCGGATCGAGGCCCTTGATGCCCTGTGCGGCTTCGCCATCGGCAATGGCCTTCACTTCGAGCGGGTGCAGCTTGCAGAACTGCGCGATCTGGTCGAATGACAAGGCCGTATTGTCGACAAGCCAGATGGCAGTTGCCTTCGGCATGAGCAATTGTTGAGCCATGGATATAGTCCTTCTGTCAGTCCGCGCCGGTGTCGCGGTCCGGGGTGTAACACCACAATGTCCGGGAAATACGGCTCTATATAGCGACAGTGTCGCGGAATTGCAATTCTTTGCGGATGAAATGCACTTTGTCCAATTGCTGTCGTAGTTTGACCTGCTATTGATTGCGCGGAAAGAGCGCTCGCGGTTACAAATCGGAGTGTGAGGATTTGAGGAGGAAACAATGTCGGAGAGGATTCATCCTGTAACGAAGCCGGTCAAGGCGCGCGCCTTGATCGACAAGGCGAAGTACCGGAAATGGTATGAGCAGAGCGTCGAGGATCCCGACAAGTTCTGGGGCAAACACGGCAAGCGCATCGACTGGTTCAAGCCCTATACCAAGGTCAAGAACACCTCGTTTACCGGCAAGGTCTCGATCAAGTGGTTCGAGGACGGCGTCACCAACGTCTCCTATAATTGCATCGACCGGCATCTGAAGAAGCACGGCGATCGCGTCGCCTTCATCTGGGAAGGCGACAATCCCTATCTCGACAAGAAGATCACCTATAACGAGCTCTACGAGCAGGTCTGCCGGCTGGCGAACGTGTTGAAGAAGCACGGCGTCAAGAAGGGCGACCGCGTCACCATCTATATGCCGATGATCCCGGAGGCCGCCTATGCGATGCTTGCCTGCGCCCGCATCGGTGCGGTGCATTCGGTCGTCTTCGGCGGCTTCTCGCCGGAAGCGCTCGCCGGCCGCATCGTCGATTGCCAGTCGACCGTTGTCATTACCTGCGATGAGGGTGTTCGCGGCGGCAAGTCGATCCCGCTGAAGGACAACACCGATACGGCGATCGGGATCGCTGCCAGGCAGAAGGTTTCGGTCAAGACCGTCATCGCCGTGCGCCGCACCGGCGGCAAGGTCGGCTGGGAACCCGGCCGCGATCTCTGGTATCACGAGGCAATCGCCAAGGTGAAGGCCGATTGTCCGCCGGCGAAGATGAAGGCGGAAGATCCGCTGTTCATTCTCTATACCTCCGGCTCGACCGGCAAGCCGAAGGGCGTTCTGCACACGACGGCCGGCTATCTCGTCTATGCGGCGATGACGCATGAATATACGTTCGACTATCATCCGGGCGATATCTACTGGTGCACGGCCGATGTCGGCTGGGTGACGGGTCACTCCTATATCATCTACGGGCCGCTCGCCAATGCCGCGACCTCGCTGATGTTCGAAGGCGTGCCGAACTACCCGGACCAGGGCAGGTTCTGGGATGTCATCGACAAGCACAAGGTCAATATCTTCTACACCGCGCCGACGGCGATCCGCTCGCTGATGGGGGCGGGCGATCAGTTCGTCAAGCGCGCCTCGCGTTCCAGCCTCCGCCTGCTCGGCACGGTCGGCGAACCCATCAATCCGGAAGCCTGGGAATGGTATTACAAGGTAGTGGGCGACAGCCGCTGCCCGATCGTCGATACCTGGTGGCAGACGGAGACCGGCGGCCACATGATCACGCCGCTTCCAGGCGCGACCGATCTCAAGCCCGGCTCGGCCACCCTGCCCTTCTTCGGCGTCAAGCCTGAGCTGGTCGACAATGAGGGCAACGTGCTGGAGGGTGCGGCCGACGGCAATCTCGTCATCGCCGACAGCTGGCCGGGCCAGATGCGTACGATCTACGGCGACCACGAACGCTTCGGCCAGACCTATTTCTCCACCTACAAGGGCAAGTACTTCACCGGCGACGGCTGCCGCCGCGACGAGGACGGCTATTACTGGATCACCGGCCGCGTCGACGACGTGCTCAACGTCTCGGGCCATCGGCTGGGCACGGCGGAGGTGGAATCGGCGCTGGTGTCGCACAAGCATGTCTCGGAAGCGGCCGTTGTCGGCTATCCGCATTCGATCAAGGGCCAGGGCATCTATTGCTACGTGACGCTGATGGTCGGCCAGGAAGGCTCGGATACGCTGCGGCAGGAGCTGGTGAAGCACGTGCGCGCTGAAATCGGTCCGATCGCCTCGCCGGACAAGATCCAGTTCACGCCCGGCCTGCCGAAAACCCGCTCCGGCAAGATCATGCGCCGCATCCTGCGCAAGATCGCCGAGGACGATTTCGGCGCGCTCGGCGATACCTCGACGCTCGCCGATCCGGCAGTCGTCGATGATCTGATCGTCAACAGGCAGAACAAGCCGGATGCGGCTTGAGCTAGGCGCTTGCTCTATCCCGCCCCTAGCGGGCGGGAAAGCAAAATCAGCATTTAGCCGCAAGGCTAAGTGCTAGATTTTGCAAGGGAGGGGGTAGGTAGGGACGCGCTGATTTTCGTAGCGCTATATCAGCAAGCAACGCCCCCGCTCTTGCAATTTCAATGGCTTAGAAATTGCGCTAGGCCGTCGAATATGCGGCGCTCTTGGTATCGCAATTCCTAAACCAGTGAAATCGCTTTCTCGCCCGCCAGGGGCGAGATAGGCCCCGTAGTCGCCGCACCATATCAGGCACGGCAATTGCCGAAGCGAGATTCAAAAATCGATCGCCCGGCCATTGATCTCCCAGTCGCCGAAGCGGGCGGGGTCGGCGCCGCCGCGGCCGCCGATTTCGGTGGGCAACTCCGCCTGGGCCTGAGCTTCCTGCGCCTGGCGGCGCTCCTCGGCCTCGGCAAGGGCGCGCTTGGCGGCAGGCGAGAGCGGCTTGCGGGGGATTTCGCCGGCTTCGGTGTCGATATTATTGTCGTTATCTGCTGATTGCATGGTCTCGCACGACCTCCGAAATATTGAAATGAGGGGAGGAATAGCCAAATCATAGAGCATGATGCCGAAAAGTGTGAACGGTTTTCGGGTGACATCATGCTCTGCTTTTTTAATTCCGGAGCGGATTCAGATTTCAGGTCGAGGAGACCTGAAATCATCCGGCTCCGGCGCGTCCGGCTGCAAAGAAAAAGGTTTGGACGACAGATGTGTTGGAGACCCCTCGATGAATCTCATGCGTACAGCCATGCTGCTTGCCTTCATGACCGCCTTGTTCATGGGCGTCGGCTATCTGATCGGCGGTCAATCAGGCATGCTGATCGCATTCGTCGTCGCCGCCGGCATGAATTTCTTTTCCTACTGGAATTCGGACCGGATGGTGCTCTCCACCTATGGAGCGCAGGAGGTGGATGAGCGCAGCGCCCCGGAATTCTTCCGCATCGTCCGCGATCTTACCCGCAATGCCGGCCTGCCGATGCCGAAGGTCTATCTTTATGACAGCCCGCAGCCGAATGCGTTTGCGACGGGCCGCAACCCGGAAAATGCCGCCGTTGCCGCCTCCACCGGCCTGCTGCACGCGCTGACGCCGGAGGAAGTGGCCGGCGTGATGGCGCACGAGCTTGCGCATGTGCAGAACCGCGACACGCTGACCATGACGATCACCGCGACCCTTGCCGGCGCCATTTCCATGCTCGGTAACTTCGCCTTCTTCTTCGGCGGCCGTCGCGACAACAACAATCCGCTCGGCATGGTCGGCGTTCTCGTGGCGATGATCGTCGCTCCTCTGGCGGCCATGCTGGTGCAGATGGCGATCAGCCGGACACGCGAATATTCGGCCGACCGTCGCGGCGCAGAAATATGCGGCAATCCGCTTTGGCTTGCCTCCGCGCTCGGCAAGATCGCGCGGGGTGCGGAGCATATTCCGAACGAGGCGGCCGAAGGCCATCCGGCAACGGCGCATATGTTTATCATCAATCCGCTCTCCGGTGAGCGCATGGACAATCTGTTTTCCACGCATCCGAACACGGAAAACCGCATCGCCGCGCTGCATGAAATGGCCCGTTCCGGCGGCGGCAGCGCCCCGCCGATCACGCCATCTTCCGGCTTTGGCTCGACGGGAGCGTCCTTCACTGCTAATCCGGGGCGCAAATCGCGCTCCGTGCCGAATACGGGTCGCGGTGGTTCGCAACCGCCGAAGGGTCCCTGGTCTTGAGTTCTGACACGAAAAACAACGCTTCCAACAGAGACGGAAAACGATCGGGCAAGCGGCCTCAGCAATCCCGGCCGGTCGATTCGTCTCCGCTCAAGCCCGGCCTTGCAGCGCGTGCTGCGGCGTCAAAGATCCTGGGAGCCGTGCTGGACCGCAAGACGCCGCTCGACGGCATGCTGGACGCCGAAGGCGGCAGCGTTGCCTATACGACGCTCAGCGATAGCGACCGTGCGCTGGTGCGCGCCATTTTGAACAGCGCGCTGCGTCACCTGCCGCGCATCGAGGCGGCGATATCGTCGCTGCTCGATTCACCGCTGCCGGAAGGCGCCCGCGCGCTGCATCACGTGCTTGTCGTCGGCGCGACGCAGATCCTTTATCTCGACGTGCCGGATCATTCCGCCGTCGATCTTGCCGTCGAGCAGGCCAACCGCGATCCCCGCAATCGCCGCTTCGCCAAGCTGGTCAACGCCATTCTTCGCCGCATCGGTCGTGAAAAGCAGGACATCCTCGAGCAGGTCGCCAAGGTGCCAGCCATGCCGGACTGGTTTCTGTCCCGCCTGGAGGCGGCCTATGGCGCCGCCGCCGCGCTCAGAATTTCCGACACGCAGCTCGAGCCGGCGGCCATCGACCTCACCGTGAAATCCGATGCTAGCGGCTGGGCGAGCCGGCTGAACGGCGTCGTGCTGCCGACGGGCGGCGTGCGGCTTGCCGCTTTCGAAGGGTCCATTCCCTCGCTTGAAGGTTTCGATGAGGGTGAGTGGTGGGTGCAGGATGCCGCCGCCAGCATTCCGGCGAAGCTTTTCGGCTCGCTTGACGGCAAGCGCGTGGCGGATCTCTGCGCAGCGCCGGGCGGCAAGACGGCTCAGCTCATTCTTGCGGGTGCCAAGGTCACGGCACTCGATCAATCCGCCAACCGCCTGAAGAGGCTTTCCGCCAATCTGGCGCGCCTCGGCATGGAGGCCGAGACCGTCGTTGCCGATATGAGCAAATATCAGCCCGACGAACTTTTCGATGCCGCCCTTCTCGACGCCCCCTGCTCCTCGACGGGAACGACGCGCCGCCATCCGGATGTCCTCTGGACCAAGGGGCCGGAGGATATCGCCAAGCTGGCTGCCCTGCAGGAGCGCCTGCTTCGCCACGCTTTGACGCTGGTCAAGCCGGGCGGCCTGGTGGTGTTTTCCAATTGCTCGCTCGATCCCGAAGAGGGCGAGGATCTGGTCGCGCGCCTGCTCTCCGATACGGACAATGTCGAACGGGTTCCGATCGCGGCGGGCGACTGGCCAGGTCTGGAAGCGGCGATTTCGCCGCTCGGAGCCTTCCGCACGACGCCGGATATGTTACCGCTGGCGCAAGGTTTTGCCTCTGGCCTCGATGGCTTCTATGCGGTCATGCTTCGACGCACGAAATAGGCGTTATTTCCAACAGCTTTCGTGAACAGGTTAAAAAACCCGGTAATATGTCCTTAATCGGTATATCGGTAACCTCTTTTTAACCACGGATAATGAGAGTAAGCAGAAGCAAATATGCAGGTCTGCGGCAGGGTTTAGTGAGTTCATACATGCGGGAAGCATGGCGGCGGATGTCGCGCCGCGCGGCGTTGACGCGATTGCGTCTCACCCGCCACACGATGCGTGTGCCGGAACGGCTGATCGTGGCGCCGACCGATCTTCGCAGCGTCGATCCCTTTTTCGTCGAAGAGCTTCTGAACGGGCGCATCCTGCTTGCCGGGCGCGTTCTGGAAACGCAGGGCGCATCGCCCTTCTCGCTCGAATTGCCGTCGCTGGCCTTTGCCACCCGGCTGCACAATTTTCGCTGGTTGCGGCATTTGCGGGCGGAGAAAAGCGACCAGGCCTCGGCCATGGCGCGGTCGATCCTCACCGATTGGATTGCGGTTCACGGCCGTCGGCTGCACGGTCTTGCCTGGTCGCCTGACATAGCGGCGCAGCGGCTGATCGCGCTCTTGTCGCATTCGCCGGTGCTTTTGCATGGCACCGACAGCGGCTTTTATCGCCGTTTCATGCGGATGCTCGTCTTCCATGTGCGCTTTCTGCGCCGGATCGTATCGTCGTCGCCCGATGGCGTGACCCGGTTCCGCGTGCGCATCGCGCTTGCCATGTCCTCGGTCGCCATGCCGAGTAGCGCGCTTACGCTGAAACGTGCCGGTCAGGCACTCGATCGCGAGATCGACCGACAGATTTTGCAGGATGGCGGCCATATCTCCCGCAATCCGCGCGCGTCGCTGGAACTGCTGCTCGATCTGCTGCCGCTGCGCCAGACCTATGTCAATCTCGGCCATGACGTGCCGGTGCGGCTTATTCCCGGCATCGACCGCATGTATCCGGCGCTGCGCTTCTTTCGTCACCAGGATGGTGATCTGGCGCTGTTCAACGGCGCGACCTCGACGCTTGCCAACGAATTGATGTCGGTGCTGCGCTATGACGAGACGGCGGGACAGGCTTTCAAGGCCCTGCCGCATACCAGATATCACCGGTTGGCGGCCGGTTCGGCCGTCGTTATCGTCGACGTCGGGACTGCCGCTTCGGCCGATCTCAGCCGCAAGGCGCATGCGGGCTGTCTCTCCTTCGAAATGTCATCGGGCAAAACGCGCTTCATCATCAATTCCGGTTCGCCGGAGTTTGCGGGCGATCGCTTTACACAGGCTGCGCGAGCGACCGCGGCGCATTCGACCGTCACGCTCAACGACACCTCGTCGTCTCAGTTTTCCAAGTCGAAATCGTTAGGGCCGATCATGGTCGGCGGCGTCAAGAAGGTCATCGTCGAGCGCGCCGAGACCGAAGACGGGCGCGATTATGTCCGAGCCGCCCATGACGGCTATCTTTCCGCCTTCGGCTACGCCCACGAGCGTGAGCTGAGCCTCAATGCCAGCGGCACGATCGTCGCCGGCCGCGACCGGTTCTTCGTGCCGGAGGGCAGGAAACAGCCGCCGAAGGGTAAAGGCATTGCCTCGGCGCGCTTCCATATCCACCCCTCCATCAGCCTGTTGCAGACGGAAACGGATTCCGCGCTGCTGATCGCGCCGGATGGAGAGACCTGGGTCTTCTCCTCGCCGGGCAACGAGGTGCTTGTCGCGGAAGATATCTTCTTTGCCGATCCCTCGGGCATGCGCTCTTCCGATCAGCTCGAGATCGTTTTCCGGATCGCCGAAAAAGCGGAAATCCGCTGGTTTTTATCCCATCGGCCATAGGCTAAGCGCGTCAGCTATGCTAACGGGGCGGCACTAGAGCCGGATGATTTTAGGTCGGATCGACCTAAAATCTGAATCCGCTCTACAATCAAAGAAGTAGAGCATGATGTCGTCCGAAAACCGCTTACACTTTTCGGCATCATGCTCTATCGTCCCGCGCCATTTCCGCCGGACATCTCGTCTCCCCATGCCAGAGCGTATCAGCTCTGTTTTTGTTATCTCGCAATTCCGGACGGAAAACCGCTGCGCACTTTTCCTGGAATTGCTTCAGACCGGAGAAAGCCCATGGCCGTCGTTTCCAAGAAAATTCCTGCTCCCGACAAAGTGAAGGTGAAGACAGCACTTCTGTCCGTCTTCGACAAGACCGGCATCGTCGAGCTGGCGCGCGCGCTCAGCGACCAGGGCGTGCGGCTGCTGTCGACCGGCGGCACGCACAAGGCGATCGCGGCTGCCGGTCTTGCGGTGACCGATGTGTCCGAAGTGACGAGTTTTCCCGAGATCATGGACGGCCGCGTCAAGACGCTACATCCGAAGGTGCATGGCGGTTTGCTCGCCATCCGTGACGATGCCGAGCACCAGGCCGCGATGAAGGAGCATGGCATCGAAGGCATCGATCTGGCTGTCATCAACCTCTACCCCTTCGAGGATGTGCGCAAGGCAGGCGGCGATTATCCGACGACGGTCGAGAATATCGACATCGGCGGCCCGGCGATGATCCGCGCTTCGGCCAAGAACCATGCCTATGTGACGACGCTGACCGATCCGGCCGATTATGCCGAGCTGCTGGCGCAGCTTTCCGCCGATGCCGGCCAGACCACTTATGATTTCCGCAAGCGCATGGCTGCCAAGGCCTTTGCCCGCACCGCTGCCTATGACGCGATGATCTCCAACTGGTTTGCCGAAGCGCTCGATATCGCCACGCCGCGCCACCGCGTCATCGGCGGCGTTCTGCGCGAAGAGATGCGCTATGGCGAAAACCCGCATCAGAAGGCCGCCTTCTACGTGACGGGCGAAAACCGCCCCGGCGTTTCGACGGCGACGCTCCTCCAGGGCAAGCAGCTTTCCTACAACAATATCAACGACACCGACGCTGCCTATGAGCTCGTTGCCGAGTTCCTGCCGGAAAAGGGTCCGGCCTGCGCCATCATCAAGCATGCCAACCCCTGCGGCGTTGCCACCGGCCCGAGCCTGGTGGAAGCCTATAAGCGCGCTCTCGCCTGCGATTCCGTTTCGGCCTTCGGCGGTATCATCGCGCTGAACAACCTGCTCGACGCTGAGACCGCCGAAGAGATCGTCAAGCTCTTCACCGAGGTCATCATCGCGCCCGAAGTCAGCGAGGAAGCCAAGGCGATCATCGCCCGCAAGCCGAACCTTCGTCTGCTTTCGGTCGGCGCCCTGCCCGATCCGCGTGCTGCCGGCCTGACCGCCAAGACTGTCTCCGGCGGCCTTTTGGTCCAGAACCGCGACAATGCACTGGTCGAGGATATGGAGCTCAAGGTCGTCACCAAGCGCGCGCCGACGGCGCAGGAGCTTGAGGACATGAAATTCGCCTTTCGTGTTGCCAAACACGTGAAGTCGAACGCCGTCGTTTACGCCAAGGATGGCCAGACGGCGGGTATTGGTGCGGGCCAGATGAGCCGCGTCGATTCCGCCCGCATCGCCGCGATCAAGGCCGAAGAAGCCGCCAAGGCCATGGGCCTTGCCGAGCCGCTGACGCGCGGTTCGGCCGTCGCTTCCGAAGCCTTCCTGCCCTTTGCCGACGGCCTGCTGTCGGCGATCGCCGCGGGCGCCACGGCTGTCATCCAGCCCGGCGGCTCGATGCGCGACCAGGAGGTCATCGACGCGGCCAACGAGCACAATGTCGCGATGGTCTTCACCGGCGTTCGCCATTTCCGGCATTAAACGGCAGCTAATTCCACCCTCATCCTGAGCCCGTCGAAGGACGAGGGTGGCCCCAGTGGTCACCACATCCGCCCTCGTGGTTCGAGACGGCCTTCCAGGCCTCCTCACCATGAGGGCTAATCATCTTCGCCATGAGGCATAATCATCTCATGGCATATCCCTAAATCGATAGGGAGATATCCCTACTTCGCCTTGTCGGCCGGATAGGGCGTCGGCAGCAGAAGCAGCAGGCCGCCGGCGAGGAAGATGACGAGTGTTGCCATGCCGAGGCGGGCCGAGCCGCTCCAATAAGTCACCAGCGAGAAGAACAGTGTCGCCATGAAGCTGGTGGCGCGGCCGGAGAGCGCGTAGATGCCGAAATAACGGCCGGCCTCGGAAAGGCTGACGCTGCGGGCGAGATAAGAGCGCGAGGAGGCCTGCACGGGGCCGAAGGCGATGCCGATCAGCAGGCCGTAGCCGATATAGGCCTTTTCCGCCGCCGTGCCGAACAGGCCACCGGAGCTGACCGTCGAGAGCGGAACAAGGCCGAAGAGCGTGAAGCCCGGTCCGGTCGAGATGATGCCGAAGGTGGCGACAAGCAGCAATGTCAGGCTGATGACGACGGTGGTCTTCGAGCCCAGCCAGCGATCGACATAACCGGCGGCAAAGCAGCCGAAGATGGCGATGACGTTGAGGATGATGCCGTAAATGCCGATCTCGATCGTCGCCCAGCCGAACATGCCGGCCGCGAAGGTGCCGCCGAGGATCAGCAGGCCGTTGACGCCATCCTGATAGATCATGCGGGCGATGAGGAAGAGGCTGATGCCGCGCCGGCGCTTCAGTTCACCGAGCGTCGTTTTGAGTTCCCGCAGCCCCGAGCGAACGGCGCCGCGAAGCGGCAGGCCGCGGGCGGCATCCGGCGTGAAAAAGAACATCGGCAGGATGAAGATCAGATACCACACGGCCGAAATCGGCCCGGTGATGCGCGCATCCTCACCAAGCGTGGCATCGAGGCCGAAGAGTGGTGTCAGGCCGAGGATGGTCTTTCCGGTCTGTGGATTGCCGGCGAGCAGCGTAACGACGGTAATGAGGACAATCATGCCGCCGAGATAGCCGAGCCCCCAGGCGGCGTTCGACAGCCTGCCGACATCATCCTTGCCGACCAGCCGCGGCATCATCGAATCATTGAAGACGATCGAGAATTCGGCCGAGATCGAAGCGAGGATCATGAAGATCACCGGGTAGATGACCGGCGATCCCGGTGCTGCCCCCCAGAGACAGAAGAGGCTGGCGATCTTGATGACGGCGAAGAAGGCGATCCATGGTTTGCGGGCGCCGGATTGATCGGCAATCGAGCCGAGGACCGGAGAGAGGATGGCGATGATCACCGAGGAGATCGTCGCCATGTTGCTCCATGTCGTCTGCGCGGAGACGGGATCGGCCGTCAGACGCGCGACGAAATAGGGGCCGAAGATGAAGGTGGTGACGACGGTGAAGAAGGGTTGGGCCGCCCAGTCGAAGAACATCCAGCCCCAAATGCCCCGTGCCGGCACTTTTGCCGGCACGTCATTATCGATTTCGATCGTCACCAAATCCAGCCCCTTGCTCTCTCACCCATCTACCGGGGTCGGGGCGGACTGTGTCACCTTGCCCGGCCGTTCGCAAGATCGCTGAGCAGGCCGGCGGCGACGGTGATGCGGGCGAGATTGGGATCGCCGCTTTCGCTGAGGCCGCCGAGTTCTTCGGCGATGCGATTGATGCGGATGCGGTCCTCCGCATGCCATGCCTGAACCGGCAGCTTGTCCTTCGGATGGTTGGACAAGGCGGAGATGACGATATCGCGGCGGGCGCCGGCGATCTGGTCGAGGCTGCGCGCCAGAGCGAGGCTCTCATAGTGATCGCCGGTGACGATCCGGCTGCCGGCGAGCAGCAGACGGCCGACGCGGAAGGTCTGCGACACGGCGAAGTAGCTTTCGGCCGCCCGGTTTAGCGTATCGCCGGTGCGTTCGGCGATCTGCATGATCTCAGGCACGAGGACGAGCGCGTAGATCGTCGCGATCTCCGAAGCCAGCTTTTCCGGCAGGCCGGCGGCCTGATATTCCGCCTCGCGGGCGGCGATCTCGGCTGCGAAATCCGCCGGGATGTGGCTGAGGAAGACGGCGCGCAGCTTCTTCAAAGCCGCACTAAGCCGACTAACTGTTTCCTCGATATCGCCCTTGGCGGCTCCCGTCTTCAAGAGGAGGCGCGTCAGCGCGGTATAGACCTCGGTGATCTCGCTATAGACGCGGTTCTGCATCTGGCCGCCGACCTTGCCATCCAGCGCGTCGGTATCGTTCCAGAGTCGGTCGAGATCGAAGCCGTCGCGGGCGATGACGGTCGCCTTGACGACTTCGGCGGCCGATGCGGCCGTCGCGTCCATCATGCTGACCGCAAAACCCGGGCCGCCACGGTTGATCGCTTCGTTGGCAAGCGCCGTGCCGATGATCTCGCGGCGGAGGCGATGGCTTTCGATATCCGTGGCGTTCGAGCGCTGCATCTTGGCCGGGAAATAGCGGCCGAGGGTGGCTGTGAAATAGGGATCGTCAGGCAAGTCGCTCGCAACGATCGCGTCGAAGAGAACGATCTTGGCATAGGAGAGCAGCACGCCGATTTCAGGGCGGGTCAACGGGCGTCCGTTGGCATAACGTTCGGTGAAGGTCTGATCGTCGGGCAGGGTCTCGACCTTGCGGTTGAGCTGCTTGGCGCCTTCCAGCACGCTCATGAAGCGGCTGAGTTCCAGGCCGTTGCCGGTTCCCTTGCGCTCCGTCAGCGAGATCGCCAGGGATTGCAGGTAGTTGTTCCGCAACACCAGGGTTCCGACTTCGTCGGTCATCGATGCCAGCAGGATATCGCGCTTGGCTCGCGTCAGGCGGTCGTCGTGCAT
Source organism: Rhizobium sp. CCGE531 (assembly GCF_003627795.1). Lineage (NCBI taxonomy): Bacteria > Pseudomonadati > Pseudomonadota > Alphaproteobacteria > Hyphomicrobiales > Rhizobiaceae > Rhizobium > Rhizobium sp. CCGE531. Next base: position 4,013,010 of record NZ_CP032684.1, on the reverse strand, counting down.
GGCATTGGCAAGCGCGATCTTGATGTTGACCTCGACGTCCGAGGTGTTGACGCCGGCGGAATTGTCGATGGCGTCGGAGTTGCAGCGGCCACCCTTGAGGCCGTAGGCGATGCGGCCCTTCTGCGTGACGCCGAGATTGGCGCCCTCGCCGATCACCTTGGCGCGGACCTCTTCCGCTGTGATGCGGATCGGATCGTTGGCGCGATCACCGACTTCCGAATCCGTTTCGGTCTGTGCCTTGACATAGGTGCCGATGCCGCCAAACCACAGCAGGTCCACCGGCGCCTTGAGGATCGCCGTCATGATCTCGAAGGGCGTTGCGACCGACTTTTCTATGCCGATGGCGGCGACCGCTTCCGGCGTCAGCGTGACCGACTTTGCCGAGCGGGAGATGATCATGGCGCCCTTCGACAGAACGGACTTGTCGAAATCCTGCCAGCTCGAGCGCGGCAGGTTGAAGATGCGCTGCCGTTCGGCAAGCGTCTTGTCCATGTCCGGATCGGGATCGATGAAGATGTCGCGATGGTCGAAGGCGGCGAGCAGGCGGATTTTCGGCGACAGCAGCATGCCGTTGCCGAAGACGTCGCCGGACATGTCGCCGACGCCGACGACGTTGAAGGGCGTCGTCTGGATATCGATATCCATCTCGCGGAAATGCCGCTTCACGGTTTCCCAGGCGCCGCGGGCGGTGATGCCCATTTTCTTGTGGTCGTAACCGGCCGAGCCGCCCGAGGCGAAGGCGTCATCCAGCCAGAAGCCGGCTTCCTGGGCCAGCGCATTGGCGGTGTCGGAGAAGGTGGCGGTGCCCTTGTCGGCGGCGACGACGAAATAGGGGTCGTCGCCATCGAGCCGCACGGTATCGGCCGGCGGGATGATATCGGCGCCGGAGATATTGTCGGTGATCGACAGCAGCGTGCGGATATAGGTCTTGTAGGCCTCGCGGCCGGTATTGAAGATTTCGTCGCGGCTGCCGCCGACCGGAAGCTTCTTTGGATAGAAGCCGCCCTTGGCGCCGACTGGCACGATGACGGCATTCTTGACCTGCTGCGCCTTCACCAGGCCGAGCACTTCGGTACGATAATCCTCGGCGCGGTCAGACCAGCGCAGGCCGCCGCGCGCCACCTTGCCGAAGCGCAGGTGCACGCCTTCGACTTCGACGCCGTAGACGAAGATCTCGCGGAAGGGCCGCGGCTCAGGCAGGCCGTCCAGCAGCTTCGGATCGAGCTTGAAGGCGAGCATGGCCTTCGGCGTGCCGTCCGTGTTCCTCTGGAAATAGTTGGTGCGCAGCGTCGCGTCCATGGCGTTGACGTAGCGGCGCAGGATGCGGTCGTCGTCGAGGCTTGGAACGTCGGCGAGCTCGGTTTCGATGGACGCGTGCAGGTCGACAAGCTTCTTCGTGCGGTTTTTGTCGCTGAGTTTCGGATCCAGCGTGTCGTGGAAGAGGCGGAAAAGCGAAGCGGCTATGCGCGGATATTTATCCAGCGTCGAAGAGATATAATCCTGCGAATAGGCGATACCGGCCTGGCGCAGATAGCGGGAATAGGCGCGCAATACATTCGTTTCGCGGGCGGAGAGATCGGCGGAGACGATCAGCCGGTTGAAGGCATCATTGTCGATCGTGCCGCCGAAGGCGGCGAGGAAGGCTTCTTCCAATGCCGCGCCATGGCGTGCGAGATCGATGGTCACGCCGTTGCGGGCTTCGAGCTCCATGTCGTGAAGCACGACATGGCCGGTCGTGCCGTCCTTGGCCGTGACATAGATATCGAAAGTGCGCTCGCTGATGACGTTGAAGCCGAGATTTTCGAGGAGCGGCACGCGGCGCGACAGCGCGAGGTTGCCCTGCCCATGGAAAATCTTCAGCGAGAGAATGTCGCCGGCCTCGTCCTTGCGGATATAGAAGGCGATGCGGATCGGCTCGGCTCCGGCAGTCGCTGTGATATTAGGCAGATCGGCAAAAGCGTCTTCCGGCGAGAAGGCTTCCTGGAAGGCCTGGCTGACCGAGATGTTCGGCGCCTTCGGGCCAGCCAGCATGACGAAGCGTTCGTCCCAGCGGGCTGTGATGGCGCGGATTGCCTCTTCGAGCTTGGCCTGCGGAATATGTGGCGTCTTGCCGGCGCTGCGGCCGATGATGAAATGCACGCGCGCCACGCCGCCTTCCGGGAAAGCCGGATAGTAAGCGGAGACGCGGCCGTCATAGACTGACTTCAGGTGGTTGCCGATCTTCTCGCGGACGACGGAATCATATTCCTCGCGCGGGACATAGACGATCACCGAGACGAAGCGGTCGAAATGGTCGATGCGCGGCAGCGCGCGCACGCGCGGCCGGTCTGCCAGGTCGTTGATCTGCTCGGCAAAGCTCGCGAGCAGCGTCGTGTCGATCTGGAAGAGGTCGTCGCGGGGATAGGATTCCAGCGTGTTTTCGAGCATGCGGCCGGAATGGCTTGTGGGATCGAAGCCGAAATGATCCTTGACCTTCTGTACCTTGGAGCGCAGCAGCGGCACCTCCGCGGCGGCACTGGTATAGGCCGTGGAGGTGAAGAGGCCGACGATGCGCAGCTCGCCCGTGACGTTGCCATCAGCGTCGAAGCGCTTGACGCCGACATAATCCATATAGGCGCGGCGGTGGACGATCGATTTGACGTTGGCCTTGGTGACGATCAGGAAATCCGGCCCGTTGAGGAAGGCAAGGATTTCCGGCGTCGTGGTGACGGCGTCCTTGCCCTGCCTCAGAACGCGCACGTCCGGATTGGAGAGGATGCCGAGGCCGGTGCCGCGATCGCGCTCGACCTTGGCGTTGGCGCCCTTGCCGGAATAGACATATTCGCGCATGCCGAGGAAGGTGAAGTTGCCATCCCGTAGCCAGGCAAGGAAGGCGAGCGCCTCGTCGCGATCGCTCTTGCGGCGGCCGGCCGCCTCATAGGTGGAAAGCTCCGAGATGACCGTATCAAGGCGCGACAGCATCGGCTTCCAGTCGGAAACGGTGAGGTGCGTCTGGTCGAGCACGCTCTGGATCCGCTTGGTCAGATCCGTTGCCTGTGCCGCCGTCAATGGCGAGAGATGAAGCTGGATATGGCTGACGCGATGGGCAGGGTCGCTCGGGTGATCGGCGGAATAGAGACCCGGCTGCTTGCCCTTCTCGACGACCAGGATCGGGTGCACGGCCATATGGAGGTCGCGGTAGCTGCTGGTGACCTCGCCCATGATCGATTCGTAAAGGAAGGGCATGTTGTGGTCGGTGATCGAGAGGATCGACACGGCGGCGCCATCGGGCTCGATATTGGCGACCTGCTCGATGCTGACGCGCGGAGAGGTACCGCTCCAGGCTGCCAGTTCCCTGGCCGCGTGCGCGGCAGCAAGAGCCAGCATCTCCGGAGTGTATCGCTCCATATCGTCATTGCTGGCCCGGCCGAACAGGATTTCGGGATCGAGATGCGCCTCGCCCGCCGTCGCGGCTATTTTGCGTGCCGCTTCAATCTGTTTTTCCCGTTTCGGATTGGTTTTGGGCGTCATGAAATTCCTCCCGATTTTCGAATTTTGACCACAGTAACAGAAGGTTTAGCGAAAAAACTGGCAAAAAGAATGCGAATTTGGTTGCTTTGGAACCGATTTTGCTCCGTTTTTTCAAGAATCTTGCCGGAATATGCGCTTCCGGTGCAAAGCAGATGAACATTGGCGTGAAATTGGCGGAATGAGCTCGTCAACAGAGGTTTTCATGACTCTGTGAAGCGCGGTTGACAGAGTGGCGCGAAAGGGATCATCAACGGCGCCATGCAGTGCGAAGCCCTGAACTGAAAGCAACATCATGTCGCAAATGTCGGCCGGCGCCGTTATCGTCATCTCCAGCCATGTCGTCAGAGGGTCCGTCGGCAATCGTGCGGCTGTTTTCGCGCTGGAAACACTCGGGCACCCCGTCTGGGCGCTGCCGACCATCGTTCTGCCCTGGCATCCCGGCCATGGCCGCTCGACGCGGCTGACCTTCAGCGAGGCTGATTTCGACCACGCCATCGACGATCTCATCGCCGCACCCTGGCTTTCCGAAGTGAAGGCGGTTCTCTCAGGCTATTTCGGCAATGCCGCGCAGGCGCGCTCGGTCGCCAGGCTGGTGACTGCCCTGCGGCAAAAGAACCCCGATCTTTTCTATGCCTGCGATCCCGTCATCGGCGATGCCGGCGGCCTCTATGTGCCCGAGGCAACGGCCGAAGCCATCCGCGATCTCCTGATCCCGCTGGCCTCCTTGGCAACGCCGAACCGTTATGAGCTTGCCTGGCTTGCCGGCGCGCCGCTCGAGGACAACAACGCCATCATGGAAGCGGCCCTTGCCCTCGGACCGTCACGCATGCTGGTGACCTCGGCGGTGCCGATGATGGCCGGCGGCATCGGAAACCTCTATCTCAGCGGCCGAAACGCGCTGCTTGCCGAGCATCGCAGCATCGAAGGTGCGCCGAACGGACTTGGCGATCTCTTGTCCGCCGTATTCCTTTCGCGCCTGCTCTCCGGCATGGATGAGGAAAGGGCGCTGCAGCTGACGACGGCCAGCGTTTACGAGGTGCTGGCGCGCGCCGTCAAGCGCGGCAGCGATGAGCTGACGCTCGCCGCCGATTCAACAAGCCTGTCGACGCCGATGGCAATGGTGCAGTTGCGGCACCTCGTCCACCCGGCGCAGCGGCGGAAGAAATAGCGGTTTGCGGTGGTTAACGCTTTTTGCAGCGCAACAGTTGCCATCGGCCGAACTGCGCTGTAATCCAATGTCATGCAAAGCTTTCCCGACACCCTTCTGAACGGTTATCGCAACTTCATGAGCGGGCGTTACGTCGATGAGCGCAAACGCTATCGCAATCTTGCGGAGCTCGGCCAGAATCCATCGACCCTTGTGATTGCCTGCTGTGATTCCCGCTCGGCGCCGGAGATCATCTTCGATGCCGGCCCGGGAGAGCTCTTCGTCATCCGTAACGTCGCCAACATGGTGCCGCCCTATGAGCCGGATGGTAATTTCCATGCGACCTCGTCGGCACTTGAATTCGCTGTCCTGTCGCTCAAGGTCTCGGATATCGTCGTGATGGGCCACGGCCGTTGCGGCGGCATCCGCGCCGCGCTCGACCCCGACGCCGAACCACTGTCTCCAGGCGATTTCATCGGCCGATGGATGGGCTTGCTGAAGCCCGCCGCCGAACAGATCCAGAGCAACGACATCATGACACCGGCCGAGCGTCAGACGGCCTTGGAGCGCATTTCGATCCGCAATTCGCTGGAGAACCTGCGCAGCTTCCCGGAGATCAAGGCGCGGGAAGAAGAGGGCAAGCTCTGTCTTCACGGCGCGTGGTTCGATATCTCGACCGGCGAGCTATGGATCATGGATCCAAGCACCCGCGATTTCATCCGCCCCGACGTTTAAGGGGGTCTGACGCCTGGTGGGGCGGCAGGTAGATCAAACGAAAAAGGCGCTGCGAATTATCCGGTCGCTGCGCCTTTTTTAATTCATGAGATCCGGCTTACTTGCCGTCGATCTGCTGACCGATATAGGCGATCGCCTGCTGATAGACCCTTGCGTCGTTCCAGCCGGCGATGGCGGCGAAATTCGGCTCGCCGGGCTGATAGCCGGCGCCAGGCTGCCAGCCATGGCCGCGCAGGAAGTTGGCCGTCGAAGCGAGCGCGTCCGCGCGCGATCCCACAAGATCGACCCTGCCATCGCCATCTTCGTCGACGCCGAAGGCAACGACATTCTTGGGCATGAATTGCGTCTGGCCGATTTCGCCATGGGCCGCGCCCCGGGCGGATGGGCTGAGATAGCCCTCGCCGACAAGCTTCAAGGCGGAGTAGAGCTGCTCGGTAAAGAAGGCCGAACGACGGCAATCATAGGCGAGGGTCGAAACGGCCGAAAGCGTATGCTGGTCGCCCATATAGCCGCCGAAGCCGGTTTCCATGCCCCAGATCGCGATGATCGGACCCGGGGGGACGCCGAAGCGCTTCTGGATTCTGGCGAAGAGCGCCGCATTGGCCTGCTTCATGCTCTTGCCGCGATTGATGATCGTCTGGCCGCCGCGCTTCTTCATGAATTCCTCGAAGGAAAGCTTGAAGCTCTTCTGGCCGCGATCGGCGCGGATGGTCGGCTGATTGTAATGAACGTTGGCGAAGGCCTTGTCCAGGACGGAGGGGCCGATGCCCTGTCCTTGCGCTTCGCGTTTGAATTCCTGCACCCAATTCTCGAAACCGGCGGAAGTGTTGCCACAGGATGCCGCATTTGCGGCAATCGGCGTCGCCAGCAACAACCCGCCCGCCACGAGAGTTGCCATTCCAGACTTTGTGATGCGCATTCAGTGTCCCCGAATTCTTATCGCGCCGCGAACGCGGTAACCGTTTTTTGAAAGGCGCATAAACCCTCCAGTTTCCAGGCTTATGCGCTGTCTAGTCGCCGCTGGACCATGCCAGCATCCAACCGTTCTGTCATTATTTCATTTTAGCGATCAATGTTTCGCTTCACGTGAAACATTGCCGCCAAACCGATTTGCAAAAGCCCCGCCTTTCATCCGAAAGGGCGAGGCTTTCATTCGATCCTGCTTAGCCGGCAAGAATTTATAAACCGTAAATTGGTTTATAAATCCTTATGCAGCCTGCTTGCGCGGCTTGATCAGGCCGCGGTTGACGAGCAATTCGGCGATCTGGATGGCATTGAGCGCGGCGCCCTTGCGCAGGTTGTCGGAGACGACCCAGATGTTGAGGCCGTTCTCGACGGTCGCGTCTTCACGGATGCGCGAAATGTAGGTCGCGTCCTCGCCAGCGGATTCGTACGGTGTGATGTAGCCGCCGTCTTCCTGCTTGTCGATCACCAGGCAACCCGGTGCCTCGCGCAGGATATCGCGGGCCTGATCGGCAGTGATCTCGTTTTCGAACTCGATGTTAACAGATTCGGAATGGCCGATGAAAACAGGCACGCGCACGGCCGTGCAGGTGACCTTGATCTTCGGATCGAGCATCTTCTTGGTTTCGGCCAGCACCTTCCACTCTTCCTTGGTGTAGCCGTCTTCCATGAAGCTATCGATATGCGGAATGACATTGAAGGCGATGCGCTTGGTGAACTTCTTGTTCTCGATCGGGTCGGCGACGAAGACGGCGCGGGTCTGGTTGAACAGCTCGTCCATACCGTCCTTGCCGGCGCCGGAAACCGACTGATAGGTCGAGACGACGACGCGCTTGATCTTGGCGAAGTCGTGCAGCGGCTTCAGCGCAACGACGAGCTGCGCGGTCGAGCAATTCGGGTTGGCGATGATGTTGCGCTTGGTGAACTGCGCGATGGCATCCGGGTTCACCTCCGGAACGATCAGCGGCACGTCGGCGTCGTAGCGCCAGGCCGACGAGTTGTCGATGACGACGCAGCCCTGGGCGCCGATCTTCGGCGAGAACTTCTTCGAGGCGTCGCCGCCGGCCGACATCAGGCAGATGTCGGTGTCGGAGAAATCGTAGTTCTCCAGGTTGGAAACCTTCAGCGTCCGGTCGCCGAAGGACACTTCGGTTCCCTGCGAACGGGCCGATGCGAGCGCCACGACCTCATCGGCCGGGAAGCCGCGTTCGGCCAGGATATTGAGCATTTCACGGCCGACATTCCCGGTCGCGCCCGCTACTGCAACTTTGAAACCCATTTCTCAAGCTCTCTTTCTCTTCTCTCCTCTTGGGCGAGGGGGGAACCGCGGCCATCGGCGACGGGTCCTGTCCCCAGCCGAGCCGGGGAGAGAGCGGCAGGCCAGAGACGTCAGACGGTTTTCGTCGTCGTTTTGGCCTTGGTTTTGGAAGAAACCGGAAAATAGACATCCTGCCCGGCATGGTCTGCCAGGTGACTGAAGCTATCGAGCTGTTCGAAGCGAACCATGGAAGTCTTCCTTTTCCGTCGCCGGTTCTAAGATGTTTTCCACAGGAGTCAAGGATTTCCTCGCTCCCATCAATGCGGGCCTAACGATGCGGGCCCAACGATGCGGGAGCGAGGAATCGGGATCATTGAGCCTCGCCTTCAACGTATTGCGTTCGAAGGCCAGCTGTTTCTGGTATCAGCGGTTGGACATGCGGGTGGATTCGAACAGGAACCAGGTGCGGCGCTCGGTCTCATCAAGCCAGTTTTCGAGAAGGCTGGCGGTGGCGACATCGCCATATTCGTCGCAGACGTCGTGAACGGCGCGCATTTCCGCGGAGAGCTTGAGATTATCATCCGCCAGTTCGGCAAGCATATCCTGCGGATCGACATATTCGGCGTCATTGTCCGGAATGCGCTGTAGCTTGGCGATCTGACCGATCGACCGCAGGGTCGTTCCGCCGATCTTCCTGGCACGCTCGGCCATGGGGTCGGTCATCGCGAAAATCTGCTCGCCCTGCTCGTCGAGAAGCAAGTGATAATCGCGGAAATGCGGCCCGCTCATGTGCCAGTGAAAATTCTTGGTTTTCAGATAGAGGGCGAAGACATCCGCCAGCAGGGCGCTCAAGGCTGCGGAAATATCGCGTGTCGCCTCCTCGCTGAGATTGGTACGCGTACCCAATTTCGACTTGGTATTGGCGGTATTCATAAAGACGTCCTCCGTTTGTTGTTCACGACAGCGATCGCCGGCGGATCTTAGGGGAGTTCGATGACATTCGCTGCTGCGTGGGATCGCATCGAAGACAGGGTTGTTTTGAAATTTCGCGGGCGAGATGCGCGCTTGGCGGCATAGTCGACTACGGTGCTTAAGCGGAAAACCCGAACACGCATACTAAATAGGAAAATGGGGTGGTTTGACAATTGTTCGGTAACATATTGGCCGGGCGCGGGGTTGTGTCGCGCCCGGCAAACCGCCCTCTTATCCGAGGGCGGTATCGCAAATAGCGCCTACTTCAGGCCACCGCCAACATAGATGGTTTCGCCGGTCACCCAGGCGGCATCCTGCGAAGCGAGGAAGACGGCGACCGGAGCGATATCGGTCGGCTGACCGAGGCGGCCGAGCGGCGTCTGGGAGACGAGATGCTTTTCAAAATCGCTGCCGATGATGCCGGCCGCAACGACGCCTTCGGTTTCGACGCCGCCGGGCGCGAGATTATTGACCCGGATATTGCGCGAACCGAGTTCCTTGGCGAGGATCTGGGTGATGGAATTCACGGCAGCCTTGGTTGCCGTGTAAACCGAAGCGGTCGGCAAGTTCATGCTGACGGCGTTGGAGCCGATGTTGATCACGCTACCGCCCTCGGGGCCGAAATGTTTCACCGCCTCTTGCGTGGCCAGCAATGTGCCCAGAACGTTGATATTGAACTGGCGATGAAATTCCTGCTCGGCGAATTCCTCGATCGGCGCGAATTTGTAGACGCCGGCGTTGTTGACGAGGATATCGACGCGTCCGAAGGCCTGCTTAGCCTCGGCAAAGAGGTGCGTGACGTCTTCGGCCTTGGAAACATCGCCGTGGACGGCGAGTGCCTTGCCGCCCTTGGCGGTGATTTCCGCCACCACCTTGTCGGCACCTTCGCGGCTTGAGGCATAATTGACGATGACGGCGGCTCCCGCCTCGCCCATCGCCTTGGCGATGCCTGCACCGATTCCTTTGGATGCTCCGGTCACGATCGCGACCTTGCCTGCCAGTTTGCTCATGTCTTCTTCCTTCAGAAATTGTTAGACAGTTTTACAATTATCGAATCATTTGGCGCATGCGACCCGAAAACAGATCCGCATCGTCGCTTTGATATTTAGATAATCATCTAACTGATACAAGGGCAGTGGCAACAAATGCTGGTGACATCGTCGGAATCGTTAGATCTTGGAAAGTTCCGCCATATAGGCGTTCAGCGTATCGCGGCGCAGAACAAGGTTTGCGAACTTGCCGTCCCGCTGGATCTCGATGAGACCGGCATTCTCAAGTTCCTTGATATGATGGGACATCGTCGCGGCGCTGACGGCATGGCACTCGTTCAGCGTGCTGCAGGGCATGGGTTCGCTGCGCGTGCCGATCTCCTTGAGGATCTGCACACGTCGTGGTTCGGCAAGTGCCCGGGAGATCAATCCCATCTGCCTTTCGCTTAAACGTATCGGCCCGGCATCCATGATTTTCTTCGCAAGTGAACGAAATCGGGTTGACCGCCTCCGGTGACCCGCTTGCCAGATATATGAATGTGCGGCGGCCTTGGCAACCTGCGGTGCGATCGCAATTGAAAGCTGCCGTCAGGGGCTGGTGGAACCTTATTGCCTTGGTCCGCCGTGGGCGCGGCTTGACTCGATGGTGCGGATCGGATCAAGCGTTGGCTTGTCCTGACTTGCTGCCCTTGAACAGTTGCCATCTCGGCGTCGGCCAGCCGGCGGCGTTGATGCGGAAGAGCAGGCCGTAGCGGGAATAGACGATCGCCGTCATGAAGGAAAACCAGCCGCCAAGCGCCAGGCCGGCCATGACGTCGCTTGGATAGTGCGCGCCGACCATGACACGCGTGATCGCCAGCCACAGGGCACAGGCCACGAAGATGTAGCGGTAGCGCGGGAACATGAAAGCAAGCGCCACAAAGAGGGCACCGATGGTGGTCGCATGGCCTGAGGGGAAGCTTTCGAAGCTGGCGCGGCCATTGAAGGGCGAGAAACCGAAAGGGCCCCAATCGGCAAAATGGGTCGGTCGGGCGCGGCCGATGGCGCGCTTGAGCAAATTGGCGAGAAGGCCGGAAAGCACGATGGTCGTCAGCAGATAGCCGCCGATCTGGCAGATACGCAATGCCTTGCCGCGACAGCGCTGCGAATGCAGCAGACGGCTACCAGCCCAGCCTTCGAAGAACAGGAAAGCGCTGATGATGATGATCCACTCGGAATCGCCGAAATCCGTCAGCATTTTGCCGAAGAAGTGAAGGGGCGGCGAAACGTCCTTGATGGTTGCCCCAACGGGCCAATCGAACAGAAGCGCCGAGAGAAGCACGGCATTGGCTGTCAGAAAGAGGCAGATTTTCCAGTGAGACGGTGCAAGTGCCGCATCGCTTCGCCGCCAACGCCTATCGAGAGACGTCAAGATTGCCTGCATAATCATCGCCCATTTTGATTTCCAATCAATTCGACAAGTAACAGGCTCCTGTAACAGTATTTTTAAGATCGCTGCGTGGTGTTCAGGCTGCAAACAGTAAAAGACCCGCGCTGCATCGCAGAGCGGGTCTTGTGTTTCACGTGAAATATTTCAGGTGATTTATGCCGACAGGGCCTTGAATTCGGCCAGGATGGCGTCGCCCATTTCGGCGGTGCCGATCTGGCGGCTGCCGGCCGACATGATGTCGCCGGTGCGGATGCCGCTGTCGAGGACGTTGGCGATCGCCTTTTCCAGCGCATCGGCTTCGGAAACCAGGCCGAAGGAGTAACGCAGGCACATGGCAAAGGAAGCGATCATGGCGATCGGGTTGGCGATGCCCTTGCCGGCGATGTCAGGGGCCGAGCCATGCACGGGCTCATAAAGCGCCTTGCGCTTGCCGGTCTTGGCATCGGGTGCGCCGAGCGAAGCGGATGGCAGCATGCCGAGCGAGCCGGTGAGCATGGCGGCGACGTCGGACAGCATGTCGCCGAACAGGTTGTCGGTGACGATGACGTCGAACTGCTTCGGCTGGCGCACGAGCTGCATGCCGCCGGCGTCCGCCAGCATATGCTCGAGCTGCACATCGGAATATTTTTCCTTGTGCATCGCGGTGACGACCTGGTTCCAGAGCACGCCAGACTTCATGACGTTGCGCTTTTCCATCGAGCAGACGCGGTTGTTGCGGGTGCGCGCCAGTTCGAAGGCGACGCCGGCGATGCGCTCGATCTCGTAGGTGTCGTAGATCTGGGTGTCGATGCCGCGCTTCTGGCCATTGCCGAGATCGATGATTTCCTTCGGCTCGCCGAAATAGACGCCGCCTGTCAGTTCGCGGATGATGAGGATATCGAGGCCGTCGACCAGCTCCGGCTTCAGCGAGGAGGCCGATGCCAGCGCCGGGTAGCAGATGGCCGGGCGCAGGTTGGCAAACAGCTGCAGATCCTTGCGCAGGCGCAGCAAGCCGGCTTCCGGGCGCACCTCATAGGGCACCGCATCCCACTTCGGGCCGCCGACAGCGCCGAAGAGCACGGCGTCGGCCGCCATGGCCTTTGCCATGTCGGCATCGGAGATCGCCGCTCCATGCGCGTCATAAGCGCTGCCGCCGACAAGGCCCTCGTCGGTGACGAAACCGGCGTTCTTGGCCTCATTCATGTAGGCGATGATCTTACGGACTTCGCCCATGGCCTCGGGGCCGATGCCGTCGCCCGGCAGGAGGAAGAGATTGCGCACTGTCATGGGAAAGCCTCCGCGAAAAGAAAAAGTTGCGGGGTTTTTAGACCTGCGAATGCGGCTTTTCAAGCGAGGAAGGAGCCGAAACGGTACGGTTTTCGGGCTTTTGCGGACAATCACCCGCCCTCACACTTCGAAGGCCCTGCGGGCCACCTCAGGGTGAGGGCTGATCTTTTTGCTCGGTCATGGGCCGCCCTGATCCTTCGACAGGCTCAGGATGAGGGCGGAGTGAGTTGTGAGTCGGGCGAGAGAGTTAGTCCTCATGGTGAGGAGGCCCATAGGGCCGTCTCGAACCACGAGGGCGGGTGGCTTGTGACCCCCGCCCTTCCGGCGACTTACTCAGCCAGTCCGAGCAAAGCGAGGTAGGCTGATGATGCCGGGATCTTTGACTTGTCCTTGATCTCGATGATCAAACGCGGATTGCTGTCGAGTTTGGCAAGGGCGGCAAAGACGGCACGCCAGTGGATATTGCCTTCGCCGAGGCTCCAGTGACGGTCGGCATAGCCGTCCGCGTCCTGCAGGTGGACATGCTGCAGGCGGTTGCCGGCGGCGTGGACATAATAGTCGACCGGCGGAGCGCCCGTGTAGCCATGGGCATAATGGGCATGGCCGGTGTCGATGGAAACAGCGACGGCGGGCGAATTGAAGCTGTCGGCGAGGCCGACGCGGATTTGGGGATCCTTGTCCTCGATATTCTCGATGACCATGGTGAGCCCGATATCTTCGGCGCGCTTGACGGCTTCTTTCAGCGTCAGATGCGTATATTCGATGATCTTCTCGCGCTCGCCCTTGTTGTTGTCGAGATTGTTGTAGGACCACGACGTATAGGGGCTATGGATGACCATCTGCGTGGCGCCGATATTGGCGCAGACGTCGAGCGCCTGCAGCAGGCGCCTGGAGACGACAGCGCGGACATCCGGGTCCTGCGAGGCGATGACGAAGCCCCAGAACGGGCCATGGATGCCAAGGCGGCCCTGGTGGCCGGCGAGCAGCTTGCGGGCGCGCTCGGCCAGCGGGGCCCAGTCGCCATTGAGGATTTCAGCTTCGACGAAGCTCTGCAGTTCCAGGTCGCGCGGCTTTTCGAGCAGCCAGTTGCGATGGATTTCGACGTCGTCAAGCGTCATGGCGGCGCCGACAATGGGAAGCGAGGTCATGGAGAGGCTCCATTGCGTGGGGAGGAATTAGGGGTGGGAGAGAGGTCCGAAAAACCTCGGCAGGCCTATATGGACCCGCTTCTTGTCGATCATATTACAACGGGTGGAAAAGGCGGTGTCTGAGCTGTTTTCGCGGAATAGTCCCCTCTCCCCGCTTGCGGGGAGAGGGTTAGGGTGAGGGGCTGTTTGCGAAGGCGATAGTTGCGCAGTCTTGTCGCTATTTGCGATGGGTGATCTGCAGAAACGGTGGAAGGTGCCTGCCCTATCGCTCTTCCTGTACGAAACAAATCATAGATTTCCATCAAGTCGATGGCCTGAGCCCCCCTCACCCCAGCCCTCTCCCCGCATGCAGGGGGGGCCTTTTCGGCATGAAAAAAGCCGGGCTGCAAGGCCCGGCTTCGAAATGCAAAAATAGGGATAAACCGATCAGGCAGCCCAGGGGTGCGATGCGGCGTTCGTCTTTTCGAAGCTGTCGATCGCCTTGGCCTTTTCCAGCGTCAGCCCGATATCGTCGAGGCCGTTCAGCAGGCAATGGCGCTTGAACTCGTCGAGTTCGAACTTGAGCGAGCCGCCGTCCGGGCCGGTGATTTCGAGGTTTTCCAGATCGACCGTCAGGATGGCGTTGGAGCCACGCGAGGCATCGTCCATCAGCTTGTCGAGATCTTCCTGGCTGACCTTGATCGGCAGGATGCCGTTCTTGAAGCAGTTGTTGTAGAAGATGTCGGCGAAGCTTGTGGATATGACGCAGCGGATGCCGAAGTCGAGCAGTGCCCAGGGGGCATGTTCGCGCGAGGAGCCGCAACCGAAATTGTCACCGGCGACGAGGATCTTGGCGTTCTGGTAGGCCGGCTTGTTCAGTACGAATTCTTCGTTCAGCGAGCCATCTTCATTGTAGCGGGCTTCAGCGAACAACCCCTTGCCGAGGCCCGTGCGCTTGATGGTCTTCAGATAATCCTTCGGGATGATCATGTCGGTATCGACATTGACGACCGGGAGGGGTGCTGCGACACCGGTCAACTTCACGAACTTGTCCATGGGGTCCTGCCTTCATTCTCGTCTAAGCACGAATTATCCTGCCAATAGAGCAAATCCGGCCCGAAATGAAGGAGAATCTTGGAGATGCTCTAAAAGGCGCCACTTTGGCTCGCCTGTCCTTCAGGACGAGGCCCGGATGGGCAAATGATTTCGGCGGCCGGCAATACCGGGCCGCCCCTGCCCTGCCTTGAACCTCAGAGGTCGATGATGGTGCCGCGACCGTCGTTCCAGATGCGCATTTCGCGCTGGCCGTTCGCCTTTGTCTTGGCATGCACCGGTGCCGGCTTCATGCGCAGCGAAATCGCGCGGGCTGCCATGAGCACGGTCAGGATACCGCCGACGGCAAGCGTGACCGAAACGGTAAACAACGCCATGGCCGCAAACACGGTGATACCGGCAAGCGCGATGAACAGGGAACGGATATTCTGCATGGTCGAGACCTCTCTACTCCCAGCAATGTGGTCCTCTTCCTTTCCCTCTGCAAGAGGAGCATGGCTTTTTGTTGACTTGCCTGGCGATTAAAAGCGCGGCAAAACGGCACAATGAGCCAATCCGCGAGCCAAAATTCCCCTTCCCGTTCCGCCCGCCTGCGTCGGTCGGTCTTGAGCGTTCCCGCCAGCAATCGCCGCGCTCTCGAAAAGCTTACGAGCCTCGATTGCGACGCCGTCATCTTCGATCTTGAGGATTCTGTCTCGCCGGAAAAGAAGGCCGGGGCGCGGGAGAATTTGCGGGCCTTCTTCGCGGCTTCTCCGCTATCGGGCAAGGAGCGGATCATCCGCATCAATGCGCTTTCCTCCAATTTCGGCGCTGAGGACCTGGCGCTGGTGGTGGAGCTGCAGCCGGATGCGGTACTCTTGCCCAAGGTGGACGAGCCGCAGGACGTGATTGATGTCAGCGACAGGCTCTCCGAGGCCGATGCGCCGGAAAGCCTGCGGATCTGGGCGATGATCGAGACGCCGCGCGGTATTCTGAATGCGGCCGCGATCGCCGAGGCCGGGCGCACGGCGGGCAGCCGGCTCGATTGCTTCGTCGTCGGCCTCAACGATCTCAGAAAGGAAACGGGCGTCCTGCCGCATCCCGGCCGCGCCTATCTCGTGCCCTGGCTGATGCAGGTGGTGCTTGCTGTCAGCGCCTATGGGCTCGAGGCCATCGACAGCGTCCTCAACGATTTCAAGGATGCGGAAGCATTCGAGGCCGAATGCGGCCAGGGCCGCATCATGGGCTTTGCCGGCAAGATGCTGATCCATCCGACCCAGATCGAAGCGGCCAACCGGCATTTCGGCCCCGATGTAACAGCCATCGCCGAGGCCGAAGCCATCATTGCCGCCTTTGCCGAGCCGGGTGCCGATGCTCTCAATGTCGTGAACCTTAACGGGCGAATGGTGGAGCGGCTGCACCTTGTCCAGGCGGAAAGACTGGTTCATAAAGCTCACCTGATCGAGCAGCGCTCCATCGCCCTTCGACAGGCTCGGGGCGAGGGCTGATACGTTACGAAAGATGCTTTGATGAAACTCTATCGCTTCCTCACCGGTCCCGACGACGCGTCCTTCTGCCACAAGGTGACCGCGGCGCTGAACAAGGGCTGGGAGCTGTCGGGCTCGCCGACCTATGCCTTCAATGCCACGACCGGCCAGATGCAGTGCGGCCAGGCCGTCCTCAAGAACGTGGCCGGCAAGGACTACGATCCGGAGATGAAGCTTTCGGAGCAGTAAGCGGCGACTGAAATTCTTCGCCCTTCCCCGGCCGTCTTGCGGTCCGGCTGGTATCAGCGATCCGTCGCCTCTTCGGCGCTCTCCTCGATGCGCTCCATGTCCTCGTCGCTCAGGCCGAAATGGTGGCCGATCTCGTGGATCAGGACATGGGTTATGATGTCGCCGAGGGTTTCCTCGTTTTCCGCCCAGTAATCGATGATCGGCCGGCGATAGAGACGGATCTTGTTCGGCATATCCCCGGTTTGGGCGGTGTAACGCTCCGATATGCCGCGACCCTCGAAGAGGCCGAGCAGGTCGAAGGGCGTTTCGAGCGCCATGTCCTCGAACACGTCGTCATCAGGGAAATCTTCGATGAGGATGATGAGGTTGCCGGTGAGCGAGCGAAATTCTTCCGGTAGGTGGCTATAGGCCTCCATTGCCAGAGATTCGAATGTGCTGATGGAGGGCGAGTGACGATCCCGCCAGTTTTCGCTCTGGTCAACGCGAGCCATGAATGCTTCCTTCCTTGGCTGGTCATATAGAGACTTTGCGTGGCTTTTACGAGAGCGGATTAGAGCGTGATGCCGAAAAGTGTAAGAGCGGTTTTCGGACGACATCATGCTCTATTTATTTGATTTTAGGGCGGATTCAGATTTTGGGCCGAATAGGTCTAAAACCATTCGGCCTGAGGCAAAGGAATATTTTCTTATAAAAGGGTGTTGACTCTTTTCCCGACCTCTGGAATCCATAAGAACATAACAGGAACATTATCGATCTGGAGCTAACGTCATGGCCGAGTCCGCCGTGGCGCGGGAAACGCTTTTTGCCCTGCGTGAAACCATTGCCCGACTGGAAGGCAGGCCGATCCCGGCACTGGCGGCAGTGGCGCATGAGATGCCGGCGGCCAAGCCGGCCATGGGATCGGCAGGCATTGAAAAGCCACTGCCTGCCCAAGCCGGGCCTGCTCAGGCTAAGCCTGCTCAGCCGTTTCTTGCGACCGGCGTCGATGATCTCGACGCCGCTCTGCAAGGCGGCCTGCCGCTCGATGCGCTGACGGAAATCCGCTCCCTCGGCTTGCGTGATGCGGGGGCGGCGAGCGGCTTTGCCCTTGCGCTTGCCGCGCGGCTGCATGCGCAAGCTTTAGGCGCAGAGGCGGCCAAAATTCCGATCCTCTGGATCGGCGATACGGTCGCCACGATGGAGGCGGGCCTGCCCTATGCCATTGGCATCAGGAATTTCGGGCTGGAGCCCGAGGCTTTCCTGCAGGCTTCCCCGCGCAGGCTGGAAGACGCGCTCTGGGTGGCGGAGGCGGCGCTTGGGAGTGCTGCCTTTGCTCTCGTCATTCTGGAAGTGCGCGGCAATCCCTCGCGTTTCGGCCTGACCGAAAGCCGGCGGCTGGCGCTGAGAGCCAAGGCGGCGGGGCGGCCCTTGTTTCTGTTGCGACAGGGAGGCGAGGAGGAAGCGAGCAGCGCCCTCTTCCGCTTTTCCGTCGAACCCGCGCCGGCGCTGGCGCGGCCCCTGCCGGACGGATCGGTGCTTGGCGGCAGCATCGGTCATCCGGCCTTTCGTCTGACCTTGGAAAAGAGCCACAACCCGGCGCCTCTTTCCATAACCCTGGAGTGGAATGCCCATGACCGCCGCTTTGCCCCTGTCCCCGACGCTCAACGCCCTGCCCTTCCCGGCGAATACGCAGCGCATTCTGGCGCTGACCTTCCCGCATCTGCCGACCGACCGCATCGCACGCAAGCGCTGGGGTCTCTCCTGGCGTTCGACAGGCAGGCTTGAAGCGCCGCCGCTCGCCTGTGCCGGCAAGCTCAACAATGCCATGCGGCTCACCGCGCTCAACGAGCGTGCGGAGATGATCGGCCTGAAGCAGGGGCAGGGTGTGGCCGAGGCAAAGGCGATCTGTCCCGATCTCGATGTCGTCGAGGAGGATCCCGCCGCGGACCGCAAGCTTTTGGAAGCGATCGCTGACTGGTGCGACCGCTACACGCCGCTGGTGGCGATCGACGGCAAGGATGGCCTTTTTCTCGATATTACCGGCTGCGCCCATCTTTTCGGCGGCGAAGAGGCGCTGCTCGAGGATATATTGATCCGGATTTCCCGGCTGGGGCTCGATGTGCGCGGCGCCATTTCCTCCGCGCCCGGCCTGTCCTGGGCGGTCGCCCGTTTTGAGGAAAGCCGTGTTGTTCCTCCGAAAGCCATGGAAGAGGCCTTGGCGCCGCTGCCCGTGGCTTCGCTGAGGCTCGGCGAAGAGACCATCGCCGCGTTGCAGAAGCTGGGATTGAAGCAGGTGGGCGACCTTCTGGCCGCGCCGCGTGCGCCGCTTGCCCGCCGCTTCGGCGCGCAGCTGCTCCTGCGGCTCGATCAGGCCGTCGGCCTCGTCGAGGAGCCGATCTCGCCGCGCCGGCCGGTCGCGCAATTGTCGGCCGAGCGCCGGCTGGTCGAGCCTGTGCAGGCGGAAGCCGATATTCTCCAGCTTGCCCGCCAGCTTGCCGAAACGCTGAAGCCGGGACTGGAGGCGCGTGGTGTCGGCGGCCGCTCCTTCGAACTCCTGTTGTTCAGGGTGGATGGGGCGGTCTTCCGCATTGCCGCCGGCGCATCGCAGCCGCTGCGGGAGCCGAGCCGGATCGCCAACCTGTTCACGGAGCGCTTCACCGCCATTCATGACGATCTCGATGTCGGATATGGTTTCGAGATTGTCCGTCTCAATGTACTGCAGCATGCGCCCTTCGACGCGATGCAGGGCGATTTCGTCGGAGAAGGCCGCCAGGACGGGTCGCTCGCCGCTTTTGTCGACCGGGTGGCCGCGCGGCTGGGGCCGGATTGCCTGCAGGGTTTCGAATTGCGGCAGAGCCATATTCCCGAGCGGGCGGTACGGCCGGTGCCGGTCATGGATGTCCTTGCTGCTCGAAGACGGACGAGCGTCGACTATGCCGGCTACGGCTTCTTCCGCGGCGAGCGGCCGCTGCGGCTGTTTCGCATGCCGGAGCCGATCGAAGCCCTTGCCGCCGAAGTGCCCGACGGCCCTCCCCGGCAGTTCCGCTGGCGGCGTGTGATGCATCGGATCAACCGGGCCGAAGGACCGGAGCGGCTTTCGGCGGAATGGTGGGTCGAGGACAGGCAAGAGCCTGCCCGCGATTATTTCCAGGTCGAGGACGAAGAGGGCCATCGCTTCTGGCTGTTCCGCAAGGGGCTCTACGGCCAGACCGAGACACCGCCGAACTGGTATATGCATGGGGTCTTCGCATGAACGCGCGCCCGAGCTTTCACGAACCCGTGCCTTTCTTCGAGATCGGGGTGAGAACGAACTTCTCCTTTCTCGAAGGCGCCTCGCATCCGGAAGAAATGGTGATGCAGGCCGCCCTCCTGAAGCTTTCCGGATTTGGGATCGCCGACCGCAATTCGGTTGCCGGCGTAGTCAAGGCGCATGCTCATACCAAGGTTCTCCAGGCGAAATATGAAGACGTCATCAAGGAAAATCTTCTGCTTCGAGCCCAGGGGAAGCCGGAAAAGCCGTTCCTGAAGCCGGTTCGTTTCCAGCCTGGCGCCCGTCTGATGTTCTCGGATGGCACGCCCGATATCCTTGCCTATCCGCAGAATCGCAAGGGCTGGGCGCATCTCTGCCGGCTGCTGAGCGCCGGCAATCTTAGGGCCGAGAAAGGTTCCTGTCAGCTCGAAGAAGCCGACCTTATGGAATGGGGCGACGAGATGATGCTGGCGCTTGTTCCCGATGCGACAAGCGTCGAGACGCCGGAGGGGCAGGAAAAGCTGGAGCAGTGCCTGAAGCGGCTATGGATGCGTTTCGGCAGGAAGCTGCATATGGTTCTGTCGCCAGCCTATGATGGGCGAGACCGGCTGGTCTTCGCCACGCTCTCCATCATCGCACAGCGCAACGGGGTGCGGCTGATCGCCAGCAACCAGCCGCTCTATCACGCAACCGAGCGCAAGCCGCTTGCCGATATCGTCGTTTCGATCCGCGAGCATGTGCCGATCGCGCAAGCCGGCTTCAAGCTGGCGGCCAATGCCGAGCGCTTTATGAAGGACGCTGCCGAGATGGCGCGCCTTTTCCGGGATTATCTAAAGGCCATCGCCAATACGCAGAAGTTTTTTAGCCGGCTGTCTTTTTCTCTGGATGAGCTGAAGCATAATTATCCCGACGAAAGCATTGATGGCGAGACCGTCGCGGAGACGTTGAAGCGACTGACGTGGGAGGGGGCCAGGTCGCGCTTTCCTGAAAAGATCCCTGAAAAGGTCTCGATGCAGATCGAGCATGAGCTCGAGCTCATCCGCGAACGGCAATACGAGCCTTACTTCCTGACGGTGCATCGGATCATGGAGTTTGCCCGTAGCCAGAATATCCTGTGCCAGGGACGGGGATCGGCGGCCAATTCGACGGTCTGCTATTGTCTTGGGATTACCGAGGTCAATCCGGAAATAACGACCCTGCTCTTCGAGCGCTTCATATCGACGGAACGGGAAGAGCCACCGGATATCGACGTCGATTTCGAACATGAGAAGCGCGAAGAGGTCATTCAGTTCATCTACAGACATTACGACAAGGAGCATGCCGGGTTGACGGCGGCGGTCACCAGCTATCGGGCGCGCTCGGCCGGCCGCGAGGTGGCGAAAGCCTTCGGCCTGTCGGAGGATGTGCAGTCTGCCCTTGCGAGCGGCGTCTGGGGCTGGTCGACGGAAGAGCTGTCCGAGCGCGAGGCGAAGATTGCCGGCCTCGATCTCAAAGACAAGACAACACGGAACGTCCTTTCCTACGCCTCGACGCTGATGGGGTTTCCGCGGCATCTGACCCAGCATGTCGGCGGTTTCGTCATCACCCGGGATCGATTGGACGAAGTGGTGCCGATCATGCATACGGCGATGGACGATCGCTACATGATCGAGTGGAACAAGGACGATCTCGACAATCTCAACATACTAAAGATCGACGTGCTCGCGCTCGGCATGCTGACCTGTCTTGCCAAGGCTTTCGATCTGCTGCTGCTGCATTACGACGTGAAGAAGCAGCTCGCCGACCTTGGAAGCGGTGAGTATCCCGACCGCATACCGGTCTATGACATGATCTGCCGGGCCGATACGATCGGCGTCTTCCAGATCGAAAGCCGGGCGCAGATGAGCATGCTGCCGCGTCTGCGCCCCCGCGAATTCTACGATTTGGTCATCGAGGTAGCGATCGTCCGTCCCGGCCCGATCCAGGGCAATATGGTGCATCCCTATCTCAAGCGGCGGGAGGCAAAGCGGGCGGGAAAGGAGCTCGACTATCCGAGTGAAGAGCTGAAGGAGGTGCTGAAGCGCACGCTGGGCGTTCCCCTGTTTCAGGAACAGGCCATGCAGATCGCCATTACGGCAGCGGGATTTAAGCCTGCGGAGGCCGACAAGTTACGCCGGGCAATGGCGACCTTCAAGCGAACCGGGACCATCCATACTTTTGAGGAGAAGATGGTCGAAGGCATGGCTGCAAAGGGATATGACCGCGAGTTCGCCAAGAACTGTTTCGAGCAGATCAAGGGCTTCGGCGAATATGGCTTTCCCGAAAGCCATGCGGCTTCCTTCGCCCTTCTCGTTTACGCCTCCTCCTGGCTCAAGGCCTATTATCCCGATGTCTTCTGCGCGGCGATCCTCAATGCGCAGCCGATGGGTTTCTATGCGCCGGCACAGCTCGTTCGCGATGCGCGCGAGCATGGCGTCGAGGTGCGGCCGGTGGATGTCAATCGTTCCAGCTGGGATTGCCTGCTGGAGAAGGCGCGCTTCGACAAGGATGCGGTCGAGCCGCGGCATGCGTCGATGCGCGGGATCATCAGGGCGCAATGTGCCGTCCGTCTCGGCTTCCGGCAGGTCAAGGGTCTGTCCGAGGAGGAGATGAAGCAGCTCGCCGAGCGCCGTGGCGATGGCTATCGGTCCGTGCGCGATCTCTGGCTGCGTTCCGGGCTTGCCAAGGCGCAGATCGAGCGCCTGGCGGATGCGGATGCGTTCGGCTCCATCGGCTTGAGCCGGCGGGAAGCGCTTTGGGCAGTGCGGGCGCTCGATGCCGGAAGTGCTGCCGAAAAGCTCCCCCTCTTCGATCTCAGCGATCATGCGGAGCTGCAGGTCGAGCCGGCGGTCGTGCTGCCCGAAATGCTGCCCGGCGAACAGGTCACCGAAGATTATCGCTATCTGTCGCTATCGTTGAAGGCGCACCCGGTTTCCTTCCTGCGCGCCGATTTCGCGCGGCAGGGCATCGTGCAGAGCCGGGATTTGCCCAAGGTGGCGAATGGGCGGATGGTGACGATCGCGGGCCTGGTGCTGGTGCGTCAGCGGCCGGGTTCGGCCAAGGGGGTGATCTTCATGACCCTTGAGGACGAGACCGGCGTCGCCAATGCGATCGTCTGGTCAAAGAAATTCGAGAAATACCGCGCCATCGTCATGGGTGCGCGGCTGGTGAAGATCCGTGGTCGGCTGCAGAGCGAGAGCGGCGTCATCCATGTGGTGGTCGATCATATCGAGGACATGACGCCTGCGCTCGGCATCCTGCAGCGAGAGGCGCGGCGTTTCGGCGTCAGCGATCGGGCGGATGAAGCGCTGCGGCCGACCATGGACCACCGGCAGAAGGAAAAGCCCGCTCTGCTGCCGCGCGGAGCCGGTGCCGGAACAGCGGCGGAAGGCCGCAGCAATAGCATCGAAACGGCGAGAGTCATGCCGCGAGGCCGCAATTTTCATTGAGATTCCGGGCCTCGCAGCTGGCGAGCGCGAGCCGATGCTCCCGCCCGCCGATCAAAATGAATCGTTTCTTTCTTGACAAAGGGCGTCTTCTTTAGCAGATAACAAGACAGCGGATGTCATGTTTGACGGGCTGAGCAAAGAATGCTGGTTTGCAGTTGTAATTACATCACCGACAGGGAAATCCGGGACGTCATCACTGAACTCCTCGATCAGGACTGTTGGCAGCTCATCGTTCCGGCCAAGGTCTATCACGCCATGGAAAAGCGCGGCCGTTGCTGCGGCTGTTTCCCGAATGTCGTTGATATCATTATACAGACAACCGAAGACTATCATGCCCGTCGCCACTCGACGGAAACCGAAATATTTGATTTCATGTCTCGCCTGAAAAAATTTCATGAAGACAACAGGAGAGCGGACATTGAAAGGCGACAAAAAAGTCATCGAGCGGCTTAACGAGGCGCTGTTTCTCGAGCTTGGCGCAGTCAATCAGTATTGGGTTCACTATCGTCTTCTCGAAGACTGGGGCTACACCAAGCTTGCCAAAAAGGAACGTGCTGAATCCATCGAGGAAATGCAGCACGCCGATCGTCTCGTCGCTCGCATCATCTTTCTCGAAGGTCATCCGAACCTGCAGACGCTGGCGCCGCTGCGTATCGGCCAGAACGTCAAGGAAGTGCTGGAGGCCGATCTCGCCGGCGAATACGACGCCCGCTCGGCCTATAAGAAGTCGCGTGATATCTGTCACGATGCCGGCGACTATGTTTCAATGAAGCTGTTCGAAGAGCTTTTGGCGGACGAGGAAGGCCATATCGACTTCCTGGAAACCCAGCTCGATCTGCTCGGGAAGATCGGCGAAGCCAAATACGGCCAGCTCAACGCTGACTCCGCCGATTCCGCGGAATAACCCACGCCTTGCAGAACCGGCCGCTTTTGCGGCCGGTTCTCTTGTATTCAGTCCTCGGCCTTCAGGCCGGCCAGATGGCTGAATTCCGAAACGACCCGTTCGTAGACCGAACGCTTGAAGGTGACAATCAGGCCGGGCAACGCTTCCATCGGCTTCCATTCCCAGGCGTCGAATTCCGGTTCATGGCCGCCCGGCGGTGGGTTGATGGCGATCTCGTTTTCATCGCCATCGAAGCGGAAGGCAAACCAGCGCTGCGTCTGGCCGCGAAACTTTCCCTTCAGGCCGATACCGATCAGCTGAGGCGGCAGATCGTAGTTGATCCAGTCCGTCGCTTCCGCCAGCAGGGTCACGGTTTTCATGCCCGTTTCCTCGTAGAGCTCGCGATAGGCGGCCTTCAGCGCATCTTCACCGTCGTCTATGCCGCCTTGCGGCATCTGCCAGAGCTGCGGCGAGCCGTCATACTCGGAATTGCCGACCGGAATGCGGCGACCGGCCCAGACCAGGCCATCCCGGTTCAGGATCATGATGCCGACACAGGGACGGTAGGGCAGGTCTTCGGCTCTCACGGGGGCGTGCGTGCTCATCTTTCTCTCCAGCGATCAGGGATGTTTCGGGTCGTCGGCAAGCGCCGAGACGGCAACGATTTCAATGCCGCGCATGGCAGCTTCCTCACTCCATTTGCTGATGGCGTCGACGCTCTCGTCGAAAGCGGAGGCGACGCCGATCGCCGAACCGTTGCGGCGGGCTATGCGCTCCAGTTCGTCAAGCTTTTTCAGGATCGCATCCTGCTGCAGCTCTCCGTCGAGCTGGATATCGGCAAAGGCATGCGGCACTTCCAGCGTTTTCGACAGCGTTCCGGATTTCGATTGTGCCGAAGAACCGTCATCCAGGAACAGCAGGCCGCGTTTGCCGACGTCGCGCAGCACCGGCTCCAGGGCATTCGGATTGGCTAGGAAGCGGCCGCCGAGATAGTTCATGACGCCGATATAATTGGTGATCTTGCCCATCGCCTTGTGCAGATTGTCGATATTCTTCGCTGATGACAGCGAGGTCAGCAGCGTATCCGGCCCGGGATTGTTGCTGGGATAGTCGAAAGGCTCGAAGGGCGCCTGGATGAGGAGCTCGTGGCCGCCGCGCCTGGCCTCCTGCATCCAGCGCTGCAGGCTGTTGCCGCTGGCGGCAAAGGCGAGCGTGATTTCCTCCGGCAGCTTCTCGATGGCGCGCTGCGTGCCTGTCTGGCTGAGGCCAAGGCCGCTGACGACGATGGCGATGCGGATACCGCGGGCGCCGGACCAGGGCCGCGCATATTGATCCATCGGCCTGAGGCCGCTCGGCGCGGTGATCGGCAGCTTGCCGAAGGGCGAATCCTCCAGGAGGTTCTCGTTCGGCGTTGCCGCCATGCGCGGGTCCTGGCCCACCTGATTGGCGTTGATCAATACCGGGCCGCTGCCGTCGCGATTGGTGGGGCTGAACATGGTGACGACCGAACCGTCACCGGTGACGATGCGGGCGGTGTTGGCGCCGGATTGCGGATCAACCTCAGTCAAAGCCGCCTGGTCGTTCGGCGCCGGCTTGATTTCGGCTGTTGGCGCGGGATCTTCCTTCTTTGCGGTCTCGATCGGACGGGTCTTCTGAAGCTCGTCGCGTTGCAGCGCCGAATAGAGGGAAAAACAGGCAATCGCGATCAGGCAGAGGCCGCCGAGAATGCGCCCAAAGGGCGGAAGACGCCGCTGGCGGCCGGGGCGGCGATTCTGTCCCAACGGTGCATGCAAATCCGTTCCCAAAGTTCCTATCCACCCCAAGCGGAAAACTGTACCGGCCTCGGGCATTCCGCTCGCGGCCGAGCGGCAAAATGCCCGCAACACTCAAAGTGCTAAAACATGAACGAAGCTGTTTTTGAACAGGGCCGATTTCATTCGGCCGAGGAGGGCGGAACGGTACGCATTGCCCCGCTCGCTCTCCGCTTATGAAAGCGCCGGGTCTGTTTCCAGCCCGGCGCCATTCCTTACTTGGAGGAAACTGCCTTTTCCGGGTTCGGCGGGAAGGACGGATCCGTCTTGGCGCCGCGCAGCAGGTCGAGCGCGTAGTTGAGCTGGATATCGTCCTTCGGATCCGGCGGTACATAGGCCGAAGAGCCGGAGCCCTTGTCGGTTTCGCTCTGGCCCTTGATGTGGCCCGGCAGGCTGGATTCGCCTTCCGCCGTCAGCTTGCCCTTCAGATCATCAGGCAGCGGCTGGTCGACCTTGACGTCGGGCGTGATGCCCGTGCCCTGGATCGAGCGGCCCGAGGGCGTGTAGTAAAGCGCCGTCGTCAGGCGCAGCGCGCCGTTGCCATCGCCCAGCGGAATGATCGTCTGAACGGAGCCCTTGCCAAAGGACTGCGAGCCGAGAACGGTGGCGCGACGCAGATCTTGCAGGGCGCCGGCGACGATTTCCGAAGCCGAGGCCGAACCGCCGTTGATGAGCACGATAATCGGCTTACCGTCGGTCAGATCGCCCGGCGTGGCGTTGAAGCGGCGGGTTTCGTCCGGATTGCGGCCGCGCGTCGAAACGACTTCGCCACGCTCGAGCACGTCGTCGGCGACGTTGATCGCCTGGTCGAGCAGGCCGCCCGGGTTGAGGCGCAGGTCGAGGACATACCCCTTCAGCTTGTCGGCCGGAATATCCTTCTTGATCTTGGCGATCGCGGCCTCGAGGTCCGGCGTCGTCTTTTCCGTGAAGGAGATGATGCGGATATAGCCGACATCGCCTTCCTCGCGCGACTTGACGGCGGCAACGGCGATCACGTCACGAATGACGGTGAGTTCGATCGGCTTGTCGGCGCCCTTGCGCATCAGGGTAAGCTTGATCGGCGTCTTGACCGGACCGCGCATCTTCTCGACGGCGTCTTCCAGCTTCAGGCCGCGAACGGACTGGCCGTCGATCGCGGTGATGTAGTCGCCGGCGAGAACGCCGGCCTTGGCGGCGGGCGTGTCGTCGATCGGGGTGATGACCTTGACGAGGTCGTTGTCCATCGTCACTTCGATGCCGAGACCGCCGAATTCACCCTTGGTCTGGGTGCGCATGTCTTCGGCGTCCTTGGCATTCATGTAGCTCGAATGCGGGTCCAGAGAGGTCAGCATGCCGTTGATGGCGGCTTCGATGAGCTTGTCTTCCTGCGGCGGCGTCACATACTGCGCGCGGACGCGCTCAAAGACGTCGCCGAAAATCGACAGCTCCTTGTAGGTGGAAGTGCCAGCGGCTTCCGCCGGCGCTACCGCCGAGTAGATAACGCCCATCGCAGTCGCACCCATCAATGCGCCAACGAGAACAAGAGAAGCCCTACGTATCATTGCGTGCCTTTCCAGTGTCTTTGGAGGTCCACCAAGGCCGAGAATCGACCGGTTTTCCATCTTTTCTGAATTCAATGTAAAGCGTTGGCCGATCCGTTTCCAGCGCCAATGCGGTCGCGCTCGCGACTCTTTTTTGGCCCATAGTGGCAAGCGGCTCGCCGGCGAAGACAAATCTGCCCGGACGCGTCTTGATCGCATCCATTCCCGACAGCACCATGTGATAGCCGTCGCCCGTATCCAGAATGATCATCTGACCGTAGCTGCGAAACGCGCCGGCGTAGACAACCGTGCCGTCGGCGGGAGCCGTGACGAGCGCTTCCGGACCCGTCGCGATGGTCAACCCCATCGCCGTGTGGCCGGTGCCGTCGTCGTCGCCGAACTGGCGGAGGGTATCGCCCGCCACGGGCAGCTCCAACTTCTGTTTAAGATCCGAGAAGGGATATGCGGGCGTAATGCGGTTTTTATCGGGCACACCGTTCTCGGCCAGGGCCTTCGCCTGCTCGCGCTGCTGTTCGGTCATCTGCGCCCGGCGCGCCTCTTCCGCACGCGCGGCCGCCGCGGCATCGCGCACCGAGCCGATCTGGCTTTCCAGCGAGGCGACGAGCCCCTCCAGGCTGGTTGCCTGGCCCGCCAGTTCCTCGGCGCGCTTGCGTTCGGCCCCGAGCTGGGCGGCATTCTGTTTGCTGTGCTTGTCGTTTTCGGCAATCAGCAGATCCATGCGCCGCTCCTCCTCCAGACTGTTGGTCATGGTGGTGGTGAAGCTCGCCTTTTCGGCGGCTGCGTCGGCATGCAGCTTGCTGAGATCCGTGAGATCGGCGATGAGTTTGTCCGTCTCCTTGCGCATTCCGGGCACGACGGCGCCGAGAAGAATAGCGCTGCGCACCGAGGCGAGCGCATCGTCCGGCGTCACCAGCAGCGCCGGCGGCGGGTTGCGGCCCATGCGCTCGAGCGCGCCCAGCACTTCGGCCAACAGGGCGCGGCGATCATGCAGGGAAGCGCGGATCTTGCCTTCCTTGACGGCAAGGTCCGTCAACGTCTTTTCGCTCTGCTGGATCTTGCGATCCAGCTCCTTGCGGCGGGCGGCGCTGTCGATCAGCGCCTGGCGCAGGCTGTCGGTGCTCTTGTCGAGCGATGCGATACTGTCTTCCAGCTCTTTCGTCTTGTCGGAGGAGAGATTGATCGTCTTCGACAACTCGTTCAGCTGGGCACGGGTTTCGTCGCGCTTGTGGGCGAGATCGCCTGCAGGGTCGGGCGCCTGCTGCGCCGTCGGCACCGATGCGGTCGTTGCGGCGCGATCGTCAGGCGCCTGCGGTGCGGTGGTCTCGGCCTCCTGCGCCACGGCCACATCCAGCAAAGGGAAAGGGCCGGTCACATAAGCGCCCACACCGAGACATGCCGCCAGGGGTGGCAGCAGAAGACGGGAAAGCATGGGCTGGGCTTTTCTCATCCAGTCGGTTCGGGCCTGGTCCCTTCGGATCGCGTGAAAATAGGCTGATTTGCCGCGATCGGCTAGGAAGCATCGTCATTTTCAGGGCGGGAATCAAAACACGCCTGTGTGAGCGTTTCGTTAACGCAAAAGAACCGAAAGCCAAACAGTTTTCGAGATGGGATGGGACGATTACACCCGGTGGTAGGGGTGGCCGGAGAGGATGGTGACGGCGCGGTAGAGCTGTTCGGCAATGAGGATGCGCACGAGCTGGTGGGGCCAGGTCAGCTTGCCGAGGCAAATGGTCATGTCGGCCTTGTCGTAAAGGGATGGGTCGAGGCCGTCGGCGCCGCCGATGGCGATCGTCAGGTCGCGCTTTCCCTGATCGCGGAATGTCCCGAGCATGGCGGCGAAGGCTTCGCTGTCGAGCGCCTTGCCGCGTTCGTCGAGAAGAATGAGCACACCGCCTTCGGGGTGCGCCTTCTGCAGCAGACCCGCCTCTTCGCGCTTGCGGGTCTCGCTGTTGGAGGCGCGGCTTTCGGCAACCTCGGTCATGCGCGCCATTTCCAGGCCGATCGCCGGCCCGGCCTTGGCGAAACGATCGAGGTAACGAGCCGCAAGATCCTTTTCCGGGCCGGCCTTCAACCGTCCCACCGCAAAAAGACCTATCCGCATTCCCGCTCCCAGCCACATCCGCCGTCATGGCGGCACAAAACAAACCGTTGCCGGAAGCTCATGTCCGGCGATGTGAAGCTGCGAACCGGGGCCGGGAGGTGTTCCGCGGTCGGTTAGTGCAGCGTGCCTTCGTCGAGATCGGGTGCCGCCCACATCTTTTCGATGTTGTAGAACTCGCGGATCTCCGGTCGGAAGACATGAACGATGATGTCGCCGGTGTCGATCAACACCCAGTCGCCGCCATCGAGACCCTCGACGCGGGCATTGCCGAAGCCCTCGTCCTTGAGATCGGTCATGAGATGGTCGGCAATCGCCACGACATGGCGGTTCGATCGGCCGGAGACAACGACCATATAGTCTCCAAGCGCGGATTTGCCAGCAATGTCGATGGTGACGATATTTTCGGCCTTGGAATCCTCGAGGCTTACGAGGACGGCTTGCAGGGCGCGGGCAGCGGCATCGGCGCCACGTTCCGAGCTCTTCGGGATAACGACAGGCGTTCTTCCCTTGGCGTGTACTGTTGTCAGTGCTCTTCCTTCCTTGAGTAACAGAACATGCACGGAAGTGATCTGAGTCGATCACCCCATAAAGATAGGCATCAAAGCATTAAGGTTTCAAGACGCCAACGGCCATCTTGAGGCGTTCGGGACAAGGATTTGTGCCTGAATAGGGCTCTTTCGCACCAGATATGGGTAAATATTCGCACCGAGGGTCAAAAATCAGGTTGTCGGCGCCACTCCGGCGACAAGAATGAGCTGCGGCTAAGGACGCATCTTTTACATGGAGATCAGATAGGCCGGTGCCGCCGCTTGTCCATTCCCGCCGGCATGTACAGGCAGGTGAAGGCCGCGTATACACTAGGCAAAGCAAACGGTTACAGATGCCATGACAGACGCTCCGCAGCCATCGTTGACGCCCATCCTCCGCATCAGCTTTTCGGGGCAGGATCGGCTCGGGCGCGGCAAGATGGAGCTTCTCGAGCATATCCAGGAGACCGGCTCGATTTCGGCCGCCGGCCGCGCCATGGATATGTCCTATCGTCGCGCCTGGCTGCTTATCAGCGAACTGAACCATATGTTCCGCGAGCCGGTCGTGGAATCGCAGCGCGGTGGGCAGAAGGGCGGCGGCGCGGCACTGACTCCGTTCGGCGAGGAGTTGCTGCGGCGCTTCCGCGGCATGGAAACGACGCTGCGCGCGGCAATAGCCGACGATCTCACCTGGCTCGACGCCAATCGCAACCCGGCCGGGGCTTCTCGGGGAAAATCCTGATTAATGTTCGAGTGCCACGGTCTTGATGACCGCATGGATCGGCAGGCCGATCCGCAACCCCAGCCGTTCTGACGAGAATTGCGTGATGCGGGCGGTTACGATGTCGCCGCCGCAATCGACCCTGACTTCCACGGTTCCATCGGCGGCCATGCCGATCCCCAGCACTTCGCCGTCGAGAATATTGAGGGCGCTGAGGCCTTCCGGCCTGGTTGTCGCCAGCATGACGTCGCGGGCGGGAATATGGATGCGTACGGTCTTGCCGACAGCGGCCGCCTGACCCGGCACGACGAGCTTTGCCGTCTTCAGGGCAATGATGGTCAGATGATGCCGGTCGTCCATCGATTCCACGCGGCCTTCCAGCAGCACGCCGGCTTCGCGGCGGTCGGCCGCCAGCGGGCCGGATAGCTGGCTGAAAATATCAACGGCGGCACCGATCGTCTCGACCTTGCCGTCGCGCATGACGACGACGCGGTTGGCGAGCCGCGCCACCTCGGCGATCGAGTGGCTGACATAGATGATCGGTATCCTGGTCTCGTCGCGCAGCCGCTCGAGATAGGGAAGGATTTCCGCCTTGCGGGCTTCGTCGAGCGCGGCAAGCGGCTCATCCATCAATAGCAGCCGCGGAGAGGAAAGCAGGGCGCGGCCGATCGCGACGCGCTGCTTCTCGCCGCCGGAGAGCTTGGCCGGCCTGCGGTCGAGCAATGCGCCGATGCCAAGAAGATCGACGACGCCGTCAAAGCTTTCACCGCGCTCGTTCCGGGGAGCGAACCAGCGGCCGTAACTGAGGTTCTTCCGCACCGAAAGATGAGGAAACAGGCGCGCTTCCTGAAAGACATAGCCGAAGCGGCGGCGGTGGCGCGGCACGAAGATCTGCCTGCTGGTGTCGGCAAGCACCGTTTCGTCGAGGCTGACGCGGCCGTGATCGGGTCGGATGAGGCCGGCAATGATCCGGATGAGCGACGTCTTGCCGGAGCCGGAGCGGCCGAAAAGGGCGGTTACGCCGCCGTCGGAGGTGAATGCCGCCTCCAGCGAAAAGGCGCCGAGGCGGTGGCGGATATCGACCGAAAGCGTCATTCGAAATCCACCCTCCGTCCGGCAAGATAGGCAAGGAATTCCGAAGCGAGCAGGGCTGCCATCGAAATGACGATGGCGACGATGGTGAGCCGCATGGCGCCGGCATCGCCGCCCGGAACCTGGGTGAAAGTGTAGATGGCCGAGGACAGGGTCTGGGTTTCGCCGGGAATGTTGGAGACGAAGGTGATGGTCGCGCCGAACTCGCCCATGGCCTTGGCGAAGGAGAGGATCATGCCGGCGATGATGCCAGGCAGGATCAAGGGCAGGGTGACCGTCAGGAAGGTCCAGTTAGGGCTGGCGCCCAGCGTGCCGGCCGCTTCCTCCAGCTTGCGGTCGACGGCTTCGACCGACAGGCGGATGCTTCTGACCATCAGCGGGAAACCCATGACGCCGCAGGCAAGTGCCGCGCCCGTCCAGCGGAACGAGAAGACGATACCGAGATATTGATCGAGCAAGGACCCGATCGGCCCCTTGCGGCCGAAGAGAATGAGGAGGATGAAGCCGGTGACAACAGGCGGCAGGATCAGCGGCAGATGGATGACGCCGTTGAGGATCGATTTGCCCCAGAACCGGCCGCGCGCGAGCAGGAGTGCCGCGGCAATGCCGAAGGGCAGGCTTACCAGCATGGCGACGACGGACACGCGCAGGCTCAGCTCTATGGCCGTCCATTCGTCGCTGCTCAAACCCAACGCTTCCAAATACTCGCCCCTTAAAACATCTCAGGCTCGCCACGGGTCGGCGAGCCTGATGATTGAACTTTCATGCCTGATTTGCGGTGATGACGCTCACTGCTTCAGGATCGTGAAGCCCTCATGCTCGAAGAATGGAACAGCCTTAGCCGATTTCAGAAAATCGAAATAGGCTTGCACATCCGGGTTGGTGCTGTTGCTGGTGATGGCGATCGGGTAGACGATCGGCGGGTGGCTGTCTGCCGGGAAGGTGCCGACGACGGCAACGCCCGGATCGGCCGAGACATCGGTCTGATAGACGATGCCATAGGGCGCTTCGCCGCGCGAAACCAGCGCGAGCGCGGCGCGCACGCTTTCGGCGCCGGCGACCTTCTTTTCGACCGACGACCAGATGCCGAGCTTTTCCAGCGCGCTCTTGCCGTATTTGCCGGCAGGCACTGATTCCGGCTGGCCGATCGCCAGGCGGCCGTCGCCGAGCAGGCTGGCGAGATCCATGCCTTGCTTGATCTCGACCGGCTTCGCCTTGTCCTTGGCGGCCACGAGGACGAGCTTGTTGCCGAGAAGGTTGACGCGGCTGTCGTCCCTGATCAGCTTTCTCTGGGCGACATAGTCCATCCAGTTGGTGTCGGCGGAGATGAAGACATCGGCCGGCGCGCCGTTTTCGAGCTGCTTGGCGAGCGGGCCGCTCGCCGCATAGGAGACGGTCACTTCCTTGCCGGTTTCCTTGGTGAAGACGGCATCGGCGCTATCAAGCGCGTTTTTCATGCTGGCGGCGGCAAAGACGACGATCTTGTCGGCGGCGAATGCCGGCACGGGCGCGACCGAAAGGCCCAGCCACGCGGCTGATAGGGCGGCGGTTGCAAGCTTGATCCATCGGCGTCGGCTGGTGACCATCTTAAATTTCTCCCCAAAGGTATCGACATATTTCGACAGATATAACGACGCGCGAAGCTTGGCTAGGGATGTGTTTGTAAAAATATATCGCGATATCGCAGTGTAACCACACGAAATCTATGGATTTTCCGTGGCGCAGTGCATATGAATTCTTTTGGGCATTACAAAAATGCATGACTGGATTCGCCCAATGGATTGGCGAACGCTCACGAAACAAGACGTAACGTTACGAACCGTGGGATCTTGAGCCATTCTTTCGCCGGTTTCATTTGGACGATGAAAATCAAGTGGCGGAAAATTTGTAAAAGAAGCGTTTTTTGGGCAGAAAATTTTCAAAGGCATGCTTCTTGTGCATTGCTGCATTGCGCAATCAGCCATTTATCAATCGGTAAAATCTGCTAAAACATAATCATCGAAACGGCGATCTCCTCCTCCCAATGCCGTTCGATATGGATCAGCAACTCTCCTCCTCCCAGTTGCTGATCAGGTTCAAAAGCCCGACGCACCTCCTCCCGCGTCGGGCTTTTTATTTTCCAGACCTTCCCCAAGAATTCGGATTGATTATTGTGCGTCGCGTAAGGCTGTCGAGCTGAGTGCCGAGCGCGGTC
Source organism: Rhizobium sp. CCGE531 (assembly GCF_003627795.1). Taxonomy (NCBI): domain Bacteria; kingdom Pseudomonadati; phylum Pseudomonadota; class Alphaproteobacteria; order Hyphomicrobiales; family Rhizobiaceae; genus Rhizobium; species Rhizobium sp. CCGE531. The sequence continues at coordinate 3,979,280 of NZ_CP032684.1, read as the reverse complement.
CATGGATGAAGGTCCAGGCCGGCGCCCGCTTCTTCCAGAGCACGCGGGCGTCATCCTCGTCGACGCGTGCATAGTGGAACGTCTTGGCCATCTTGGCCGAGAGATAGGATAGCGTCGATCCCGGTCGGTCAATGACGGCGATCGGAAACGTGCGGGCGATTTCCTGCCATTTCTGCCAGCGATGGAACGTATTCAGGCTGTCGGCACCCATAATCCAGATGAAATGGACCCGGCTGTTGCGGGCCTTTACATGCGCCAAGGTATTCGCCGTATAGCTCATGCCCAGCCTCTGTTCGAACGCCGTCACCTTGATGCGCGGATCATGGAGAAGCTGTTCGCTGAGTGCGAGACGCTCGGCGAGCGGCGCCAGATGATTGCGGCTCTTCAGCGGGTTGCCCGGCGTCACCATCCACCAGAGCTGATCGAGGCCAAGCCGGCGAATGGCGATCTCGGCCACGAGTGCGTGGCCTTCATGCGGCGGGTTGAAGGAGCCGCCGAAAAGACCGACCACCATGCCGCGCTCGGCATGGGGCATGCGCAGATAGCGTTGATCGATCTCTTCCTTCAGCACGTCAGGGCCGTATCTGTCCGGTGCCGCGTACGCGATATTTGAAGGAGGTGAGCTGCTCAACGCCGACCGGCCCGCGCGCATGCATCTTGCCGGTGGCGATGCCGATTTCCGCGCCCATGCCGAATTCGCCGCCATCGGCAAATTGCGTCGAGGCATTGTGCAGCAGGATCGCCGAGTCGATCTCGGTGAAGAAGCGTTCGACGATTGCGGGATCTTCAGCGATCACGGCTTCGGTATGGTTCGACGAATATTTGCCGATGTGGGCAATTGCGCCGGAAATGCCGTCGACCAGCGCGACAGAGATGATTGCGGCCAGATATTCCGTCGTCCAATCCTCTTCCGTTGCGGCTTTGAGGCTGGGAATGAGCTGCAGCACGTCGGCGGAGCCACGGATTTCGCAGCCTGCCGCCGCAAGCCCGTCGAGCAGCGGCTTCAGATGGCTGGAAGCGACTTTCGAATCGACCAGCAGCGTTTCGGCCGCGCCGCAAATGCCGGTACGGCGCATCTTGGCGTTGACGACGATGGATTTCGCCATCTCCAGATCGGCCGAGGCATCGATATAGACGTGGCAGAGGCCCTCGAGATGGGCAAAGACCGGCACGCGCGCTTCGGTCTGGACGCGGGCGACAAGGCTCTTGCCGCCGCGCGGCACGATGACGTCGATATTGCCTTCGAGGCCACGCAGCATGGCGCCGACGGCGGCACGATCGCTGACGGGCACGAGCTGGATGGCATGTTCCGGCAGGCCCGCCGCCTTCAGCCCCTCGACCAGGCAATCATGAATAGCCTGCGAGGAGCGGCGCGAATCGCTGCCGCAGCGGAGGATGACGGCATTGCCAGCCTTCAGGCACAGCGCGCCGGCATCGGCCGTCACATTCGGCCGGCTTTCGAAGATGACGCCGATGACGCCGAGCGGCGTGCGAACGCGCTCGATCTTCAAGCCGTTCGGGCGATCCCAGGCGGCAATGACTTCGCCCACCGGGTCGGCAAGGGCGGCGATGGCGCGAATGCCGTCGGCCATCTCGGCGACGCGCTTGCCGTTCAGCGTCAGGCGATCGACGAAAGAGGCGAGCATATCCGTGCCTTCGATGTCTTTCAGATCCTTGGCGTTCTCGGCAAGGATATGATCCTTGCGGGCCAGGATGGCGTCCGCCATGGCGTTCAAGGCCTTGTTCTTGCTCTCCGTCGAAGCAAACGCCAACGGTCGCGACGCAGCCCGGGCCTTGCGGCCGATATCGTTCATCAGCGCATCGATGTCGGGGCTTTGGGCGACGCTATCAAGCATGAGCTTCATCCTTCTTCAATTTCTCGGCCTTCGTCTTGACGGACGCGGTCATGACGAGGTCGTCGCGATGCACCATGGCGGCGCGGCCGGCATAGCCGAGGATCGCCGCGATCTCGGCCGACTTGCGGCCGGTGATCTGGCGGGCCTCTTCGGCGTCATAACCGGCAAGGCCGCGGGCGATTTCACGGCCCGAGGGTCCGATGACGGCGACGGTGTCGCCGCGACCGAAATGGCCGACGACGCGGCGCACGCCGGCTGGCAGCAGGCTCTTGCCGGCGCCAAGCGCGGTCACCGCACCATCGTCGACATGCAATTCGCCGGCCGGCTGCAGCTGTCCGGCAATCCAGGTCTTGCGCGCGGTCACAGGCGTGCCCGACGGCGCGAACCAGGAGGAGCGAGCGCCGTTTTCGATTGATTTCAGCGGCCGGTCGGTCTTACCCGAGGCGATGATCATGGCGCAGCCGGCGCCGGTCGCGATCTTGCCGGCATCGATCTTGGTGCGCATGCCGCCGCGCGAGAGTTCGGAAGCGGCACCACCAGCCATGGCTTCGATCTCAGGCGTGATCTCGGCGATCGTATCGAGGAATTTCGCCTGCGGATCGAGATGCGGCGGGGCGGTATAGAGCCCGTCGATGTCTGACAATAGCACGAGAAGGTCGGCACCGGTCATGGTGGCGACGCGGGCGGCGAGACGGTCATTGTCACCATAGCGGATTTCGCTGGTCGCGACGGTATCGTTCTCGTTGATGATCGGCACGGCGCCGATCTTCAGAAGCTGGTTGATGGTGGCGCGGGCGTTGAGGTAGCGGCGGCGCTCTTCCGTGTCGCCGAGCGTCAGCAGGATCTGGCCGGCAACGATATCATCATGCGACAGGCTTTCCGACCAGGCGCGGGCAAGCGAGATCTGGCCGACGGCCGCCGCCGCCTGGCTTTCCTCGAGCTTCAGCGCGCCGGACGGCAGGTCGAGCACGGAGCGGCCGAGCGCGATCGCGCCCGACGAGACGACCAGGACATCGATGCCCTTGGCTTTCAGCGCGGCGATATCGGCACACATGCCGTCGAGCCAGGATTTCTTCAAGCCGGTCTTGCGATCGACCAGAAGAGCGGAGCCGATCTTGATGACGATGCGGCGGTAGCGGTCGAGCGGCTTGCGGGCAGTCATCCCTGATTATCCCCGTCTTCACTAAGACGCTCGTCCACGTCGTCGGAGGTCTGCAGGTCGCGATGGCGCAGCTTGGGCGCTTTCGCCGGCTTGTCCGCTTCGCCGGCATTGGCTTCGACGATGACGTCGCGCAGCGCGCGCAGCACTTCCGTCATGCCGCGGCCGGTGACGGCGGAAATCTGGAAGGGCGTCTTGCCGCAAGCCCGCGCCAGTTCGCGCGTCTTCTTCTTCAGCGTTTCTTCGTCCACCACGTCGATTTGCGACAGCGCGACGATTTCAGGCTTGTCGGGGATGCTGTTGCCGTAAGCCTCAAGCTCGTGCTTCACGGTCTTGTAGGCCTTGCCGACCTTTTCTTCCTGGGCGGAAACCAGATGCAGCAGCACGCGGGTGCGCTCGACATGGCCAAGGAAGCGGTCACCGATCCCGACGCCTTCATGGGCACCCTCGATCAGGCCGGGAATATCGGCCAGGATGAATTCCTGGCCGTCGATGGTGGCGACGCCGAGATTGGGATGCAGCGTCGTGAACGGATAGTTGGCGATCTTCGGCCTTGCGCGGCTGACGGCGGCTAGAAAGGTCGATTTTCCGGCATTCGGCAGGCCGACGAGGCCGGCATCGGCGATCAGCTTCAGCCGCAGCCAGACGGTCTTTTCCTCACCCGGCAGGCCGGGATTGGCCCAATCCGGCGCCTGGTTGACCGAGGATTTGAAATAGGCGTTGCCGAAGCCGCCATTGCCGCCGGCGGCGAGGCGGAAGCGCTGACCTTCCTGCGTGATGTCGCAGATCAGGCTTTCGCCGTCTTCTTCGAAGATCTGCGTACCGACGGGGACTTTCAGCGTCACGTCTTCGCCCTTGGCGCCGGCGCGGTTCCGGCCCATGCCGTGCGTGCCGATCGTGGCCTTGAAATGCTGCTGATAGCGGAAGTCGATCAGCGTGTTCAGGCCGTTGACGGCCTCGACCCAGACATCGCCGCCACGGCCGCCATCGCCGCCGTCCGGGCCGCCGAATTCGATGAATTTCTCACGCCGGAAGGAGACGCTGCCCGCGCCGCCGTCGCCTGAGCGAATATAGACTTTTGCTTCGTCGAGAAATTTCATCTTACGTCCGTCACCCGGTATCGGCGCATATCCCTTCGGATCGAATGGGATTCACAAAAGCCTATGCGCTCTTTTCAATTGCTGCCGCGCCTTACACGTCCAAAAAACGCATCGGGCGGCCGTTTGCCCGTCATGTCGCCTTCGATATAGGCGCTTCGGGCTGAGGTCAAAGAATATCGTGCAGTCCCCGTGCCATAAAGGGGGGAACTGCACGATTGGCATGATGGTCATCGCCGGCAAGGCCGGCGATGACGGGTTTCAGGGCTTTACGCCGCTTGCGAGAGCCGCAGCGCACCCGGCTTCAGCACGGTTTCGATATGCGGAACCATGGTGTTGCGGGCGAAGCTGTAGATCTCCGAGCAGCCGGTGATCTCGAAGCCGAGCCTCTGCTGCAGCTTCAAGGATGCCGGATTGTCGGCGAAGGCGCCGGAATGGACGGCGACTTCGGGCATGCGGCGGGCAAAGCGCCCAAGGGCCGATACGACCGCCTCGGTCATGATGCCGCGCCGCCAGTAGAAGCGGTTCAGCCAGTAGCCGAGATGCCAGCCGCCGTGCCTGAGCTCGATGCCGACGCAGCCGATATGGGCATCATCCGGCTCGGTGATGGCCAGCTGCCAGTCGGGGCCGAGGCCGGACGTGTGCTGGACCAGCCAGTCCAGCGCATCCTGCCGGTCATAGGGCGCGGGCACGCGGGCCAGCATGCGGGTGATGGCGAAATCGGAGAGCGATTCCGCGATCATATCGGCGTCGCTGAGCCGGTGCGGGCGCAAGGTCAGCCGCCCGGTCTGGATAACTGGCGTCGGGCCGGGCATCAAAATCCGGGCATCGCGGCGGGTGAGAGCGAGAGCGTTCATCTCATGCCTCCCCAACTGCGCAACGACATCCAGGTCTTGCGGTCGAGCCGGTACCATTCGACCGGCACGGTGCCGCCGAGCGCCAGCGAAGCGGCAAGGCCGGATCCCTGGAACTGGAAGCCGCACTTCTGGATGACGCGCCTGGAAGCGACGTTCATCACCCGGCAGCGGGCGTCGATCTGGGCGACGTTTTCGCGGGTGCGGAAGACCATGTCGACCAGGGCATGGGCGGCCTCGGTCGTATAGCCCTGGTTCCAATAAGGTTCGCCCAGCCAATAGCCGATCTCGACCGTGTTCGGATCGCCCGTGGGTTCGACCCCGCAGCAACCGAGAAAGGCGCCGTTGTCGGCTTTGGTAATCGCATAGACGCACTTGCCAATCTCGCCAAGCTTCGTGCGTCGCACGAAATCGGCGGCATCATTGGTCGTATACGGGTGCGGCATGCGCGATACCATAGTGGCGACATTGGCGTTGTTGGCGAGATGGGCAAGGGCGTCGATGTCTTCTTCGTGGGGCGCGCGCAGAACGAGCCTTTCCGACAGTAAGACGGGGCAATCGGTCCTTAACCGTTCCGGCCTCAGCCGCTCTTCGGGAGACCTTGATTGGTCTTCCCTTAACAATTCGCCTTGCATGGTTCAGTCCTCCTTGGTTGAGGGTAAAGAAAAAGGGGAGATGGCGCCCCATCTCCCCTTTTTCTTGACTGAACCTTGTAGCGTCAGCCGGGTCGATGAGACGCCGGCTGTTTTAGAGCGCTACCGGCTTATTCCGCTGCTTCCGCTTTCGGCATTACAGACACGTACACGCGGCCATTGGCCTTCGTACGGTAGTTCACGTTGCCCGCCGTAAGCGCAAAAATCGTGTGATCCTTGCCGAGGCCAACGTTGGAACCCGGGTGCCACTGCGTGCCGCGCTGACGCACGATAATGTTGCCTGCGATGACGTTCTCGCCACCGAACTTCTTCACGCCAAGGCGCTTGGATTCGGAATCGCGACCGTTGCGCGACGAACCGCCAGCTTTTTTGTGTGCCATTGGAGTTCTCCTTTAAACCCTGATCCCGTTACTTACTTGGCAGCCACGATGTCCGTGATGCGGACAACCGTGTGATGCTGGCGATGGCCGCGCGAACGCTTCGAGTTCTGACGACGGCGCTTCTTGAAGGCGATGACCTTCTTGCCGCGGTTGTGCTCGACCACTTCGGCCTTGACGGAAGCGCCCTTGACGAAGGGAGCACCAATCGCAGCGTCGGCGCCTTCGCCGATAACGAGGACTTCGGTGAATTCTACGGTGCCGCCGGCGGTGACTTCGAGCTTCTCGATGGTCAGCACGTCGTTGGCTGCCACACGGTACTGCTTACCGCCGGTCTTAATGACTGCGAACATTTTTTATCCTTTCATGTTCGTTCCGGCTCTCTTGCCCAAGGCAAGCGGCCGTCTTTTTATCAGTCGAAATTTAGCAGGAATTCCAAAGGCTTTAGGCCTTACAAAAGATCTGCCGGTGAAGCCCTGCGCAAAGCAGGGCGGGCAAGGCGCGGACTTGTCCACACCTATTGCGTCGCACGGGATATATAAGCGCCCTTTATCTGTCAAGGCAAAAGGATGAAAAGCTTTCATATTCGCCCTTGCCATCCCCCCCGTCTCTCGCTATGAGACAGCCCGCGCCAACCAGCGCCGACCAGCATAACCGGAGAGGTGGCAGAGTGGTCGAATGCACCGCACTCGAAATGCGGCATGCCTGCAAGGGCATCGTGGGTTCAAATCCCACCCTCTCCGCCATAATGGCTTCAGCTGTTTGCTGTTATCAGCCAAGCTAGGTCACCGACTCATAAGATCGTAGCCAGATACGAATTGAGGCGAGCTGGATAGATGCGAGGAAGTTGTCGTCGCGTTTGTCATATCGTGTTGCGATGGCCCGGAAGTGTTTGAGTTTGTTGAAGAACCGCTCGACAGCGTTGCGTTGTTTGTAGAGCCGTGAGCTGAAGGCAGGAATATTGACCCTGTTTGGCATGGGACGGATACAGCCCCATGCTCCACGTGCTTTGAGGTCTTGTCGCAGCCTGTCGCTATCATAAGCGCGATCAGCCAGAAGTATTTGACCGGGCCCGATGGTCGCAAACATATCGGTCGCCGAGCGTCCGTCATGGGCCTGTCCGGCTGTCAGCTTTAAGCGGATCGGTCGGCCATCGGCATCGACAAGAGCATGGATTTTGGTTGTCAGCCCGCCGCGCGAGCGACCCATGCAACCGGATCGCTCGTCTTTTTTTGACCGTTGGCAGCATGTTGGTGAACGCGGATCGACGAGCTGTCGATCATCTGGATGTCGCCATCGTAAGCTTCTGATATTGCATCGAGAATACGTGCCCAATGCCCCGCGTGACGCCATCGGTTAAAGCGGTTGACACAGGTCGTATAAGGGCCATAGCGCGCGGGAATATCCGCCCACGGCGCACCAGTTCTCAGCCGCCAGAAGATCCCATTCAATACGCGTCGGTCATCAACGCGGGCCTTACCACGAACCTTTGTCGGCAGAAGGGGTTCGATCACCGACCATTCGAAATCCGTCAAATCAAAGCGCGCCATCTCTGCCTCCAAGCCTGACAGACAGAGAATCACAAATCATTCAAATCCAAAACTATTTTATGGGTATGTGACCTAGCGTTACCACAGCCGAAAACTCTTCAACTCTCGGGAAACCGATAGATCACGTCGGCAAAAGAGCCCGTGGGGAAAACATAGAAGAATTTCAGGTTGGCTTCGGATTCGTTGCGGATGCCGTGTTCGGCGTTGCCGGGGATGAAGACTGTCGTGCCGGCCTTGACCGTCGTTTCCTGTCCGTCGATCCCAACGATGCCGGTTCCTTCGAAGATGAAATAGATTTCCGATGGGTCGTGCCGATGCGGCTTCAGTTCGTCGCCGGGTGCAAGATCGGCGATGCCGGCGCTCATGCTGTCGGTGGGGGTAATGTCGCTGCTGAGCAGCGTGTGCCAGGATATGGAACCGTGGACGGGGTCGTTCCAGCCGTCGCGCGGGCGCTCCTCGGCTGTGGTGATAACGGCTTGCGATCGCTTTGTCATTTTGCCTCAAACGTTGGGTCGGCAACCAACCGGAACGGTGTCACAACGGCGATGAAAGTCAATTGGATGGATCTCGGATTGGCGTCTGCCGATTGTCGCGCGCTGTGTTCTGCCGCGACACGAAGCGGGCAGGGGTGGGCAGTATCGCAGGTGACGGTAGCGGGAAGCTGCTCTACGTGTTTCGACATTACTTCAGCGTCGGGCCGGATCTCGGCCGCACCTTCAAGGCGGAGAGATGAAGCATTCTCCGGCCGGGGCCATCTGCGCGATCATATACCTCATTTGCCGGCTTCGGCCCCGCCTATCAGCAGCTCCAGGCCGGCTTCGAACAGGGCTTCATGGCCGTTGGCGCGGTAAAGTGACAAAGCTCTGGCAAGGTTCGGGTGGGCGCGGATGAACAGGGGCGCCTGCAGGGGGTGCTGACCAGCCTGACGAGCCTCGCATCCATGGTGGCGCCATTGGCGATCAGCGAGATCTATTTCGCCTCAAGGCATGTCTTTCCCGGCCTGGTCTGGGTTCTGGGAGCCTCGCTCTATCTGCTGTGCATGCCGGTTCTGTTTGCAAACCGGCGGCGGGTGGCCGAACTTCCGGAAGGAGCGGCGCATCGGCAAGGCGAGCGGCCCTGAAGGGCGCTCGGCGGCGCCATAGCGAAAGGCGCCGCCGCTTGGCTGTGATCAGCTGACGGATTCATCCGGATCGGCGTCCTTGCCCTTGGTGAAGAGGCTCTTCAGCGCGCTGGTCTTGGCTTTCGTTGCCTTGTTTGCCTTGATCGCGCGCGTCGCGGCCTTGGCCTGTTCCAGCATCATCTCGATCTGGATCTGCTGGATTTCGGTCAGCCGCTCCCATTGGCGGTTGAGGAGGTGGTCGACCTTTTCATGCAGGTGGCGGATTTCCAGTTCGGCCTTCAGGTTCACCTTGTAGTCGTTAAGGGCGCGCAGGCGATCCTTCTGTTCCTGGCGGCGCTGGCTCATCATGATGATCGGGGCCTGCAGGGCGGCGATCGTCGAGAGAATAAGGTTCAGCAAAATGAACGGATAGGCATCGAAAGCCTTGTTGTCGCCCATGAGGACATTGATGCCCATCCATACGGCCAAGAACAGACAGAAGGAGATGATGAAGGTCCAGCTGCCGCCGAATATCGCGACCCCGTCGGCCATCCGGTCGCCGATCGAGCGGTGGTCCTCGTAGTCCTCTTCGATGTTTTCAGCCAGCGTATCATGCGTCTTCAGGCTTTCGACGACTTCATCTTCGAGGGTGGAAAGCTCGCCACGCTCGTCGGTCAAAAGCTCGGCGATATACTGGGCACGATAGTCGTCCATCACCTTGCGGCCGATATAGTCGTCGGCGCGAAGCTCGGGGTGCTTCAGCCGCATGAAATCCGCCAGCGATGGACGAAGGTCGTCGACATGCACCGCATCTTTTTTCTTGAGCACCTGACCGGTGATGGCGTCGATAAGCTTGACGGACTTGGCCTTCGCCTGCGCGAGGCTCTTCGTATAGTCATCCATCTCCACCACAGTCGGGGTCTCGCCCTCGCCCGCGTCGAAATCGACCATGCCTTCCGCCGGTTCAAAGGTCTTCGTTTCTGCCATATAAGGGGGCCCTTTTTGACGTTTTCTCGCTCATCTAACCAATAATGCGAACAGAAATGTGACTGTTGGAAGACTGTTGAAATCGTAGCCGGTTTAAACCGCCGTCCACTTTTCCTGAACATGCTTAGCGCCATTATCCTAAGTAACGGCAAATGATAATGCGCCGTTCCCGTATCTCTTGGCGTTACTCCGCTTATCGGGCCTGAAAACAACCGCTCCGGGCGATCTCTTAAACGCTTTCGAAAGCGCCGCGTGTTTCTGCGGAAATTTCTACAGATACAATCAGGTTTTGACTTTCAAGCCCCTTGACCAAGGTCGGACGACCGCTATTTGCCGCGCTGCAGCAGATATTCGCTGCTGCGAATAAACTTAGAGTTTCAAAGAATTATATCGCATCAACAGGGTGTTGGGCCTGTTGCCACGGGTTTTTGCAAACGTGCGGAAAGGATAGCTATGCACACTCCCCCGGCAAGAGACTTGGAGTCCATTGCCCGACAGGGCGGCCGCTTCAAGCGTATGGCTGTCAGGATACCAACTTACCTGACCGATCTTAAAGAAAATCCGGCCTGGTTGCCCATGTTCCTCTTGGCCAGAACCCTGCCGTTTCGGCGGATCCATTGGCTTGCAACCAGGCAGGCCGTCAGGCTCCCCGTTTCCGGCGCCTCGATGTTTGCCGATGTCGAGCGCAGCGCCGTCGTCAATGCCTTGCGGACGGATGGTATCTATCCGGGCTTGACGCTGCCGGATCACATCCATCGCGAGATCGCCGAATTCGCTGGAAATACCGGTTGCTACGGCAATTTCAACAGGCAGCTCGAATTCGTCGCGAGCGAACACGGGCAAGCGGAAGCCCGGTTCGGGCGGCCGATTCTGAGCGGTCACTTCTTCGAACGCTCGCTTGATTGCGATGCCGTCATGGCGGTGCAGCGCGATCCGTTGCTGATCGATGTCGCCCGCCAATATCTCGGCGGGCAGGCCAAGGTGATCACCACCCGCATCTGGTGGAGCTTTCCCACGCAGGCTTCCGAAGCCGACAGGAGCCTCGCCTCGCTCGACAAGTATCACTTCGATCTCGACGATTGGCGGATGCTGAAGTTCTTCTTCAATCTCGTCGACGTGGACGAGGGCACCGGCCCGCACGTCTTCATCAAGGGAAGCCACCGCCGCCGCCGGGTCCGGCATCAGCTGACTTTGCTTGTGGGGCATCCGGCAAACGAGGTGCTCGATTATTATGGGCAGGCGAATGCGCTGACGCTGACCGGCAAGGCCGGCTCCGGCTTCGTCGAAGATCCCTTCGGCTTCCATATGGGCACGGTGCCCACGCAGAAGCCGCGGCTGATGATGGAGGTTGGCTTCGGCGTCTCGAAGCCGTCGCAGCGCCGATTCCATGGGGAGCCGGTCCTGCGATAGGCCTCGTTCGACCATCATGCCAAGGAGCGCCGCTACGGGGCGCTCCCCTCCGTCCCGCCTCGGGACGAGCGGCCAAACCGCCTGGCGATCAGATGATCGAGAGCGATACGCCCAGGCCCGCCAGCAATGATCACCAGAAAGCAGGTCGCCCACGTGCCGTGCGTCGGCCAGGCATCGGGATAGACGAAAATCTCGATCACCAGCGTCATGCCGAGCAACGCCAGCGCCGACAGCCGGCTTGCCAGCCCGATGACGAGCAAAAAGGGAAAGAAATGCTCGCTGAAGGCCGCGATATGGGCGGCGATCCAGGGATCGACCAGCGGTAATTTATACTCCGTCTGGAAGAGATAGACGGCATTGTCGGTCACATGCCAGCCTTCCACTTTCGTCTGTCCGGACTGCCAGAAGACGGCGGCGATCGACAGCCGCGCGATGAGCGCGATCAGATCGTGCGGAATGCGGTCGAGAAGCTTTAAGCCGCCATAGAGCCTTTGAGGCACGGTTTCGCGTTCGGCCGGAGCGGCCGTCATCATCTGGTTCTGCATGTCGATTCCTCTTGGCGTTCAGCGAATGGCCATGAAAGCGCCTGCCGTGAACGCACCGGCGAGGTTGGCGGAAAGATCGAAATCCGCGGCTTCGGCAAGGGCCGTTTCGAAGGCGCTGCCGAGATCGGCGCCGGCAAATAGCCGCTCCAGAAAAGTCGCGCCGCCTGGCGGCAGACGGTGGACCTCGACGATCATTTGCGGGCGGACGACGAGGGCATCCTCGCCTGTCCAATCGGCAATATCCGCAAGCTCGATTTCGCCGGTGTTCATGGCCCAGATGGTGACGGCCGGATAGGCGGAACGCGCTATCGAGGCGGAGGGATGCGGCACGAAGGCCAGATCAGCCAGGCCCGCCGGCTCGATGGTCGTCAATAAAGCGGCATCGAGCGACGTTGCGTCGGCGGCGTGATAGGCGCGGCCCCGGGCTGCCTCCAGTCTCATGACGTCGGGCAGATAAGGGATTTCCCGCGTCGGCTCGAAACCCTCGACGAATTTGGGAAAATCATCGCCATAGGCAAGCAGCAGCGGCGATCGCGGCGGATGCAGCCGGATGAATTCATGCGCCATGGCTGCGAAGAATTCCTCGCCGACGATCCTTTCGGCCGCCGGAAAGCGGGAGGCGAGCACGCCGATCAGGCCGATCGCGACATTGTTGCGATAGACGCCGAAGCGTCGCGAGGGCTCCGAGCCGCTCCAGGCCGTCAGCCCCTTGGGCACAGCGAGATCGGGATCGATGAGGGCTGCGGCGAACTTGCTTTGCGTGCTGAGAGACATCACCCCCTCCTCAAGCTGCTCGGCGCGCGGCGGCGCGTTTCAAAATCCTGTCCGCAGCCTCGGCTTCCGCCCGCAGAACCGGCCATTCCGGCACGTCATTGTCCCATTCGACCAGGCTGGCGATCGGTCCAATCCGGCCGATAAGCTCTTCGTAAAGCGCCCAGACCGGATCCTTTACCGGCGTATCGTGGCTGTCGATCAGCAGCGGCGCGCCGGCATCGTCGATGGTCTCGGAATGGCCGCTCAGATGGATCTCGCGCACCCATTGCACCGGAAAGCGCTCAAGATAGGCCCGCGCATCCATGTGGTGATTGGTGGCGGCAACGAAAACATTGTTGACGTCGAGCAGCAGGCCGCAGCCGGTGCGGCCGGCGACTTCGGCTAAAAACGCCGTCTCCTCGATCGTGCTTTCCTCGAAGAGCAGGTAGGTAGCCGGATTCTCCAGCAGCATCTGCCGGCCGAGCAGTGTCTGAACCTGATCGATGTGTTCGCAGACCTGCCGAAGCGTCGCCTCGGTATAGGGCAGCGGCAGAAGATCGTTGAGAAAGGTCGTGTCATGCGTCGACCAGGCGAGGTGCTCCGAAAAGCTCTCCGGCTCGTAGCGATCGCAGACGATCTTCAGGCGGGCAAGATGTTCGGCATCCAGTGGCTGCATCGAGCCGATGGAAAGGCCGACGCCATGGATGGACAAGGCATAATCCTTTCGCAGCCGGCCGAGCTGGGCATGCGGCGGGCCACCGGCGCCCATATAGTTTTCGGCATGAACCTCGAAAAAGCCGATCGGCTGCCTTTCGGCATCGATCGCGCCGAAATGCTTCGGCTTGAAGCCGACGCCGGCGCGGCGGGGAAGTTCTGACGGTTTCATTGCGGCCTCCGTTTGCATATGCCTGATGTTGGAGGAAGGGCGGCGCGCAGAATATGCGCCGCCCTGCATCGTGGCGCTTGGTCAGACGGGCGCCGGACCCTGCATCAGGGTGCCGTGGCCGTTCGGCGTCTTCATCGTCTCGCAGGTTCCGGCGGGAACCAGCTTCCACGAATTGCGCTGGTAATCGATCTTCGATGTTCCAGCGCAGGTCGTGCCAGCGCCGGCGGCGCAATCGTTCTGGCCCTTGAGGGCGACGCCGTAGCATTTTTCCTTGGCATCGGCGGCCGAGGCGGTCGTCGTTGCGCCGGCCGCCAGCGTCACGGCGGTGGCAACCGATGCGGCCAGGGTGAATGCGGACATCTTGCTCATGATATGCTCCTTACAAAAGGGGATTGGCTCGTGATCGGTTTCGGATCAGGCCGGGGTCAGCGAGCCATGGCCCTTCGGCGTCTTCATGGAAGTGCAGGTGCCCGTGGGAACGAGCTTGAAGGACATCTTGTCGTAGCTCATGGTCGATTTGCCGGCGCAATCATGCTTGCCGGCGGCGCAATCGTTCTGACCCTTGAGGGCGACGCCGTAGCACTTTTCCCTGGAGTCGGCCGCCGATGCCGGGACAGCGATGGATGCAAGCGCCGAGGCGATCGAGCCGGCGATGGCCAGGGTGATGATGCTGTTCTTCATGGATCTGTCTCCTTGATGGATGCGAGCCGCCATTGGCTTGCATCGAGGTCTACGGAGCATCCCGGCCGGATGTTACAGCCATATCGGAATTTTTTCGAGATGGCGCCCATTATGCTGCGCCGGCTATCCGCCCCGGCCGGATTATATGCGCCTATACCGGGCATTGACGAAAGGCGCGGGAGGTTGACGATTCCTGATGGAAACGAAAGGACTTGAAAAATAAGTGCCGTTGCCGGTAACGAAAGCCTGCGGTTCCGCGTAGAGGAGATGTCGGATGAATCATTCGGCGCGCGAAGAGGAATGGGCAGTCTGGATGCGCGCCGCCATCAGCGGCGATGCGCAGGCCTACCATCGTTTCCTGTCCTCGGTGACGCCGCATCTGCGCGCCATGGCGAAAAGGCGCTGCGATCAGCTTGGCGCGCCGGCGAGCGAGGCGGAGGATGTGGTCCAGGAAGTGCTGCTGGCTATCCATCTCAAGCGCGGAACCTGGGATTCATCGCGTCCGATCGGGCCATGGCTGTCGACGATCGTGCGCAACAAGCTGATCGACAGCCTGAGGCGGCGTGGGCGACATATGAGCGTGCCGATCGACGATGTGGTCGATTTTCTGCAGGCGGAAGAGCATGCCGACGCCTTGGATCGGTTCGATGTCGATCGTATGTTGGAGCAGTTGAAGGATCCGCAGAAAACCATCGTACGCTCGATTTCCGTCGAGGGAACCAGCGTGCGGGAAACGGCGGACCGGCTGAAAATGACGGAAGGGGCGGTGCGCGTGGCGCTGCATCGCGCGCTGAAGGCGCTTGCGGCCCTCTATCGGAGTGAAACCAGTGAAAACCGATGACCTCATCAATCTTCTGGCGCAGGACGCGCCGGTCCGCATGCGGATCGGCAAGGCCCTGACCATGGCGGTCGTCGCGGGTATCCTGATCAGCGGCGGCATTTTCTTTGCAATGATCGGCTTTCGGGCCGACATAGACAGCGCGATGGAGACCATCCGCTTCCTGTTCAAATTCGTGGTGACCATTGCGCTCGCCGTGACGGCTTGCGCCGTCGTCTTCCGCATCGGCCGGCCGGGTGTATCGCTGCGCATCTGGGGCTGGGCGCTGCTGGCGGCACCGCTTCTGCTGCTTGCGGCCTCTGCCATCGAAATGGCCGTCATGCCGGCCGACAGCTGGAGTGCACGGATGATCGGGCACAATGCCCGCTTCTGCCTGACGTTCATTCCGCTGCTGTCGATCGGCCCGCTTGCCTGCTTTCTTTTTGCACTACGCCATAGCGCGCCGGAAAAGCCGGGTGCGGCCGGCGCCGTCGCCGGGCTCGCCGCCAGCGGCATCGCCGCGACCTTCTATGCGTCCAACTGCACAGACGACAGCCCGCTTTTCGTCATGCTCTGGTACCCGATCGCGATCGCTATGGTGACATCAGTCGGATATGCCCTTGGCAAGCGCATCCTGCGGTGGTGAAAGCGATCCTGTCGACCTAAGCGACAAGTGAAGGTCTCTCTCTGGTTGGTCTTCCGGGCGGTCCCAATGATGAGGTTCGGAATCTCCGCCACAACGCGGGGATTCGATACCATTATCGCTTGCCGCCCCGATCCTCCAAAAAATTGCACTCGCCCGCGTTAAAGTGTTTGCATCCGCGGAAAATTCGATTATAGAGGCCATGCTTTCCCCGCGGGACATAAAATGTTCGGCGGTCGTTGGGGAATAGTTCAATGGTAGAACGACGGACTCTGACTCCGTTAATCTTGGTTCGAGTCCAGGTTCCCCAGCCAATCACTTTCAATAGTAAAGCTAAGAGAATAGCCGGAGCGTAATGGTCCCATTGTTGGGAATGAATCCGACGTTCCTGATCCACGGTGATGAGCAGTTAGCGTGAGGCGCAGATCATCGGAGCGCATCCTCCGGCTCGCAATAACGCGCGCCAGGGTGGGCACCGCACGCATCCAATCTTCCAAGCCAACGCCTATCCACGCAATGTTTCCTGCAAGTACAAGCGCGAAACGACCGCACGCATCCAGGAAACGAAATGGGAAAGCCAATGCGCGCTGGAGAACCTAAATGGATGTTTGGCTTATACTTATGCCAGTGCATTTGCCGATGAACGCGGCAGTTTTGCATGGGAGATCTCGTTGATTCAATCACTGCATTATGGATGGAGGCTGAGGTTTTGGCTTCTCCTATGTCGGCAAATTCGCGAATCGAGGTTGCTCTTTCGGCGGCAAAAGTGTTACGGACGTGCGTCGGGGACCTCATGTGATCGACGCTATGGAGCACATTATATCTTCAGGTAGCCGATACAGGTGGGCTTCAAAGCGAATGGTGGCGCTACTCTCGGAATCGACATCGCAAGAAATCAGCGATTGCCGAGGACCTTATCTACGAGAGATTCGGTCTTATTCATTCTCGTCAGACTTGCCACAATCACTGACGAGAGGCGTTGTCTTTCTGCGATTGTTGGTGGTTTCAATTTTGTGTCATTCTGCATGGTTGTTTGCAGAATGTTCCGCAAAATGGCGGCGTTGTGTTTCTGGCGCTGTTGAGCAGTGGAGATGGAGTAAACGATTTTTTCCAGAGTGCAGAGAACGTGATTTCACAGGTGACGCTAGATTGTTCATGGAGTCTGGCGATCTGGTGCGCTATCGGACGTTTTACGCAATGTCCGGCAAAGCCGATTTATGTCACGTGATGCCTCTTTCGTTGACACCGCCGCGTTAGACGAAGTATTTCCCCAGCGAAGCGAACCGATCAGGAAGACCGAGTTCAAGAGTTGATATCAAGAAAGTGGACTACGGATGAAAAAAGCGCTCATCACTGGTGTAACGGGTCAAGACGGCTCTTATCTCGCATCGCTTTTGCTTGAAAAAGGCTATGAAGTTCATGGTATCAAAAGGCGATCTTCGATCTTTAACACGGATCGTATCGATCATCTCTATCAGGATCCACATGATCAGGATCGTCGATTCATCCTCCACTATGGCGATATGACCGACTCTTCCAGTCTGGTGCGGATCATGCAGCAGGTGCAGCCTGATGAGGTGTACAATCTCGCCGCGCAATCCCATGTGGCGGTTTCCTTTGAGGAGCCGGAATACACAGCCAATTCGGATGCTTTGGGTGCATTGCGCATGCTCGAAGCCATTCGGATTTTGAAGCTTGAGAAAAAGACTCGCTTCTACCAGGCTTCGACCTCGGAATTATATGGGTTGGTTCAAGAGATACCGCAGCGAGAGACCACTCCATTTTATCCGCGGTCGCCTTATGCGGTTGCGAAGCTTTACGCTTACTGGATAACCGTCAACTATCGCGAAGCGTATGGCATGTACGCATGTAATGGCATTCTGTTTAATCATGAGAGCCCGGTTCGCGGCGAGACCTTTGTAACGCGCAAGATCACGCGCGCGTTGGCCCGCATCAAGCTGGGCCTCCAGGATTGCCTGTATCTCGGCAACCTTGATGCGCGCCGCGACTGGGGCCACGCGAAAGACTATGTTGAGATGCAGTGGCTGATGCTTCAACAGGAGCAGCCGGAAGATTTCGTGATCGCGACGGGTGTGCAATACAGCGTCCGCGAATTCGTAGACGCCGCCGCCCGCGAAATCGGGATTGTCGTGACATGGAAGGGTGAAGGCGTCGACGAAAAGGGATATGATGAAAGCGGCAAATGCATCGTGTCGGTTGATCCGCGTTATTTCCGGCCAACGGAAGTAGAAACATTGTTGGGTGATCCGACCAAAGCCCAGCAAAAACTGGGGTGGACGCCGAAGATCACCTTTAACGAATTGGTCTCCGAGATGATGCTGGAAGACATGAAGTCGGCGGAACGCGACGAGCTTGTGAAACGCCACGGCTTTTCGGCATACGACTATCACGAGTGACCCATGCAGAAAAACGCCAAGGTTTATGTTGCGGGCCATCGCGGAATGGTTGGGTCAGCGATCGTTAGGCAGCTTCAGGGAGTCGGCTATACGAACATCGTGACGAGGACGCACGATGAGCTCGATCTTGTGAATCAACAGTCGGTGATGGAATTTTTCACCGCTGAGAAACCGGATTATGTGTTCATGGCTGCAGCTAAGGTGGGTGGCATTCATGCGAACAACACCTACCGGGCCGACTTTATCTATGAAAATCTTCTGATAGAGGCCAATGTTATTGGTGCCGCTCACAAAGCCGGCGTCGACCGGATGCTTTTCTTGGGATCCAGCTGCATCTATCCCCGTGACTGCCCACAGCCCATCCGGGAGGACTATCTTCTCACTGGCCTGCTGGAAAAGACGAACGAGCCTTACGCGATCGCCAAAATCGCAGGCGTAAAACTCTGCGATAGCTTCAACGCGCAGTACGGGACGCGTTACGTTTCGGCCATGCCCACGAATTTGTATGGGCCGAATGACAATTATGACTTGAACAAGAGTCATGTTCTTCCCGCACTCATCCGGAAAGCTCATGAGGCGAAGATGCGTGGAGACACGCAACTTGTGGTCTGGGGCTCCGGTACACCCATGCGAGAATTTCTCTACGTCGACGATATGGCGGACGCCTGCGTGTACTTGATGGAGAAAGGCATTGCCGCTGGATTATTCAACATCGGCACGGGCACCGACGTGACCATCCGGGAGCTTGCCGAAATCGTCATGGATGTCGTCGGCTTCAATGGAGAAATCGTATTTGATCGCTCCAAGCCCGACGGGACGCCGCGCAAGCTTCTCAATGTCGACCGTATAAACGAGCTTGGCTGGAAGGCGAAAACGTCACTGCGAGACGGTATTTCAAAAGCCTATGCCGATTTCCAGTCTCAGGGCGTCAATTCCTGATATGACTGCAGCAATTGTCACCGTCGCCGTTCCATCGTTCAATCAAGGACAGTTTCTGGAGCACGCCCTGAGTTCGATCTTCGAACAGGACGTGCCAGTGGAAGTTTTTGTGCTCGACGGCGGTTCGACTGACAATTCCTTGGATGTAATTCATCGATGGGAGCATCGGCTGGCGGGATGGCGAAGTCATAGCGATCGCGGGCAAGCTGCTGCCATCAACGAAGGGATTGCTAGAGGGAGCGCGCCCTTCGTCTGTTGGCTCAACAGCGACGATTGGTTTCTTCCCAACGGACTGCGTACGCTTTTGGCAACTTGTGACGACAATCCAACGGCACCCGCTGTTTATGGTCGGGCTTGGAACGTCAAGGAAAAGACCGGCTCGAAGCGGCCCATTTGGACCGAGCCGTTTTCTGTCGAGCGAATGGCGGTGCGTTGCATCGTTTCGCAACCTGCGACCCTAGTGAGACGCTCCTGTTGGGAAGGCGTGAACGGCCTCGACGAAAGTCTCCACATGGTTATGGACTATGACCTGTGGTGGCGGCTCTATAGTTTCGGTGGACCATTGTGCTACGTCGACAAATTCGTTGCGGTTAACCGTGAACATGAATTCACGAAGACCAGCTCGCAAAGGCGGCGCCATTACCGGGAAGCCATTACGACCGTACGAAAGCACTATGGCCGCGTACCGCTGAAGTGGTGGCTCGCGCAGCCATATGCCGTCTGGTACAAGGGCCTGTTCAATGTCATCCAGCGATGAACATTGGCAGGATTTGACCCGGGAATTGCAATAAGCACAAGAATGGCCGCTTTCAAGACATTGTGGATACGGATGTCGCTCCACTTGCCGAAATGGAATTGAGAAATGAAATTTTCATTCGTCATCCCGGTTTACAACACTGGTAGTCTGCTGGAGAAATGTGTTGCATCCATCACGGCCAACAGCTTTTCCGATTACGAGATCGTTATCATCAATGATGGTTCTACGGATGGTTCCGCGGAGATAATCGAAGGATTGGCGCGGCGGTTTTCGGCTATTCGTCCGCTCAGCCAAGCCAATTGCGGGCAAGGTGCCGCGAGAAACGCAGGGGTAAGGGCTGCGCGGGGCGAATATATCTGGTTTGTCGACAGCGACGACTGGTTGCTCGACGGTGCCGTTTCGCGCGTGGCGAAGGTGACGAGTGCGTATTCGCCGGAGGTCGTTGTTCTGAACTACGTCAACGCATACGATGACGGCCGTTATATCCCGAGGCCCAATATCGCGCCGGAGCTGCTTGGAAAGGTCATAAAGCCGGCCGCAAAGGAGAATGTGTTCGCCTCTGTGTCCTGCTGGAATACGCCACCCTGGCGTCTGGTCTGTAAGAGGCAGCTGCTTCTCGATCACGGCATCGTATTCGCGGAGGGCGTCTTTTACGAGGATCACCCATTCGCGATCCACCTGATGCTGGTAGCGGAACGGGTTTTCATCTATCCTCCGGCCTCCTACGCGTATTTCCAGCGTCCGGGCTCGACCACCCATGCCAATGACCGCAAGGCGTTCGATTTTCTGACGGTTCGTCAGCTATCCATTGATCTTTTCAAGCGTTTTGGCAAATTTGAAGAGTTCAGCGAACTGGCCTCTTCCTATGTCTCGCCTCGCAACTTCTACGATGCACATGTCGCGGAGCCGTTCCGCCAGGAATTTGTCGAGCGTCTGGGAAAATTGATTACACCTGAAGATCAGACCTTGCTTGAAAAGGTAGGCGATCCGGTTCGCATAGATTTCGTTCGCGGCGCTATAGCTGGCCGCTTGCCGAAGCCGGAAAAGGCAACCGTGCGCCGGATCAAGCTTTTGATGTCGGCCGAGGGGCGCACTCGCTTGCGTCTTGCTCTCAGGACTCGCCTAATTGTATTGTTACGGCGTTTTGTGCGTAAAGCACGGTCATTTGGAACAAAAGCACGTCAGGTTATCGAAGCCGGTCATGTTCCCGCTCTGAATTACCGTCTGGGGACCGGTTCCAGACTTGAGCATGCGCGCGTCGATGTCCGCCTTCAGTCTGAGCAACGTGATTATCTGGTGGTTGGAAATCACAGTCTCGTTGGCGGCAGTTACGTTTTCGAACGTGGTATCGGTACCATCTCAATCGGCAATTTCAGTTCTGTTGGGCACGGGACGATGATGATCTGTACCCAGCCGGAAGGTATCAAAATCGGCAATCAAGTCTTGATTTCCTGGGATGTGACCGTCATCGACAGCAACTCCCATCCGCTTGATCCAGAGTTGAGGGCCAGCGACGCTTTTGATTGGTTGTCGGGCATAGAGACGGGCCACTACGGCGCGTTCAAGGACTGGCAAGATGTAGCGGCCGCGCCAATCATCATCGAAGATCGTGCATGGATTGGATTTGGTTCGACGATCATGAAGGGTGTTACTATTGGCCGGGGCGCGGTTGTCGCATCGAGATCCGTTGTAACCAAGAATGTTGCCCCTTTCACTATCGTCGGGGGAAATCCCGCGGCTTTCATTTCTTACGTGCCGCGCGGCGAGTGGAATTGGGAAGATACGCTGGCGGCAGCGCATGGTGACCCGGCGATGCGAGATACACTGCGGTATAGCTACATACATAAGGATTATGCCGACACGCTCAAAAGATACCGTCGCAGTGAGGAATTCCGGGAGGTGGCCCGGATAATCGCTGATCGGCATGAGCAACCTGCTAGCATCCTAGACGTAGGCGCCGGGAATGGCGTTTGTTCTGTGGCCTTTGCGCTTGAAAATCACGAGGTTGTTGCTATCGAGCCAGGGGAGGGTCCTATAGGCGGCATTGATGCCGTTGAGACAATGGCTGGGCACGGCGCTTGGATTGATCCAACGATGCTTGACAGATTGAGCTGGGAAAGAGCTGACATTCTTACATATCAGACAGAAAAGCGCTTCGATGCAGTTCTGTGCCGTCAGGCCCTTCATCATTTTTCCGATCCATACCTTGCTGTTCAGAATATTTTTAATCTGCTCAAACCGGGCGGAACCGCGCTCTTCGTCCGTGAGCACGTTATTTTTGACGCCGATGACAAACAAGCATTTTTGAAAGGCCATCCGTTTCAAAAATTCTATGGCGGTGAAAATGCCTACTCTGTGGAAGAGTATATTGATTTCATCAAGAAGAGCGGCCTGGTCGTTGAGAAAGTGCTCAAGTTTGGTGACAGCCCGATCAACTATGAACCGCATTCTCGCGAAATTGCACAGGAGTTGGATGAGCGTGATATTGCCGGACGTCCTTACACTTTTGTGGCAGTCAAATCTGGGCGGTCGAAATGAAAACGTTGATCGTGGGAGCGCGCGGCTTCATAGGCTCGCACCTAAAAGAATATATGGCCAACTTCGGTGAGGTTGTAACTGTAAGTTTGTCTTCCCTTCAGGGTGGTGATCGGAAGCAGCATCTCACACAATTATTTGCACGTATCCAGCCTGACGTTTGCGTAAATTGTTCGGGGGCAGCCCACGTTCCAAGCTCATTCAGTAATCCACTTAACGATTTCGAGCTGAACGCGGCGAGCGTTTATGAAATGCTGGCTGCGATACGGCAGGAGAGCCCTAGGACTCGGTTCGTTCATCTGTCGAGTGCCGCAGTTTATGGAAGCCCTGTCACACTTCCAATAGCGGAAAGTGCACCGCTGAGCCCTGTATCGCCCTACGGCTACCATAAATTAGCGGCCGAACAGTTTTGCCAAGAGTTTTCAAGCATCTATGGCATCAGAACCGTATCGTTGCGGATTTTTTCCGCCTACGGACCGGGTCTGCGGAAGCAGCTGCTTTGGGACACCTACTGCAAGTCGCGGGATTCCACCGAAGTCAAACTGTTTGGCACAGGTGGCGAGATGCGGGACTTCATCTTCATCGATGATGTCTGCGAAGCCATACGAGCGGTGGTGGAGAGAGCCGAATTCGGCGGTGAAAGCATCAATATAGCGAGCGGAACGGCCATTTCGATCCGTGAAATTGTCACATTGCTATTGAAGGAACTGGGTGGCGCGCATCAAGCCAATTTCGTAGGTCAAAAACGCGAGGGCGACCCGGATTCTTGGTGCGCCGATATTACAACACTGAAAGCCCTAGGCTTCGAAAACAGAACATCAATCATTGATGGGATCAAGGCGACGGCCCAATGGCTAAAAGAACAAGAATAATAATTCCATTTAACTATGACGAGGGTTGGACGGGAGGGAATTATTATATTTCCAACCTGGTTTCGTCGCTGAACAGTATTCCCGCAATCCGGCAGCCGGAAGTTTACATCTTAAGCCACAACCGTGCGTCCTTCGATTTCGTCGCTCAAACCGCCAACTACCCCAGGCTGCACTGGATTTCGTCGCTAATGATAAGCGACATCGATGGCGGTTTGTTCAAAAGACTGCGGATTCTGTCGAAATTGCTGCCGCGTTTCGTCAAAAGGAAAATCGCCTATGATGCGATCTTCCCGTTTCCTATCGACACCAAAGAGCGGCATAAGACTATTTGTTGGATCCCGGATTTTCAGGAAAGGGCGCTTCCGCATCTCTTTTCGAAAGAGGAGCTTGAATACCGAAAGGAGCAGCATCTGTACTATATCAATAATTTCGATAATATATTATTCAGCAGCTATGCGGCAAAAGATGATTTCGAAAAATATTACCCAGATGCAAAAAATACAAAACATGTAATGCAATTCGCTGTGGCAAATGTCCCGGATAGTCGAGACCATGTATCGGTACTAAGGCGTCTTCAGCTTCCCGATACCTTCTTCTATTGCCCAAATCAGTTCTGGATGCACAAGAACCACAAGTTGGTGATAGAGGCTGTGCATTTGTTGGCGCAGGAAGGGATAGAGATCACAGTTGCTTTCTCCGGGAAGGAGCTGGATCGTCGAGATCCCATGCATGTCACGAATTTGAAGAGCAGGGTTGCCGAGCTTGGACTTGCAGAGCGGATCAAATTTCTCGGCTTCATCAGCAAGGAAGACCAATATGTTCTTATCGAGCGCGCCAACGCTCTATTGCAGCCGTCGCTCTTCGAAGGCTGGTCCACGGTCGTGGAAGAAGCGAAATCGAAGTCTCAATTCATTATCGCTTCGGATATTGCGGTTCACCGCGAACAGCTTGTCGAGAATGCCCTTTTCTTCGATCCGCACGATCCGAGCGATCTGGCGCGGGCCATTAAGCAACGCCTCGCCGATCATGGTCAGAATATCACGATCGACTACGCTGCGCACAGACGCCAGTTTGCTGAAAGCTTTATGAATATCGTCACGAATGTAAGCGGAGGCGTTTGAATGTCGATGGGACTTGGAGGGAGAGGAAATCCGCTCGCCTTATTGATACAGGCTAAGCGATATCGGAGCCTTATTTACAGCTTGGTGCATCGTGACATCACGATGCGCTTCAGGCAGTCCGCGTTCAGTTTCCTTTGGTTGGTGCTGCAACCCTTGTGTCTTCTGCTCGTTTATTCGTTTGTCTTCCAGGTCGTCATGCGCGTGCGGTGGCAAGATGCCGTTTTTTCGAACGGCAATGTTCCGGTCGGGCTCATTCTGTTTACGGGGCTAAGCGTGTACACTCTGCTTGCGGATGCGTTGATCCGGTGTCCTGCTATCATTTCGAGCAGTACATCCTATGTGAAAAAAGTTGTTTTTCCCCTCGCTCTTCTGCCCATGATCGTCGTTTTCAGCGCGCTTGTCCTCGCGGCCATCGCTCTGGCGCTCGTCGTATTGATATCGATCGGCTTCATCGGTCATGTATCGATGTGCACTCCGCTGATCATCGTCCCCCTGCTTGCCTTGGCTTGCATGGCGCTCGGAATTGGTTGGTACATGGCGGCTTTGGGTGTTTATTTCAGAGATATCAATCAGATAACGCCGTTCCTAAGCACGATTTTGCTCTTCACTGCACCCATTTGCTATCCGAAGACTATGGTGCCTGAACAATTCGGCCGGTTGTTAGGATTCAATCCGCTGACGATTCCGGTCGAAACCATTCGAGCCATGATTTTCGGTGGCGATTTCAGTTTTGAAGTTCTCGGCATCTATTGCCTGATCGCAGTGGTAATTATGGTTACGGGATATCTCTTCTTCCAGAAATTGAGGGTAGGTTTTGCAGATGTCCTATGAGACGGCGATTATCTGCCGAGGAGTTTCGAAGAGCTACGGTCTCTACAACAGCAGCGCTCAGCGGCTACGGAGCCTGATTTTCGGTGCTAGCCATATCAAGCGCTTCACCGCCTTGAATTCCCTCGATGTTGAAATCAAAAAAGGGGAATTCTTTGGAATTATCGGACGTAACGGAAGCGGCAAATCGACCCTCCTTCAGATGATATCAGGCATTATACCCCCAACGAGCGGGCATATTCATGTCAACGGTCGTGTTGGGGCGATGCTGGAACTTGGTGCGGGATTCAATCCGGAGTTTACCGGTCGTGAAAATGCACGTCTTAATGCGCAGATACTTGGTCTGTCGAACGCGGACATAACCGCAGCGATGCCTGAAATCGAGAAGTTCGCAGATATTGGGGACTTTATCGACCGACCTGTCATGACTTATTCGAGTGGTATGTTCGTCCGTCTAGCCTTCGCTGTCCAGACCGCGATCAACCCGGATATCCTCATCATCGATGAGGCTCTTGCCGTTGGCGACATTTTTTTTCGCATGAAGTGCTATGATCGCCTCAACGCGCTCAAGGCGAACGGCACAACCGTAATTCTGGTGACGCATAGTTCAGAAGATATAATGTACTATTGTGATCGAGCTCTCTTATTGGATCACGGTAACGCGCTTTTTTGTGGCGATCCAACCGAAGCAGTTAATCGTTACTACGAACTGGGGCATATGAGCGCCCCAACAGAGCCAAAGGAAGCAGCCGAATGGGGTGGCGAGGAACACGAAGAAATACATATTGACGGAGCGATGCCAACGGTATGGCCGATTGATGGCTTTACGAGCATTCCCCCCAAACGCCAGACGGGGGACGGAAAGGTCGTTTGTACTGCCATTCGAATGCAGGATGACAGCGGTCAAGCAAAGAGTGTCTTTCGTCAAGGCGATACGCTGCATTTACTTGCAGAATATCGGACCCAAAACGACATCGGATCACCTTGCGGGGGGTTTGTCGTGCGAACGGACAAGGGTGTTATTGTTCACGGGCGTCATACGGCACAAACCAACGCCGTTGTGCCGAGATCGATCCTCAGTGGTACGACGGTTAGGGTGATTCATGAGCTGAAGCTGGATGTATCGGTGGGCGAGTATGTGATCGATCTAGGTTTCTCCAGTTTTCCTCCAGATGTTTACGCGCGACAGAATGCTATCCCGGCCATCGAGCTGGAGGGAACCGCGGCGCGGCATAGTGTTGTCACGGCGGCGATCAATTTTTCCGTAGTAGGGAAGACCGGCGGTGGTTATAAGGCGCAACCGTTTTATGGTCTAGCGGGTATTCCCTCGCAGTCACATCTGGCTGTTGCAGGAAACCGATCAGATGGATAGCCACCAGCATAGAAACACCCAGTTTGTCGCCCGTCTTAAGCAGAAGCTGGGTATTTCACTTGGGCTATTCCATCTATACGATGCGCGCCCATTGAGCGCTCTACGGACATGTGTGTTGCCTATTGCTGAGCGAGCGAAGTTGACGTTTTCCATTGTGACGCCTTCCTACAATCAGGGGCGTTATATCGGCGAGACAATTAACAGCGTTCTTTCCCAGAGCTATCCACTTGTCGAATATGTCATTCAAGACTCAATCTCGACGGATGAAACGTCCGAAGTAATTGCATCTTTCCATGATCCGCGCCTAAAGACCTACTATGAAAAGGACACCGGTCAGGCCAATGCGATAAATCGTGGCTTTCTCCGCACGAGCGGAGACATCATGGCTTATCTAAATTCCGATGATCTTCTTCTTCCGCATGCCTTGGGACAGATTGCAGCGTATTTCGAAGCTAATTTGGATGTCGATGCACTCTATGCCGATCGCGTGATAATCAATGAGCAAAGCGCCGTTGTTGGGCATTGGCGGCTCCCAGGACATAGTTCAGCCGTCCTGCGTCTCGTTGACTACGTGCCGCAGGAAACTCTGTTCTGGCGCCGCAGCTTGTGGGAACGGGTGGGGGGGCGCATGGACGATACTTTGCAGTTCGCGATGGACTGGGATCTCATACTTAAATTCCAAGCTGTTGGCGCGCGTATCGCCCATATTTCTGTCTTCACAGGCGCCTTTAGGGTTCACGCATCGCAAAAGACGCAAGCGGCGATAGCCGCCGGTAAGCGAGAAATGCGGCGAGTTCGAAAACGCTATACCAGTGGTATGATACGGTATTTGCTATTCCCGCTGCATATATTCTATCTATGGCGACATGCGATGCTGGGTGCCAGACCGCTTGAATGAGGATGAACGATTTCCCCGATTTCTTAATTGATGAGGGTATCCAGGTATAGAATGCAAGAGTTTGACATCACAGTTATTGTCCCGACATTCAGGGCTGAAAAGACCATCAGACACTGTTTGGAATCCGTTCTTTCTCAACCAGGCGTGTCAACGGAGATCATCGTCATTGACGGAGGATCGTCAGACGGTACAGCGTCCATCGCGCAGAGCTTTTCCTCGCCAAACATGATAATTGTTTCCGAGCCGGATCGAGGCATCTACGATGCGATCAACAAGGGCGTTTCGCGTGCAAAAGGTGGATTGATCGGTGTTCTCGGCGCGGACGATGCCTACAAGCCGAACATACTCTCGGCCGTGAAGGAAAACGCTTCGGGGGGTAGGGAGATCGTGGCAGGTTTAACTCTGATCGATGGGCAGTTGCGGGCGGACGAGGGGTATGGATCGGCGGCGTTGATTAGCGGCATTCCATTCGGTCACAACGCAATGTTCGCTTCTCGCGAAGCCTATCAGGCGGTTGGGTTGTATGATCTGACCTATCGAATTTGCGCTGATGCGGAATGGGTTCATCGGGCGATCAAATTGGATATATCGTGCCACAAGGTGGAACAGGTATTTGTCGAATTTGGGACTGAAGGCACATCATCCACCAATCCAGAAGAAATTATAGTGGAGGCATGCAGTGTCATACAACGCAACTTTCCTTTTCTGTCACAGGGAGAAGCGAAATATCTTCTGTATGGAGTAAGAGGCTGGGGAGAAACCGGTGCGGTTGAGAAACTCCGACAAAAATATGGGCACGAGTCCGCGCTTTTTGTAAGTGCACTGCGGGAGGCCTTTCCTGCGATGGAAACCGCGGCGATAAGCGGACGCGGGCAACGTTATCTTGGGCGCCTTCGAAACATAATATCAAGAGTTTTCTAATGCGCTTGCGACCATCACATCACGATTGACGTCGACATGGCCGCGCTCGAAGATTGCCTCTCGATCAAGCGGCAGGTCGTCACCCTATTTTGAGACCGCGATATAGGCGAGCAGCGCTTCTGTCGGAGCACCGCTTTCGACGATGTGGGTCGGGGCCGGCGCCGGGACAAAAGATCTGTCGACCTTCAAAATCAATCCGTACCAGCTCATTCCGGGTCATATCCAGCGGCCCTGAAGTAGTTTGCGCATTCCTGCGGAGTGAAGCGTGGGATCAGAGCGCCCACCGTATCCCATAAAGCATCGATCTTCCGCTCCGCGCGCGAGCGCGCAGCATAGCTTTCAGTTTGGAGAATGCGTTTTCGATAGGATTGAAGTCGGGACTATACGGCGGCAGGAACATGAGTTTGGCGCCGGCGCGCTCGATGGCATCGCGCATACCGGATGTCTTGTGGGCCGGTAGATTGTCCATAACCACAACGCCACCCACCCGAAGGGTCGGCAGCAACACCTGCTCGACATAAGCCAGGAAGACGTTACCGTTCATCGCTCCATCGTAGACAAACGGCGCAGTCATTCCGGTGAGGCGCAACGCGCCGGTAAATGTCGTTGTTTTCCGATGGCCGCTCGGCAACGCTCGCCTCGAATTGCACGTCCACGCAGACGTGCCATCTTCGTTGACAGATCAGTCTCGTCTATTAAGATCAGCTTCTCTGGATCGAGATCGAGTTGGCCATCGAACCAAGCACGTCGCCGCTTCAAGACATCTGGCCGATCCTGCTCCAATGCATGGTGCGGACTTTTTTAAAGGTCCATCCGCGGCCTCGCAGCCAGGCACCAAGCGCACTCCGGCTAATGCTCACCTGCCGCTCCACAGACAGACGCTCGACCATTTCATCGAGCGTCACGTCCTTGCGGTCGTCAATCATTTCGACAATGAACGCCTCGTGCGCATCCAGGGTCGACGGGCGTCTCCAGCCTTGCGGTAGTGAAGTCGGTTCACCATCGCTGGCCCTGCCTATCCAACGGATTGCCGTCGAAATCCCAATTCCAAAGCGGGTCGCGGCTTGCCGCGCTGACATGCCCGCCGCAGACGCTTTCAATACGCGTAACCGAAGATCGTCGCTCAGTGCTCGTGCCATTATCCACCTCTTCGTTGTGGATGTTGAATCAGCTTCGGCTCGCCCCGTCACCTCACAATCGATTCATCGATCACAGGATCTGCTCTAGGTGCGGAAGGTTTGTCCGGAAACTCCAGTACCTCTTGGTTTCAATAGGGCTCAAAGCTTCCCAGGTGACGCAGCCGATGCTTTTCGATATAGGAGCGGGATGCGCGTTCTCCATTTCTTCAAAACATATTGGCCCGACACATTCGGCGGCATCGAGCGGACGATCCATGCGATTGCGAAGGGTGTAGCCAAATATAGTGTCGAATCAGATGTCCTCTCGCTCAGTGAAAAGCCCGGCGAAAACAGCCTCAAATTTGATGGCCATATGGCTTACAAGGCCAAGCTCGATTTCGAATTTGCCTCTACCGGATTTTCACGGACGGTGTTTGGACGCTTCCATGAGCTGAGCAGCAAAGCCGATATAGTCCATTATCATTTTCCCTGGCCGGTGATGGATGTCGTTCATCTTGTCACCCACAGTAATAAGCCGACACTTGTCACCTATCATTCCGATATTGTGAAACAGAAGATCTTACTGCAATTCTACAAGCCCTTGATGTTCCGCTTTTTGAACAGTGTTGATCGTATCGTCGCGACCTCTCCCAATTACTTAATGTCAAGCGAAGTGTTGAGGAGGTTCGAAGGGAAGACGACCGTCATTCCTTTGGGGCTGGATGAGGCTGATTATCCCAAAGCGGACGACACGACGCGCATGCGCTGGCGCAAACGTTTTCCTGGCCGCTTTTTCCTGTTTATCGGCGTTCTGAGATACTACAAGGGTATCCATATCCTGCTAGAGGCGGCGAAGAGAAATGGCCTGAGCGTCGTTGTTGTCGGCAGCGGGCCAATGGAAGAGGAATTGAAGCAGGCGGCGGAACAAGGTGCCCATAACGTTCATTTTGTCGGCGCCCTGTCGGACCGAGACAAAGTGGCACTGCTTGAACTTTGCGAGGCGCTTGTTTTCCCATCACCGCTTCGCTCGGAGGCCTTCGGATTGTCGCTCGTGGAAGCCGCCATGTTTGGTAAATCGATGATTTCCTGCGAAATCGGTACCGGGACAAGTTTCGTCAATTTGAACAACGAAACCGGGCTCGTTATCCCACCGAACGATGTCGATGCCTTAACAGATGCGATGCAGCGCATTTGGCGGGACAAGGAGAAGACCGTGGCGATGGGCTCTGCTGCGCGCGAGCGTTACATGGAACATTTCACGGCGGAGATAATGTGTTCGGCTTATTATCGACTTTACAGAGAAATGGCTAACAACTAATACCAACGCTCAATGATTAGAACTCATTAGCCCATTTTCTCCGACCAATGGACACGATGCGCCACGGCTGTCGTTGCAGCTTGCGCCATGCATCACAGCAGTGGTCGACGATGT
Source organism: Rhizobium sp. CCGE531 (assembly GCF_003627795.1). Lineage (NCBI taxonomy): Bacteria > Pseudomonadati > Pseudomonadota > Alphaproteobacteria > Hyphomicrobiales > Rhizobiaceae > Rhizobium > Rhizobium sp. CCGE531. The sequence goes on along the minus strand of NZ_CP032684.1, from coordinate 3,948,703 downwards.
CCTCGTAGGATTGAAGACGCGGTTTGGCAGCCAGTTATCGCGCATGAACTGCCATAGGTTTTCGACCGGGTTGAGCTCAGGCGACTTTGGCGGCAGCGGCAGGATCGTGATGTTTTCGGGCACGACGAGATTGTTGGACATGTGCCAGCCAGCTTGATCCATGATGAGAACAGTATGCGCATCCTCGGCGACATGGCGTGCGATTTCGGCCAGATGCTGGTTCATGGCATGAGTGTCGCACCATGGTATGACGAGTGCGGCCGCCTTGCCGAGCTTCGGGAAAATCGCTCCGAAGATATAGGCCGACCTCGTGCGCTGGTCATGCGGCGCTGAGGGTCGTGTTCCACACCTGGCCCACCGCCTTGTAATCTTGTTTTTCTGGCCGATCCGGGCCTCGTCCTGGAACCAGACTTCTATTCGCTTGCCTTTGCCGGTTCCGGCGGCGATTTCCGCCACTGCGGCAGGGAAGTTTTTTTAAGTCCTCAATCGCTTGGTTGTCCTGTGCATGGTGCTTGGGACGTGCGGTGAGCTTGCGATAGCCCATGGCATTCAACTCGCGCCCAAGCGTCTGGCGGCTGATGGAAATGCGGTGCTCCTGCCAAAGCCATTGCGCCAGGTCGACGAGCCTCCAGCGCACCACATCATCAAGGTAGAGAACCGGCCCTTTCTCAACAGCTTCGACAAGCGCCTTGCGCTGCTTGTCGTTCAGCAAGGGCTCCCGGCCTTTCGCCTTTCCGGTCTTAAGACCATCAGGACCGTGCTGATTGAAACGTTCGACCCAGTCGCGGACGATCTGCAGACCGACACCCCCAATAGACGCCGCCCGACTGCGAGAGCCACCTTCATAAATGACCGACACGGCCAACAGCCGACGTGACAAATCTGCATCTCGACTTTGCCTCGCCAACCGGCGCGGGTCATCCGCCGTATAATCCGTCCGAATTACCAACGCTGTTCCCATGGCGAAATCTCCTTTCGCCATGTTGAATCATAATTTGTCTGGAAACGGAATCTGGAGGGTTATTTGAGGGCGCATCAGGCGGTCCGGCGAATTCGGGCGACCTCATGTAAGCCGGATTGAACTAAGGCGCGGGTAGTTTGACGCTGCTATGGGGAATTTTAGAGCACGCCCGCCGGAGCGGTACCGGGAACAATTTAGCCACGGCCGGTCCATCGGGAAGATAGGTCGAATGTACGCTTTCAGGAGCGGTTTGCCGTACGTTTCGGGGATCTATTTGCGAAATGGGTCGGTACCGGCGGTCTTTTGACCTGGCTAAGGTCAAGCGATATCGCACGCTGGAGATGCGCTGGGTCTGTGGTCGTATAACGTGGCGCGGATTGTCGGGCGTCATGATGTATCGCACCGGAAGGATGAAGGTCGGAGGGGCGCAACTGGTGCAACGTTGACGCCTGTCCTACGCATGGGGCGCCGGCAGTCGGGGCATTCGTAGGAGTGCGTTTGCTGCGATTTGGCTGAATGGGGTTGCCCGCCTGTTGGTGATGGCTGGCCGAGGAGGCTTCTGCAGAGACTGATACGATCCCGCCGATGACAATTGGCGAGAAAGCCGAAGTGGCGCATGCGGTGGAAACCATCCGGAATTACATGAAGGAGAAAGCGCCGAATGAACTCGTAGGGACGAAGGCGCATGATCTTGTCACGGTCGCGACCATTGCCACGATAATCCTTCCATCGGAAGGCGACGTGGTCGCCATCGGCATGAACGATACGGCTGTTTGCGATAGCGACACGATGGGTGTAGCGGCCGAGATAGGCAAGCACCTGGTCCGGCCCACCGAAGGGCGGCTTGGCATAGACGACCCATTCGATGCTGCGAGCGCGCGAGAGATGGCAGGTGAATGTGTTGTCGTCGTTGAGATGAGCGAGTTCGTTGACGAAGTGCAGCTCACCTTGGGCGAAAGCTTCAGCGAGGGCGGTCAGAAAGAGTCGCCGAAACAGGCGTGACAACACCCGAACGGGTAGAAAGAAGCCCGGTCGGCACGCGACCCACCTTGATCTGTCTGGTGAAAGACCGCCGCCCGGCACGAGACAATGGGCATGGGGATGGTGGGTCATCGCCTGGCCCCAAGTGTGAAGGACGGCGGTGACGCCGATCTCGGCGCCCAGCCATTTGGGGTTGGCCGCGATGGTCTGCAGCGTCTCGGCTGAGATCCGCATCAGCAATGCATAGACGACCGCCTTGTTCTGGAAGGCGATCTCGGCGACGCCACGCGGTAGCGTGAAGACCACATGGAAGTATGGGACTGGCAAGAGATCGGCGACGCGTGCGTCGACCCACTCCTTGCGAGCCGCGCCCTGACACTTCGGGCAGTGGCGGTTACGGCAGGAATTGTAAGAGATGCGGGTCTTGCCGCACTCGTCGCAGGCATCGACGTGACCCCCGAGCCTGGGTGTCCGGCAAGCTTCTATCGCGCCCATGACGCGTCGTTCGCCGCGGCCAAGATGACCGACGTTCTCCCACCTATAAGAGTCCCCATGTCGCCGGAAGATGTCGGCGACTTCGAAGGTCGGGCGCAACCGATTTACGATCCCGGCGGCGTCACCTCCAGCTGCAACAGATCAAGTGGGCTGGCTGTTGATCGGATCGTGTCGGTGGAAACCTGCGTATAGTGTGCCGTGCTCGACAGATGGGCATGGCCGAGCAGGACCTGGATGATCCGGATGTCAGTGCCATTCTCCAGTAGGTGAGTGGCAAAGGAATGCCGCAACGTATGAACGGTGACGCGTTTTGAAAGACCCGTTGCGGCAACCGCCGATCGGCAAGCGGCATTCAAGACTGTCGGTTCGATCGGTTTGTCGGCATCACGCCCTGGAAAAAGGAATGCCGTGGGGCGCGATAGACGCCAATAGCTGCGCAGGATGCCGAGCAGTTCTGTCGACAGCATAACGTATCGGGCTTTGGCGCCTTTACCATGGCGAACATGCATCACCATGCGGGAGCTGTCGACATCCTCGACCTTCAGTCCGCAGACCTCACCGACCCTGAGGCCAGCAGCATAAGCCGTAGTCAGCGCCACGCGCGCCTTCAGACTGGAGACGGCCTCAAGAAATTGCACCACTTCGTCCGCCGACAGAATAACAGGAAGTTTCCGTGGCTCGCGCGCGTACGGGATCCGCTCGGGGACATCGTCCTGACCCAGAGTGATCCCATAGAAAAACCGAAGAGCGCATACAATCTGGTTCAACGATGCCCAGGATATCCCGGTTGAGACGAGGTAAACCTGGAAGCTACGAATATCGTCAAGATCGAGCCGATCAGGCGATCGGGCGAAATAGCGGCTGAACTTCCGGACTGCACTGATGTAGGATCGTTGGGTCGCCGGGGACAAATTGCGGACCGTCATGTCCTCAATCATCCGGCGGCGAAGAGGGCTCATCTCAGCCATCGGGGCCTCCTGTCTGAAGGGTGGGTTGCAACACAACCATCCTCTCAGTCAGGGCGCTCTCGTCAAAGCCTGCCTCAAATCGCCGCGATCAGCGGCTTAGTTCAATCCCGTCGGTATTACGGCTCGATCGAGCGCAGTCGACAACGCGCTGAGTCCTCGATCAGTTGAAAATGCCATTGAGATCAACGCCTCTTGGCGTGAACATTCGCGCCAAAGTCAGAGCCTTCCCATGAGGCGTCGATTGAAGCGCGCCGGCGCTAAGCAGTTCAAGCAGTTGTAGCTGCGGTCTTCAACATCGGCTTCCCCGGTGCCAAATACTCGCCCTTCAACCGCATGTGACACCAGCATGCGAAGGCTGAGCTGGCGAAGGCGAGGCCTTCGCCGATGGCGAGGCGGTTGTTGGAGTTGCTGAGGAGCGTCAATGAGAAGAAGAAGAGGCAGGCGATGTAGGCGTGCCATGCCGCACGCGGGATGATGCCTGCCTTGCGGGCGCGCCAGACGGCGCGGATGAAGACGCCGAGCATGAAGGCCATCACGGCGGCGCCGAAGATGCCGTAGCGCACCAGGATCTCCAGATAGCCATTGTGCAGCAAGGTGTACTGGATATGCGAGTAGCGCGTCTCGGCCCAGCGCTCCAGCCAGCGGTTGCCCCAGCCGAAGATCGGCGCGGAGGAGAAGACTTCCCAGCTGTTGGACCAGAGCTGCAGGCGCTCGTCCATCGATACGGGTGTATTGGTGGAGCTGATCGCGTTTGAGACCACGCCACTCATTTCATGACCGTCGGCCATATTCTCGACCATGGAAATGGCGGCCGACACGGTCGGTCCGGCCGTCTTGTCGAGATTGTGCCGCACGCCGTAAATGCCGGCGATCAACAGCGCTGCCACGGCGATGATAATGATGGCGCCGCTTTTCAAGCGCAGATAGGTCAGCGTCATGAGCGCCAGGATAGGCAGGGTTACGCCGAGCGCGAGCCAGACGCCTTTCGATTTGGCGCCGTAGATGGCGATGAAACAAAGCGCAAAGATGAAGGGCGAAACGACATAGGCAAAACGCGCGATCCGGCGGTCGCTGGATTTTTCCGTGAGATAATGCAGCAGCCAGAACAGCGTGAAGATCACGATCATGCCGCAGGCGACGGCGCCGTGGATCTGATTGTTCATGATCAGCGGACGGATGGTTTCGCCGGCAAAGACTTCGCGCAGATGCTGCGTTGCCACAAGCATGATGAGGACCATGGCGAAATAGGCCGCGACGATCTTTTCCATCAGCTCTTCATAAAGCAGGAAGGCGACGCCCATGATGGGAAAGAAGAAGGGGAAGGCATAGAGCCAATCCGAGGCACCGATATCGTGCTGCGGCGTCAGCCAGAAGGTAATGCCGAAACGGGCCATGACATAGAAGGCCCAGCCCATGCAGAGCCAGCCGATCCAGTCCGTGCGCGGCCGTATCTGCGCTCTCAGGTAATAAAAGAGCGCAATCAGGGACAGGAGCGCAGTGGCATAGCGATAGGCATCGCTTTCGACGACGGTCGGCGAGGCGACGAGAAGCCAGAGAAGGCCGCCGATGACCGCTACCGGTTTTGCCATGTTGCCTGCAGCCTTGGTGACGCCGATCGGCTCGGCTGCGAGATCAGCATGCGGTTTGTTCATGCGCGAGTCGTCCACTGTCGTCGTCCACCCTTCGTCCATAGTCGGTTCACTACCCCGCATGTGTGCCCCCCCATGACGGCCCCTATGGCCGCAAAAGGGCAGGAATGCGGCATTTTATAATGCCGGTGGATGCGTGATGTCGATTTCGCCGGATGCTTGCTAATGGGCAACTCCATCGCGTCGGACCACTTTCAAGGCTGTCAGGAAGATGATCTTGAGATCGAAGAAAAACGAGCGCCGGCGCAAGTAGTCTTCATCCAGCGCCACTTTCTCAGGAATCGGCAGTTCGTCGCGGCCGTTGACCTGCGCCCAGCCGGTCAAACCAGGCAGAAGCGCGTCAACACCGCGCTCCGTGCGCAGGGCGACGAGGTCGTGCTGGTTGAAAAGGGCGGGACGCGGGCCGACGATGCTCATTTCCCCCTTCAGGATGCACCAGAGCTGCGGCAGTTCGTCGAGGCTCGACTTGCGCAGGAAGGAGCCGATCGGCGTCAGATAGATATTGGCGTCCTTCAGGAGATGGGTTGCGACCGCGGGCGTGTCCGTGCGCATGCTGCGGAATTTCGGCATGCGGAAGATCCTGTTTTTCCGGCCGACCCGATCCGACCAATAGAGGATCGGGCCTCGCGACGTCAGCCGCACGGCGATGGCGACAACGAGGATGGGAATGAAAAAGACGATGGTCGCGGCAAGAGCTGCGAGAAAATCGAAAAGGCGCTTGGCGATCGTGTAAAACATCATCTCTTGCTGTTGCATCGACGCCGGTCGGGGCGGCGATGAAGGTCGTCGTTGCCCTGTGCATCTCATATCGCGAATTTAAGCACAACCGCCCCGGTCAAGATTCCCCGGCCTTGTTCCGGGCCGCTATCCCGTGCAAAGCATGTCGGCGGTAATGATGGTGCGAAAAAGCGGAGATGGTGGACGCATGATCCTGGTGACGGGTGCGACGGGTTTTGTCGGGCAGGCCTTGTGTGCCGAGCTTTCCCGTCGGCAGGTGGACTATCGGCCGGTCAGCCGTTCTCCCCGGCAGGGGTTCGTCGTTAGCGGCGCAATCGGTGGGGATACGGATTGGTCGGCCGCACTCGCCGGCGTCGATATCGTCATGCATCTGGCGGCGCGTGTTCACGTCATGAATGAAAATGCCGCCGATCCGCTGGCCGCATTTCGTGCCGTCAATGTCGATGCGACGGTCAATCTGGCCCGGCAGGCCGCAAACGCCGGCGTCAAGCGCTTCATTTTCCTGAGCTCGATCAAGGTCAATGGCGAGGTGACGGTGCCGGGAAAGCCGTTCAAAGGTTCGGACGCGCCGCATCCGGAAGATGCCTACGGCCGCTCCAAGCTGGAAGCGGAAGAGGCCTTGCTTGCGATATCAGCGGAAACCGGGATGGAGATTGTCATCATCCGGCCGCCGCTGGTCTATGGTCCCGGCGTCAAGGCGAATTTCGCAAGCCTGATGACATGGGCCGCCCGGCCGTTTCCGTGGCCGTTCGGTGCGGTTCGAAATCGCAGATCCCTCGTCTTCGTCGGTAATCTCGTCGATTTCATGCTGCTTTGCGCCCGCCATCCGTCCGCCGGCAATCGCGTATTCCTCATCAGCGACGGCGAAGATCTTTCGATCGGTCAGTTGATCGCCAAACTCTCGTTGGCCAAAGGAAAGAAGGCTCTGATGCTGCCAGTGCCACCGGCGCTGCTGGAAGGGCTTGCAGCCCTTCTCGGCCGCGAGGCCGCCGCGCAGCGGCTCCTGGGTTCGCTTCAGGTCGATATCGGCGAGACGAGAACGATCACCGGCTGGTCGCCGCCCTATTCCGTCGAAAAGGGGCTGGCGGCAACGGTCGCGGCTGGTGGAGTGAAGGCACGCTGATTTGGCTTGGGGGCCTCAAAGGCTCCAGACCGAATGGCCTGCTAACCGGGGATTGGTCCGATCGAGGGCGGCCTTTACATCGACCACCACGCCGCTTTCGCTCAGCAGGTTGAGGATCTCGATGGCGCCGTCGGCCAGATAGGATTTGTGGGGAACGGCCAGCACGAGGGCGTCGAGCTTGCCGAAGTCCTTCAGCTCGATCAGGCGTATTCCGTATTCCTCTTCCGCTTCCGCATGGCTCGCCATCGGATCGTGCACCAGCGGCTCGATGCCGAACTGGTGCAGTTCACTTATAATGTCGGGCACCCGGCTGTTGCGCAGGTCGGGGACGTTTTCCTTGAAGGTCAGGCCGAAGATGCCGATCCGGGCGCCATTGATCGGCTTCTTCGCCGCGACCAGCATCTTGATGAGCTTCTGGGCGATGAAGGCGCCCATGCCGTCATTGATGCGGCGGCCGGAAAGAATGACCTCCGGGTGGTAGCCGAGTTCTTCCGCCTTGGCCGTCAGGTAATAGGGATCGACGCCGATGCAGTGGCCGCCCACCAGGCCGGGGGTGAAGGGCAGGAAATTCCATTTCGTGCGGGCTGCCTTCAGCACATCGGCCGTGCGAATATCCATCTTCTCGAAAATGATCGAAAGCTCGTTCATCAACGCGATATTGACGTCGCGCTGCGTGTTTTCGATCACCTTGGCCGCCTCGGCCACCTTGATGCTGGGGGCGCGATGAATGCCGGCCTCGACCACGGCGCCGTAGATGGCGGCGACCCTCTCCAGCGTTTCCGCGTCATCACCGGCAACGACCTTCACGATGCGTTCGAAGGTATGTTCCTTGTCGCCGGGATTGATGCGCTCCGGCGAATAGCCGACATGGAAGTCCTCGCCCTGCCGCAGGCCGGAAACCTCCGCCAGCACCGGGCCGCAGACCTCTTCCGTGACGCCGGGATAGACAGTCGATTCGTAGACGACAACCGAACCTTCACGCAAAACCTTGCCGACCGTGCGGGAGGCCGAAATCATCGGCCGCAGATCCGGTTGCCGGTTGCCGTCGATCGGCGTCGGCACGGCGACGATGAAGATATCCCGATCCCTGAGATCCTCGATCTCGCTGCTGATGCGCAGCCCGCTCGACCTCAGCCGCTCGGCGGAAACCTCGCGTGTGTCGTCCTCGCCTGCCTTCAGCGCTTCGACGCGGGAGGTCTTGATATCGAAACCGACCACATCATGGAATTTTCCGGCGAGCGCGATCGCGACTGGCAGGCCCACATAGCCCAGGCCGATGACGGCAATTTTTTCGTTCAACACAGCATACCTCGAACAATCTACCTGAATTAGCCTAAATCCGAAGCCGATGTCAGCGGCAATCTTCGCCTTCAGGATCATTTCAGGTGCGGGTCGCATGAATGTGATGACCAGCCGCCGCCTTTGCAATGAGCGCAACGGAAGGGTATTGCCACACTCGTTTCAGGGGGAGTGGAGAGGGGTGGCTATCGAAACTTTCAGGCTTCGAACCTATCTATTGGGTAAGACCTAATTTCTTGGAAAGCGTGGTTCGCAATGCGAAACGGCTACCTTAAACAACTCCACACCCAGCGCGAGCAGCTCGAAGCCAGGCTCGAGCTGCATATTGCGCGCTATTGTTTTGGCGATGGCGAGGTGGACGACGGCACCGAGTCCGAGCTCCGGCAAAGGATTTCGGAAATCTCCGACGAGATCGCCAATCTCGAGGGCGAGCGTGGCGAATAGAAACGCAGGCATGCGAAAACCTCAGCGATGCAGTCTCGGCATGGGCGGCTATTCGGCGCGATAAGATCGGCAACGATCGAAGCGCGCGAGGGGCCGATGAAGCCGAGCCTGCCCACCCTGTTGAGCATCAATGGCGGCTATGTCGATACCGCCGGGTTTCTGGCACTTCACGGGCTGTTCACCGCCCATGTCACGGGCAATTTCGTGACCCTTGGCGCCACCTTGGCGCTTGGCGCCTCGGGTGCCGTGGCAAAGCTTCTGGCTTTGCCGGTTTTCTGCGTCGTCGTCGTTCTTGCCCGCCTGGTCGGAGGCGATCTGTCGCGACGCAATTTGCCGACGCTACGGATCATCCTCTCGCTGAAACTCCTGCTGTTGATACTGGCCGCGGTCTTCGCCATTCGTTTCGGGCCGTTTGCCGATGGTGACGGCTGGCAGCCGACCATCACCGGGATGACGCTCATTGCGGCGATGGCGATCCAGACGACGGCGCATCGCATCCACCTCGGCTCGGCGCCGCCGACGACGATGATGACGGGCACGACGACGCAGATCATGATCGATATCGCCGATCTCCTGCGCGGCGCCACGCCCGAGGAGAAAGCGGCCATGACGGCGCGGCTTGCCCGCATGGGGGCCGCCGTCGGCGGCTTTGGGCTGGGCTGCGCGATGGCGGCAGTGCTTTTCCTGTTTGCCGGCATGCAATGCTTCCTGCTGCCGCCGGTGCTGGCGCTTGCCGGAATTCTCATGCATACGGGCACGTCGGCGAAGCCGGCTTAGCTTTTCGCCTCCATCCATTCCTGATCTGCCGATCTTGCGCCTTTCTCCCGCCTTGCAAGTCGGTTACAGCTCTCTAAGTGTACGCGTCGGATCGAACCCGGTCCGCCGCTTTGGGGCGGCAAATCGTTGTCAGTCGAGAAGGGATGGTCATGGCAGGAGAAACGGTGCTTGTGGTAGGTGGAGCCGGCTATATCGGCTCGCATACATGTCTGGACCTGGCGAACAAGGGTTTTCAGCCTGTCGTCTACGACAATTTCTCCAATGGGCACCGCGAATTCGTCAAATGGGGTCCGGCCGAGGAAGGCGATATCCGCGATCGTGCGCGTCTCGACGAGGTGCTGGCCAAGCACAAGCCTGCCGCGATCCTGCATTTCGCCGCGCTGATCGAGGTCGGCGAGTCGGTCAAGGATCCGGTCTCCTTCTATGAAAACAACGTCATCGGCACCCTGACCCTCCTTTCGGCGGCACAGGCCGCGGGCGTCAACGCCTTCGTCTTTTCCTCCACCTGCGCGACCTACGGCCTGCCGCAGAGCGTGCCGCTCGACGAAAGCCATCGCCAAGTGCCGATCAATCCCTACGGCCGCACCAAATATATCGTCGAGCAGGCGCTGGCGGATTATGACCAGTACAAGGACCTGCGCTCCGTCGTGCTGCGCTATTTCAACGCTGCCGGCGCCGATTTCGAGGGTCGCATCGGCGAGTGGCATACGCCGGAAACCCATGCCATCCCGCTCGCCATCGATGCGGCGCTCGGAAGGCGGCAGGGCTTCAAGGTCTTCGGCAGCGATTATGATACGCGCGACGGCACCTGCGTGCGCGATTACATCCATGTGCTCGATCTTGCCGACGCCCATGTCCGCGCCGTGGAATATCTGCTGCGCGGTGGCGATTCCGTCGCACTCAATCTTGGCACCGGCACGGGCACGACGGTGAAGGAGCTGCTTGGAACGATCGAGACCGTGTCGAACCGGCCTTTCCCGGTCGAATATGTCGGCCGCCGCGAGGGTGATTCGACGACGCTGGTCGCCAACAACGACAAGGCCCGCGATATTCTCGGCTGGGCGCCGCAATATGATCTGACCGAGATCATCCAATCCGCCTGGAATTGGCATGCCAAGTCCAACCAGCATTGAAGGGCGTTCTTCCCTAGTTGCTGTTGGGGGCAAGCGCCCGAATGTCCTGTTGATTTCGGCCGATCAATGGCGGGGAGATTGCCTCTCCGCCGTCGGTCATGACTGCGTCCGGACGCCGAATGTCGATGCGCTGGCGCGGGAAGGCGTGCTGTTTCGGCGGCACTATGCCGGTGCGGCGCCGTGTTCGCCGGCGCGGGCAACGCTCTATACCGGCCTTTACCAGATGAACCACCGGGTCTGCCGCAACGGCTCGCCGCTGGATGCGCGTTTCGACAATGTCGCGCTTGCGGCACGTCGGGCGGGCTATGATCCGACGCTGTTCGGCTATACGGACACGGCGCCCGATCCGCGCGGCCGCGATCCCCACGATCCGCATCTGACAACTTATGAGGGCGTGTTGCCCGGCTTCACGGCACGGCAGCTTCTGCCCGAGCATGAGAAGCAATGGCTATCCTGGCTGCGGTCGCGCGGCCATGCCGATGCCGTCAGCCGCGATATTCATATTCCGCTCAGTGCCGAGCCCGGCGAAATTTCCAGCAATGCACCGGCCTATTCCAGGGACGAGACGCAGACGGCCTTCCTGGCGGGTGAGTTCATCCGCTGGCTCGGCGAGCAGGATCAGCCCTGGTTCGCGCATGTGTCCTTCCTGAGGCCGCATCCGCCCTTCTCGGTGCCGGAACCCTATAACCGCATGTTCTCGGCCGCCGATGGCCCGGCTTTCGCGCGCGCTGCCGACCGCGAAGCGGAAATGGCATCGCATCCGCCGCTTGCCTTCGGTCTGCCGCTCATTGACAAGGGCGGATTCATGCATGGCGGCCAAGGCTCCATCGCCGAGTGGACGTCCGAGGATTTTTCGGCGATCCGCGCCATCTATTACGGCATGATCGCCGAAGTCGACGCGCAGCTTGGCCGTATCTGGCAGGCATTGAAGGATGCCGGGGCCTGGGACGACACCATCATCGTCTTCACGTCGGACCATGCCGAGATGATGGGCGATCACTGGATGCTCGGCAAGGGTGGCTTCTTCGACGGCAGCTATCACGTTCCGCTGGTCATTCGCGATCCCGGCCAGCCTGCCACGCATGGCCGGCAGGTGGAGCATTTCACCAGTGCCGCGGATATTTTCCCGAGCCTGTGCGACCGGCTCGGCATAGTGCCGGCAAACCATGTCGACGGCGAGAGCCTTGTGCCGTTCCTCTCCGGTTCCGAACCGGGGAGCTGGCGCGATGCGGCTTTCTGGGAATTCGATTTCCGCGATATCGCCGTGGGCATTCCCGAGCGGCATTTCGGCTTGCGGCCCAATGCCTGCAATCTGGCCGTCGTGCGTGACAAGCGCTTCAAATACGTCCATTGCGCCGGGCTTCCGCCGTTGCTCTTCGATCTTGTGAAGGATGCGGCCGAGCTATCCAATGTCGCCGAGGACGGCGCCTATCTGGCGATCAGGCTGGCCTATGCCGAAAAGCTTCTCTCCCTTCGCGCCCGGCATCTGGACCAGACGCTCGCCTATACGGAGCTGACGGAAAAAGGGCCGGTTTCGCTCCGGCCCTGAGTTGCTTTAGCCGATCTGTCCGAGATAGGTCTGCTTGCCGACGGGCAGGCCGCGGCTGCGCAGGATGTCGTGCGCCGTGGTGACGTGGAAGAAGAAATTCGGCAGCGCGAATTTCGCCAGATAATCCTCACCCTTGTTAAAGACGATCTTGTTGCCTCCGGGCGAGATCGTCACCTCCCGCGTGTCGCTGCCTTCCATCGTGGCTGGCGTGACTGTGGCCAGGAAATCCTGCGTCTTCTTCAGGCGCTCCCGCAGGTCCGCGACGGTCGTCTCGTTGTCTTCGAAACGCGGCGCATCGATGCCGGCAAGCCGGGCGATGGCAAGCTTCGCCGTATCGGATGCACGCTGGTACTGACCGGAAAGCGGCAGCATGTCGTCAATGAGGCGGGCGGAAAGGAGCTCGCCGGGCGCGATGCCCTTTTCCGAGGCGTGGGTCTCGATCGCGTCGAGATAGACAGAGAGGTTTTGCAGGCCGCGTTGAAAGATGGGGACCGAGAAACTGTACATCGAAGGCATGCGTATTCTCCGTTGCTAGCCGCGCTGCGGCCGGTTGGTCATCAGCATTCTAATTCCGTTCCCGTGCCGATGGAATAACCGTTCCATCGACACGGGCGCCCGTATGTAGGTTCGGTCTTCGATTCTTACAGCGGTGCCGGCGATAAAATCCGTCTTCGCCGGTTCCCGCAACGCGGCCAGAATTTGGTGTTGACCTTTGCAGTGAAAAATGGAATGAATATTCCGCATAAGGAATTTTACGGTTTGTTTGTTCCGTTTTTCAATATGGCCGTCATGGGAGTGATGGCCGAATTGATGACAGGCCCTGCGGTCGAGACCGAGGGCTCCGGCATTTAGGAGGGGTGTGGCCGGGCACCGTATCTGGGAGGAAAACATGAAGAAATTTATCCTTGGCTCTGCGATGGCGCTTATGCTGTCGACCGCTGCCCATGCCGAAACCATCGGCGTTTCCATGGCGCTGTTCGACGACAACTTCCTGACCGTCCTGCGCAACGGCATGCAGGACTATGCAAAGGGCATGAAGGGCGTGACGCTGCAGGTCGAAGACGCTCAGAACGATATCGCCAAGCAGCAGAGCCAGATCCAGAACTTCATCGCCAGTAAGGTCGATGCCATCATCGTAAACCCGGTCGATACCGATGCGACGGCAGCCATTTCCAAGTTGGCCGCCGAGGCCAAGATTCCGCTGGTCTACGTCAACCGCGAGCCTGCAAACGTCGACAGCCTTCCGGACAAGCAGGCTTTCGTCGCCTCCAACGAGAAGGAATCCGGCACGCTGGAAGCCAAGGAAGTGTGCCGACTGCTGGGTGGCAAGGGCAAGGCCGTCATCATGATGGGCGAACTCTCCAACCAGGCTGCCCGCATGCGCACGAAAGACGTCCATGACGTGGTGGCGGCCGACGAGTGCAAGGGCATCCAGATCGTTCAGGAGCAGACCGCCAACTGGCAGCGCACCCAGGGCGCCGACCTGATGACCAACTGGCTCTCCAGCGGCATCGAGTTCGATGCCGTGATTTCCAACAATGACGAAATGGCAATCGGTGCCATCCAGGCGCTGAAGGCTGCCGGCAAGCCGCTGGACAAGGTCATCGTCGCGGGCGTCGATGCGACGCAGGATGCGCTGGCGGCCATGCAGGCCGGCGACCTGAAGGTCACCGTATTCCAGGATGCCGCCGGCCAGGGCAAGGGTGCGGTCGACGTCGCGCTGAAGCTCGCCAAGGGCGAAAAGGTCGAGAAGAAGGTCTATATTCCCTTCCAGCTCGTCACGCCGACCAACGTCAAGGACTTCGTCAAGAAGAACTGATGACGCAATGATCGACGGATGCGGGCTCTAAAGCCCGCATCCTTTGAAACCCGATCTGCCCGGGAGGGAAAAATGGTTGTGAGCCCATCCACCATGGCGGCGGTGCGCGCCAGCGGCGCTGTCCCCAATGCCGCCTATCTGCTGAGCGCGGAAGGCATCCGCAAGGAATTTCCCGGCGTGCTGGCTCTCGACGACGTTTCCTTCCGCCTGAAGCGCGGAACGGTCCATGCGCTGATGGGCGAAAACGGCGCGGGCAAGTCGACGCTGATGAAGATCCTTGCCGGCATCTATATCCCCGACCAGGGCGAGGTGCGCCTCAAGGGCATCGAAATCCAGCTGAAGTCGCCTCTCGACGCGCTGGAAAACGGCATTGCCATGATCCATCAGGAACTGAACCTGATGCCCTTCATGACGGTTGCGGAAAATATCTGGATCCGCCGCGAGCCGAAGAACCGCTTCGGCTTCGTCGACCACGCGGAGATGAGCCGCAAGACCGAGGAACTTTTCCAGCGCCTGAACATTTCCATCGATCCGGAAATCCAGGTGCGCGAGCTTTCCGTCGCCAGCCGGCAGATGGTCGAAATCGCCAAGGCGGTGTCCTATAATTCCGACGTGCTGATCATGGACGAGCCGACCTCGGCCTTGACCGAGCGCGAAGTTGCGCATCTCTTCCAGATCATTCGCGACCTGCGTGCCCAGGGCATCGGCATCGTCTACATCACCCATAAGATGAACGAGCTGTTCGAGATCGCCGACGAGTTTTCGGTGTTCCGCGACGGCAAATATATCGGCACGCATGCCTCTACTGACGTCACCCGCGACGACATCATCCGCATGATGGTCGGCCGCGAGATCACGCAGATGTTTCCGAAAGAAGAGGTGCCGATCGGGGAAACCGTGCTGTCCGTCAAGGATCTGAGCCTCGACGGCGTTTTCTCCAATGTGTCCTTCGATGTGAGGGCCGGCGAGATCCTCGGCGTCGCCGGGCTTGTGGGATCTGGCCGCTCCAATGTCGCCGAGACGATCTTCGGCGTCACGCCTGCTTCGTCGGGCACGATCGAGCTTTTCGGCAAGAAGACCGAGATCTCCTCGCCGGCGGCGGCGATCCGCCATGGCATGGCCTTCCTGACCGAGGACCGCAAGGATACGGGCTGTCTTCTCATCCTCAGCGTGCTTGAAAACATGCAGGTGGCGGTGCTGCACGATAAATTCGTGCGCGGCGGCTTCGTGCAGGAGGGTTCCGTCGAGGAGGCCTGCGAGGAGATGGCCAGGAAGTTGCGCGTCAAGACGCCGAACCTCGACGAGCGCATCGAGAACCTTTCCGGCGGCAATCAGCAGAAGGCGCTGATCGGCCGTTGGCTGCTCACCAATCCCCGTATTCTGATCCTGGACGAGCCGACGCGCGGCATCGATGTCGGCGCCAAGGCGGAAATCCATCGTCTCGTCACCGAAATGGCGCGCAACGGTGTCGCCGTCATCATGATCTCGTCGGAAATGCCCGAGGTGCTCGGCATGAGCGACCGCATCATGGTGATGCATGAGGGACGGGTCACCGGATTCCTGGATCGCGCGGACGCAACTCAAGTGAAGGTGATGGAGCTGGCCGCGCAGTGACGCCGCCAACCATCGCAAGGGAGGATTGAACCATGGTTACCAAAGTTGCAGAGGCGACCGCCCCGGCAGTTACGCGGCCAAGACGTCGCCGCGTTCCGCCTGAGCTTGGCATCTTCCTGGTGCTGATCGGTATCGCTCTTCTTTGTGAAGTTCTCGGCTGGATCTTCGTGGGTCAGAGCTTCCTGATGAACCTGCAGCGCCTGAAGATCATGATCCTTCAGGTCTCCGTCATCGGCATCATCTCGGTCGGCGTGACGCAGGTCATCATAACAGGCGGCATCGATCTGTCGTCGGGTTCGGTGGTCGGCCTGACGGCCATGGTCGCCGCAAGTTTCGCCCAGTCGTCGACATGGGCGAGAGCCGTCTATCCGGCATTGACCGACATGCCCTTCTTCGTGCCGATCGGCGTCGGCCTGCTGCTCGGGCTTTTGGCCGGCTATATCAACGGCCAGCTGATCACCAAGACGAAGATTCCTCCCTTCATCGCGACCCTCGGCATGATGGTCTCGGCCCGCGGCCTGTCGAAGCTCTACACCAAGGGCCAGCCGATCTCGGGCCTGACCGACCAGTTCAATTTCATCGGCTCCGGCATCTGGCCTGTCGTCGTCTTCCTGATCATCGCGATCGTCTTCCATATCGTGCTGCGCTACACGCGCTACGGCAAGTTCACCTATGCGATCGGCGCCAATGTGCAGGCGGCGCGCGTGTCGGGCATCAATGTCGAGGGGCATCTGGTCAAGGTCTATGCAATCGCGGGGCTTCTGGCTGGCCTTGCCGGCATCATCACCGCCGCTCGCGTGCAGACCGCGCAGGCCGGCATGGGCGTGACTTATGAACTGGACGCCATCGCAGCCGCTGTTATCGGCGGCACTTCGCTCACCGGCGGCGTCGGTCGCATTGCCGGCACGGTCATCGGCACGATCATCCTCGGCGTGATGATTTCCGGCTTCACCTTCCTCAACGTCGATGCCTATTACCAGGAAATCGCCAAGGGCGTCATCATCGTCGCCGCCGTCGCCATCGACGTCTACCGCCAGAAGAAGCGGGCCAAGCGCTGAAACGCCTGAACATCGTCAGCGTCTTTAGGGCGGGGTTATGACCCCGCCTTTTCCGTTTGAATGTGCCATTCCATGCAAATGCAAATTTTTTTCATTTGGGTATGGCGAATCCTGTCAGCTTTTCTATTCTGGCCGCTTTCCATTCGCTCCCCCGAGCGCTTTATCCGGGATAGAAAATGCAAGCCGTATTCGATGGTCACAACGACGTTCTCCTGAGGCTCTGGCATCATGCGCGCGACGGCGCCGATCCGATCGCCGAATTCGGGGACGGAACGTCGGGCGGCCATATCGACGCGCCGCGAGCGCGCGCAGGCGGCCTGGCCGGCGGCCTTTGCGCCATCTACATTCCATCAGGCGATCTCGTCTTTGCCGAGCCGGACAGTAACGGCCATTACGCCACGCCGCTGGCGGCTCCGCTGGAGCGTGCGCCGTCGCTAGATATCGCGCTGGAAATGGCGGCGATCGCCCTGCGGCTCGATCGCGCCGGTGCCTGGAAGCTCTGCCGTTCCACCACGGAAATCCGCGATTGCATGGAGAAAAGGGTTTTCGCCGCCGTGATGCATATGGAAGGCTGCGAAGCCATCGATGCCGATCTTGCAGCACTCGAAACCTTTTACGCCGCCGGCTTGCGCTCGCTCGGCCCGGTCTGGAGCCGGAACAACGTCTTTGCCCATGGCGTGCCCTTCGCCTATCCGAGTTCGCCGGACACCGGGCCTGGCCTGACCGAGGCCGGCTTCGCGCTGGTGCGCGCGTGCAACCGGCTCGGCATCCTCGTCGATCTCGCCCATATCACCGAAAAGGGCTTCTGGGATGTGGCGAAGACCTCGGACCAGCCGCTGGTCGCGAGCCATTCCAACGCGCATGCGCTGACGCCCGTTGCGCGCAACCTCACCGACAGGCAGCTCGACGCTATCAAGGAAAGCCGCGGCATCGTCGGCCTCAACTATGCGACGGCGATGCTGCGCGAGGATGCGCGCTCGGATGCCGATACGCCGATCGAGGCGATGGTGCGGCATGTGGATCATCTGGTCAGCCGCGTCGGCATCGACTGCGTCGGCCTCGGTTCGGACTTCGACGGAGCGACGATTCCAGCCGAGATCGGCGATGCGGCCGGCAACCAAAACCTGATTGCCGCTCTTCGGAACGTTGGTTATGGTGAAGCCGATCTCGTAAAGCTGTGCAGGGAGAACTGGCTTCGCGTCCTGGCATCCGCCTGGAAGGAAGGCGGCCGGTAGCATGCGTTCTGAATATTGCGTAGAGTTTAAAAAAGGGGAATGAAAACAATGATGACAACCAAGATGAACAGTGCTTTCCGCGCGCTTTCCGCCGGGGTGGCTCTCTCGCTTCTGCTGATGGCGGCGCCGAACGCTTACGCCGCGACGCCCAAGGATACGCTGGTCGAAGGCTTTGCCTTCGATGATATTCTGAGCATGGATCCGGCGGAAGCCTACGAACTGTCAGCTGCCGAAATCACCGGCAACACCTATAGCCTGCTCGTTCGCCTCGATATCAACGATACGTCCAAGATCAAGGGAGATCTGGCCGAGAGCTGGTCGGTTTCCGACGATCACCTCACCTATACGTTCAAGCTGAAGCCCGGCCTGAAATTCGCCTCCGGCAATCCGATCACCGCTGAAGACGTTGCATGGTCCTTCGAGCGCGTCGTCAAGCTCGACAAGAGCCCGGCCTTCATTCTCACCCAGTTCGGTGTCACCGGCGACAATGTGACGGAAAAGGCCAAGGCAACCGATCCGAACACCTTCACCTTCACTGTCGACAAGCCGTATGCGCCGAGCTTCGTGTTGAACTGCCTGACGGCGACCGTTGCCGAAGTGGTCGACAAGAAGCTGGTCCTGCAGCATGTAAAGCCGGCAACGCCGTCGGCCGACTACAAATATGACAATGATTTCGGCAACAGCTGGCTGAAGACCGGCTTTGCCGGCTCCGGCCCGCTCAAGCTGCGCGAATGGCGCGCCAACGAAGCCGTCGTGCTCGAGCGCAACGACAATTATTACGGCGAGAAGCCGAAGCTTGCCCGCGTCATCTACCGCTTCATGAAGGAAAGCTCGGCGCAGCGCCTGGCGTTGGAGAACGGCGATATCGACATCGCCCGCAACCTGTCGCCGACCGATCTCGCCGCCGTCGAGAAGAACCCGCAGCTTGCCGCTACCAATGCGCCGAAGGGCACGATCTATTACATCAGCCTCAACCAGAAGAACCCGAACCTTGCCAAGCCGGAAGTGCAGCAGGCGTTCAAGTACCTGGTCGACTATGATGCCATCGGCAAGACGCTGATCAAGGGCGTCGGCGAAGTCCACCAGACCTTCGAGCCGAAGGGCCTGCTCGGCGCGCTGGACGAAAATCCGTTCAAGCTCGACGTCGCCAAGGCGAAGGAACTCCTGGCCAAGGCCGGCCTGCCGGATGGCTTCTCGGTGACCATGGATGCGCGCAGCATCGAGCCGGATACCGGCATCGCCACCGCGATCCAGCAGACGCTCGGCCAGGCCGGGATCAAGGTCGAGATCATTCCCGGCGACGGCAAGCAGAAGCTGACCAAGTACCGCGCCCGCAATCATGACATCTACTACGGCCAGTGGGGCAACGACTATTGGGACCCCCATTCCAACGCCGATACGTTCACCAACAATCCCGACAATTCCGACGCGGGCACCAACAAGACGCTTGCCTGGCGCAACACCTGGACGACGCCGGAGCTCGACAAGGAAACGAAGGCGGCGCTGTTCGAGGTCGATACCGACAAGCGCGCCGCCATGTACCGGGAGATCCAGAAGAAATATCTGGAGGCCAGCCCCTTCGTCTTCCTCTACCAGCAGACGGAAGTCGCCGGCTATCGCAAGGATGTGAAGGACTTCAAGCTCGGTCCGAGCTTCGACACCAACTTCGTCTGGCCGATCTCGAAGTGATGATCCGGCGGGACTAGTCCTTTGAGCACTGTCGAACGAAAAATGCAGGTGCGGCCCAGGAAGGGCCGTGCCGCTCCCTTTTTCATGGGGCTGCTGCGATTCCTTGTCGTGGCCGTCACGACCTATCTCGGTCTTCTGGCCGTCACCTTCTTCATCGGGCGCGTCATTCCGATCGATCCGGCGCTGGCGATTGCCGGCGACCATGCGCCAACGCAAGTGCTGGAGCGTCTGCGGCGCGAGATGCATCTCGACCAGCCGCTCTATCTGCAATTCTATTATTACCTGCTGAGCGCGCTGACCGGCGATTTCGGCACTTCGGTGCTGACGACCAACCCGGTCATGGACGATATCAAGCGCGTCTTCCCCGCGACGATGGAGCTTGCCACCGTCGGCACGATCATCGGCGCCATTTTCGGTGTTCCCTTCGGCGTTCTTGCCGCCGTGCGCCGCAACAGCATCATCGACCAGATCGTCCGCGTCATCGGCCTCGTCGGTTATTCGGTGCCCGTCTTCTGGCTGGCGATGGTTTCGCTCGTCATCTTCTATGCGAAGCTCGGCTGGGTGGCCTATCCCGGCCGCATCGATATCGCCTATGAGTATACCTTCACGCCGATCACGGGCTTCTTCCTGCTCGACAGCGCCATGCAGGGGCAATGGGACGTCTTCTGGGACGTGTTCCGCCATATTATCCTGCCGGCGTCGCTGCTCGGCTATTTCTCGCTCGCCTATATCAGCCGCATGACGCGCAGCTTCATGCTGAACGAACTGGGCCAGGAATATATCGTCGCGGCCCGCGCCAAGGGACTTTCCGAGACGCGAGTGATCTGGGGGCATGCCCTGCGCAGCGCCGTCGTGCCGCTGATCACGGTGATTGCGCTTTCCTATGCCGGGCTGCTCGAAGGTTCCGTGCTGACGGAGATCGTATTCTCCTGGCCGGGCATCGGCTTCTACATCACCAGTTCGCTGCGCAATGCCGACATGAATGCAGTTCTCGGCGGCACCATCGTCGTCGGTACGGTTTTCATCGGCATCAATCTGATTTCCGATCTCCTGTATCGGACCCTCGATCCAAGGACTCGACGTAAATGACTGTTGAGACCACCCAACCCAGTTTGAGGGACTGGCTTCTCTCCGATCGGCCGCGATCGCGCCGGCAGGCGAGACTAGGGCGAGCCTATGTCACATGGCGGCAGTTCTCCGCCAATCGTCTGGCCGTCATCGGGCTCGTCATCATCATCGGGCTCGTGCTCGTGGCGGCGCTCGCCGATGTCATCGCCCCGCATTCGCCCGTCATCGGGGACCTGAGCAACGCCTATCTGAAGCCGCCCGGCACGCCGGGCTATCTTCTCGGCACCGACGATCTCGGGCGCGACATCCTTTCGCGCCTCATCTATGGTTCGCGCTGGACGCTCTACATCGTCGTCCTGGTCGCAATCATCTCGGCGCCGATCGGGCTGATCATCGGCATGGTGTCCGGCTATATGGGCGGCTGGATCGATACGATCCTGATGCGCGTCACCGACATCTTCCTCGCCTTTCCGAAGTTGGTGCTGGCGCTTGCCTTTGCCGGCGCGCTCGGGGCCGGCATCGAGAACGCCATCATCGCCATCGCTATCACCTCCTGGCCGCCCTATGCGCGTCTGGCGCGGGCCGAGACGATGACGGTGCGGCGGTCGGACTATATCGCCGCCGTGCAGCTCATGGGCGCCTCGCCGCTGCGCATCATCTTTCGCCATGTCATGCCGCTCTGCATCTCCTCGGTGATCGTCCGCGTCACGCTCGACATGGCAGGCGTCATCCTGACGGCCGCCGGCCTCGGCTTCTTAGGCCTTGGCGCGCAGCCGCCGTTGCCGGAGTGGGGCGTGATGATCGCGAGCGGTTTCAAATACTATCTCGATCAATGGTGGGTGGCGGCCATGCCCGGCATTGCGATCCTCATCGTCAGCCTCGGCTTCAACCTGCTCGGCGACGGCCTGCGTGACGCGCTCGATCCGAAGGAGAGCGGGCAATGACGACACTTTTGACCGTCGACAACCTCAGGGTTCGCTATCCGACACGCACGGGCGTCATCGAAGCCGTGCGCGGCGTGTCGTTCACGCTCGGCCGCGAAAGGCTAGGCATTGTCGGCGAAAGCGGTTCCGGCAAGTCGCAGACCGGCCGCGCCATCATGGGGCTGACGTCGCCGCACGCGCTCGTCAGCGCCGACAGGCTTGACTTCAGCGGCATCGACCTGCTATCGGCCTCGGCCAGGGCGCGCCGGTCGCTGCGCGGCAAGCGCATCGCCATGGTGCTGCAGGACCCGAAATACTCGCTCGATCCCGTCATGACCATCGGCCGGCAGATCGCCGAGACGCTGCGCACGCATGAGAAGGTCAGCAAGGCCGAGGCGCGAGACCGTGCCATGGCCATGCTGGAAGCCGTGCAGATCCGCGATCCCGGCCGTGTCTACGACCTGCATCCGCACGAGGTATCGGGCGGCATGGGCCAGCGCGTCATGATCGCCATGATGCTGATCGCCGGGCCGGAGCTTTTGATCGCAGATGAGCCGACCTCCGCGCTCGACGTCACGGTGCAGCTCGATGTGCTTGGCATCATGGACAAGCTCGTTTCGGAGCGCGGCATGGGGCTGATTTTCGTATCGCACGATCTGCGGCTGGTGTCTTCCTTCTGCGACCGGGTGATCGTCATGTATGCAGGCAAGGTCGTGGAAGAACTCAAGGCTTCCGAATTGAACAATGCCCAGCATCCCTATACGCGCGGCCTGCTGAACTGCATGCCCGTCATCGGCGAAAACCGGCATCCGCTGCCCGTGCTGGATCGCAAGCCGGAGTGGGCGGCATGATGGCGGCACTTGCGGTTGACGGTCTCAGCGTCGTCTATGACGGCTACTATGCGCTCGATGCCGTCGGCGTCGAGGTGAAGAAGGGCGAATCCTTCGGTCTGGTCGGCGAGTCCGGTTCCGGCAAGTCGACGCTGCTGCGCGCCGTTGCGGGCCTTGCGCCCGTCACGGATGGCACCATCCGCGTCGGCGGCGAGCAGCTGAAGGGTGCCAAGCGCAGCAAGACCTTCTATCGCCAGGTGCAGATGGTGTTTCAGGACCCCTACGGTTCCCTGCATCCGCGCCAGACGATCGACCGGCTGCTCCTGGAGCCGCTGGCGATCCACGCAATCGGCGACAGCGAGACGCGCATCGCGAGAGCGCTCGACGAAGTCGGTCTCGGCTCCGGTTTCCGTTTCCGCTATCCGCACCAGCTTTCCGGCGGCCAGCGTCAGCGCGTCGCCATTGCCCGCGCGCTGATCGTCGAGCCTTCCATCCTGTTGCTCGACGAGCCGACCTCGGCCCTTGACGCCTCCGTGCAGGCCGAGGTGCTCAATCTGCTCGAACAGGTGCGCAAGGACCGCAATCTGACATTCGTTATGGTCAGCCATGACCTCGGCGTCATCACCCATATGTGCGAGCGTCTGGCCGTCATGCGCAATGGCGCGGTCGTGGAAAGATTGACCGCGAAGGAGCTGGCGGCAGGCAACGTCGGGCAAGATTACACGCGCAATCTGATGGTCGCCAGCAAGGGGTTCGTCCGCGCCTGAACGGGCAACCCTTTGCGCCTGCGCCACGTTAACGAATGAGCCGGTTAAACACGACCAATCGTATAGACTATTGACACCTGCCGCAATTCTGTCATGATCTCGTTAATGGCAGTTAACTTTCGTGATCCCGATCAAGGGTCAGACGTTAAGTGGAGGCAGGCATGTTTTTCATGGGTGGCATGACCATGGGCTATCTTCAACCGCCGGTGCCGGCGAAGCAGGAAGGTGCGCGGTCCGCTTCTCTTTCCGATGAAAACAGCCGCCGCCAGTCCGCCCCTGCCGAAGAGCAGGCGGCCGACACCAGCGCCATCGAGCGCAGTTTGATTTGGGCCCGCCGCATTCTCTGCTGAATTGGCATTGCCGATCTTTCGGGTCCTCGAAATCCAGTGGTTTAATTTTTCTCAGCTCGTGTTCTGGACGGAAATTCATCTCTACCTAGTTGATAGGAAATATATGAATATCCGTCCTGGGCTTGGCCCGAGAGACATATAAGAAACGAACGGAGGCAACACATGGCGAATTTGGGTATTTCGAATACGCATGTGAATCAGTTCGATGGTTCCAAGCGCGCCGCCAAGACGCGGCACAAGATACAGACGGCGATCCATGTCGTCCTCTTCTCCGCCGCATTCCTGTTCGTGGCGGCCATCGTTTGCGGCATCGTCGTCTAAACGAGATGTTTTGCGGGGCGGCAGCCTATGCCACCTGCACAGCGTGGTCCTGTTCGCGGCGCTCGTAGCGGCGTCAAGGGTCATGTGGGGCTGAAGTGCCGGACGCCATGCGGACCGGCCTGTCCGAAGCCCGGTTCCATTTCACCGGAATTCTCGCTTTCTTCCACTGACAGAACTTCGCCGGGCAAAGAAAATTTGCCCGGCCGATAGAATATGCGGCGCAGACACGGTAAGCTTCGCCCCAATAAAGGAGCATCCGGGAGAGCAATTGGCGCGGTCATGATCTGGCGGCGTGGAGGGGATCAAAAGGCTCTTGTGCGCTGTGCATTTCCCCGATCGTGAGCAGGACCGTTTCCATATGGCGGGGCGAGAGCCGAACGGGCTTGAGTTCCGCGCCTTCATGCGCCGGCGAGCGGCGGCCAATCGATCGGCTCGTGAACCGTTTCGAAAGCGATGCCTCCCGACAGGAATTTGCGAATCTTTTTATGGGGTTCAGTTTAAGTTCATCTTCTGCGGGATATTGAGGGTTCAATATGCCGAACCATGCTGAATTTCCGAAACGGGATGAATCAGCCCAGGGAGAATGCCTCATGACCTTGATCGATTGTCGTTGACGTGTGCGGATCGCTGCCGGAACCATTTGGCCGCGTATCCAGTTTCACGGACACCCTTTTGGGATGATGGCGGATAGTCGCCGCGTTCCTTAAGAACCGCCCGTGAAAATCTTCGCCTTTATATGTTTGTTCTAAGCCGTCACTTTGAATTCACCCCCTTCGCCCGCCGGGAAGCGAAGCAAAAGGGTCCAAATGCGTGAATTCTTGTGTCGGGCAGGGCAAAAACGATAAAGGCGGCAATGCCACTCACTCTGTTTGGACCCAGAACCCGAATCCATGACATCTCAAAATCTCTCCACCGTTACGCCACGTGATTCTGAAGCCAAGCAGATCGATCACAATGATGCGATCCGCGCCACCTATTTCTCCAACGAGCAGATAAAGGAATGCGGCGCGACCTTTGCCCGCAATGGCGCCAGTACCAAGCTGCCGGGCTTCGCGCCCTTCGATTTCTTCGCCCGCCACAAGGAAAACGAGAAAGAGATCCTGCGCGTCTATCGCTCGGCCAATGCCGATGTCGATGCCGGCGAGTCGATCACGCCGGCGGCCGAATGGCTGCTCGACAATCACTACATCATCGAAGAGGCCATTCAGGAAGTCCGCCGCGACTTCCCGAAGAAGTTCTACGATCAGCTGCAGACGATCACCATCGGCGGCATGGTGATGCCGCGCACCATGGCGCTAGCCTGGCTCTATGTCGCTCACACCCACAGCACGGTATCCAATCAGGGCCTGCTGGCGCTGGTGGAAGGCTTCCAGTCGGTGGAGATGCTGAAGATCGGCGAGCTCTGGGCCGTCCCCTCGCTGGTGCGCTACATTCTGGTCGAAAACCTGCGCCGCATTTCGAGCCGCGTCGAGCAGAGCCGCATGACGCGCAAGAAGGCCAATGCCGCCGTCGACGAGCTGATCCGCCTCAATGACGACGCCAAGGTCGCCGAATTCCTGAAGACGCTCGAACCCCTTACCTCGGACAATACCTTCGCCACGCAGTTCCTCTATCGCCTGCGCGACGGCTCGCATACGTCCGGCCTTGCCGTCACTTGGCTTGAGAAGCGGCTCACTGAGGCCGGCACCGACGCAGAAAGCGTCATGATGGCCGAGCACAATCGCCTCTCGTCCGGCAATGTGACGATGGGCAATATCATCAAAAGCCTGCGCCTGATCGACGACACCGACTGGTCCGTCTGGGTCGAGGAGGTCAGCGCCGTCGACAAGCTACTCTGGGACGAGACCGACTACGCCAAGCTCGATCCGGGCTCGCGCAACAGCTATCGCCGCCGCATCGAAAAGCTCGCCCGCCGCTCCGACAAGACCGAGATGGAGATTGCCCAGGTCGCCATGGCGATGACGGAGGCGGCCAAGGTATCGGGCGAGGGGCACCCACATGAGCCGAATATCGGCGATTTCATCATGGGCCAGCAGACGCAGAAGCTAGAGAAGGCGATCGGCTATCGTCCGCCGCTGTCAGCGAGTTTCGTGCGCCAGTGGCGCAAGCTCAACTGGCTGTCCATCGCGGCGCCGGTCCTGTTCTTGAGCGTTCTGGCGCTCGCCATCGTCGGCTACTTCATGCTGCATGCCGGCATGGGCTGGGCCGAGACCATCCTGCTGCTGTTGATGTTCTCGCTGCCGGCATCGGAAGGCGCCACCGGCCTCTTCAACTTCTTCGTCACCATGTATCTGACGCCGGCGCGTCTGGTCGGCTACGAATTCAAGGAAGGCATTCCGGAAGAGGCCCGCACGCTGGTCGTCGTGCCGACGCTGATCGGCAATCGCGACAGCGTCGACGAACTGGTGCGCAATCTCGAAGTTCATTATCTCGCCAACCCGCGCGGCGAAGTCTATTACGCGCTGGTCAGTGACTGGCCCGACAGTCAGGAGGAAGAGAGCGAGCGCGATCTGGAAATCCTCGATTACGCCCGCCGCGAAGTGGCCAATCTTGCGGCGCGCTATGATGAGGACGGCGTACAGCGCTTCTATCTGCTGCACCGCCGCCGTCTCTACAATCCGGCCGAAGGCGCCTGGATGGGCTGGGAGCGCAAGCGCGGCAAGCTGCACGAGCTGAATATGCTGCTGCGCGGCGACCGCGACACCACCTTCCTGCCCGGCGCGAACATCGTGCCGAAGGACGTGCAGTACGTCATGACGCTCGATTCCGATACGCGCCTTGTGCGCGATACGGTCACGAAGCTCGTCGGCAAGCTGCATCACCCGATCAACCGCCCGGTCTTCGACGCCGAGAGCAAGCGCGTCGTGCGCGGCTACGGCGTGCTGCAGCCGCGCGTCACCCCGTCGTTGACGACGGGCAAGGACGCGTCGGTGTTCCAGCGCGTCTTCTCGGTCAATCGCGGTCTCGATCCTTACGTCTTCGCCGTTTCCGACGTCTACCAGGATCTGGTCGAAGAAGGCACGTTCACCGGCAAGGGCCTCTATCACATCGATGCGTTCGAGGCGTCGCTGAAGGGCAAGATCGAGGAGAACGCCGTTCTCAGCCACGACCTGCTCGAAGGTTCGATGGCGCGCTGCGCATTGGTCACCGACTGCGAACTCGTCGAGGATTTCCCGATCCGCTATGAAGTGGAAGTCTCGCGCCAGCATCGCTGGGCTCGCGGCGATTGGCAGCTCCTCCCGTATCTCTTCAATCCGAAGCGCGGCGTCACCGGCCTCGGCCGCTGGAAGATGATGGACAATCTGCGCCGATCGCTGACGCCGATCGCCTGGTTCTTCGCTTCCGTTCTCGGATGGTACTTCATGGAGCCGCTGGCGGCGCTCATCTGGCAGATCCTGCTGATCTTCTGCCTGTTCGTCGCCCCGACGCTGTCGCTCATCAACGGCATCATCCCGCGCACCAGCGATATCGTCGCGCGGGCCCATCTCTATACGGTCTGGTCGGATATCCGCGCCGCCAATGCCCAGGTCGCGCTGCGTATCGTCTTCATCGCCGACGGCGCCTGCATCATGGCCGATGCCATCGGCCGTTCGCTCTACCGCGCCTTCGTCAGCCGCAAGCTGATGCTGCAATGGCGAACCGCCGCAAGCGCCCAGGCCGCGGCACAGACGACGATCCTCGGCCACTACCGCGTCATGTGGCATGCGCCCGTGCTGGCGCTGCTGGCACTCGGCTTTGCCTCGCTCTCCGGCGACAACGCCTTCTTTGTCGGCATTCCCTTTGCGCTGCTCTGGGTCCTGTCGCCGGCGATCGCCTGGTATGTCAGCCAGTCGGCCGAGACCGAAGACAGGCTCGAGGTGCCGGAAAGCGTTTCCTTCGAGCTGCGCAAGATCGCCCGTCGCACCTGGCGCTATTTCGAAACCTTCGTCGTCGAACAGCAGAACCATCTGCCGCCCGACAACGTGCAGCAGACCCCGAATGCCGTCGTGGCGTCGCGCACCTCGCCGACCAATATCGGCGTCTACCTGTTGTCGGTCATCTCCGCGCGTCATTTCGGCTGGACGTCCTTCGAGGAAACCATCGATCGCATGGAAAAGACCATGGCGACCGTGGCGAAGCTCGAAAAGTTCCGTGGGCACCTGTGCAACTGGTATCACACGGATACGCTGAAGCCGATGGGCGCGCGCTACATCTCGGCTGTCGACAGCGGCAATTTCGCCGGACACCTGATTGCGGTTTCCTCCGCCTGCCGCATCTGGGCGGAAGCACCCTCCGCGCATATGCAGGGCAATCTCGACGGTATCGGCGACGTTGCCGGCATTCTCGCCGAAACGCTTGCCGAGCTTCCCGATGACCGCAAGACGGTGCGCCCGCTGCGCCGCCGGCTGGAAGAGCGCATCGTCGGCTTCCAGAGCGCCCTTGCCGCCGTCAAGCGCGAGCACGAGTTCGCCTCCATCCGCGTCATCAACCTTTCGGTTCTGGCGCAGGATATCCAGAAGCTTGCGGCAAACCTCGACCATGAGGTCAAGTCCACGCAGAGCGGCGAAGTGCTGACCTGGTCGCAATCGCTGGTCAAGGTCTGCGAGGGCCATATCGCCGACAGCATCTTCGATCTCGCCAATGTGGATTCGCTGCGCCAGCGCCTGGCGAAGTTGCGCGACCAGATGCGCGAACTCGCCTTCGGCATGGAATACGCGTTCCTCTATCGCCCGGAGCGGCGCCTGCTTTCCATCGGCTTCCGCGTCGAAACCAATGAGCTCGATGCAGCCTGCTACGACCTGCTCGCCTCCGAAGCCCGCCTCACCAGCCTTTTCGCCATCGCCAAGGGCGACCTGCCGACCGAGCACTGGTATCGCCTCGGCCGCCAGGTTGTGCCCGTAGGCTCGCGCGGTGCACTGGTTTCCTGGTCCGGCTCGATGTTCGAATATCTGATGCCGCCGCTAGTCATGCAGGAGCGCCAGGGCGGTATCCTCAACCAGACGAACAATCTGGTCGTGCAGGAGCAGATGAACTACGCCAAGCGCCTTGGCTCCGATATTCCCTGGGGCATTTCGGAAGCGGCCTTCAATGCCCGCGACCATTATATGCACTACCAGTACACCAATTTCGGCGTGCCTTCCCTCGGCCTCAAGCGCGGTCTCGGCCAGAACGCCGTCATCGCGCCCTATGCCTCGATCCTGGCCAGCCAGTATCGTCCGGCGGCGGCGCTCGAAAATCTGCAGAAGTTGCGCAAGGTGGGCGCGCTCGGCGTCTACGGCTTCCACGATGCCGTCGATTTCACGCCGACCCGCGTTCCCGAAGGCAAGAAGTGCGCGGTGGTCTACAATTACTATGCCCACCATCACGGCATGTCGATCGCCGCGATCGCCAACGTCGCCTTCAATGGCCGCCTGCGCGAACTCTTCCATGCCGATCCGGTGATCGAAGCGGCCGAACTGCTGCTGCAGGAAAAGGCGCCGCGCGATATTCCGGTCATGGCCGCCAAGCATGAGAGCGACCAGCCGGCGAATATCCAGGAAGACATGCTGCGTCCGGAAATCCGCAAGATCGCCGATCCGGCCACGCAGGATCGCGAACTCGCTTTCCTCTCCAACGGCCATTATTCGGTCATGCTGACCGCGACCGGCGCCGGCTATTCGCGCTGGAACGGCCTGACGGTGTCGCGTTGGCGCGCCGATCCGACGGAAGACCGTTGGGGCAGCTTCATCTTCCTGCGCGACACCGCCTCCGGCCAGTGGTGGTCGGCGACCGCGGAGCCGCGCAGCATCGAGGGCGAGAAGACCAAGGTCTCGTTCAGCGATGAAAAGGCCGAATACAGCAAGACGGTCGGCGATCTCACCAGCGACGTCGAATGCATCGTCGCGACTGAACACGATGCCGAAGGCCGTCGCGTGACGCTGCTCAACATGGGCGCGGAGGACCGCTTCATCGAAGTGACCTCCTATCTCGAGCCGGCACTTGCCAGCGACGACGTCGATTCCGGTCACCCGGTCTTTACGCGCATGTTCGTGCGCACCGAGATCGGCAAGAGCGGCGACGTGATCCGCGCCGAGCGCAACAAGCGCGACTTCAACGAGCCGGATATATCGATCGCCCATCTGGTCGTCGACAATGCCGGATCGGAACGTCCGACCGAATTCGAAACGGATCGCCGCAAGTTCCTCGGTCGCGGCCGCACGCTTGCGGAAGCCGCCGCTTTCGATCCGGGCACGACTCTCTCCGGCACCGACGGCTTCACCATGGATGCCTGCCTGTCGCTTCGTCGCGTCGTGCGCGTGCCCGCGGGCAAGAAGGTCAGCGTGATCTTCTGGACCATCGCCGCGCCGAACCGCGAAGAGGTCGACAAGGCCGTCGAGCGCTACCGCAATCCCGATACGTTCGGCATCGAACTCACGCAGGCATGGACGCGCACGCAAATGCAGATGCGCCATGTCGGCGTCACCTCGCAGCAGGCGGCAGCCTTCCAGAAGCTCGCGCGCTATCTGGTCTATCCGGACATGCACCTGCGCGCCGACGGCGCCACCGTGCAGGCCGGCCTGCATTCGCAGTCCGCACTCTGGCCGGTGACGATCTCGGGCGATTTCCCGATCTTCACCTTGCGCATCAATGACGATATCGACCTCGAAATCGCCAGGGAAGCACTGATGGCGGCGGAATATCTGCGCTCGCGCGGCATCAGCGCCGATCTGGTGATCGTCAACGAACGCGCTGTCGAGCAGGCTCAGGACATGCAGCGCGAGCTGGACAAGCTCGTCGAGCATGTGCGTCACAATCAGGGCGACGGCCTCCGGCAGAACATCTTCTCGGTTCGCAAGGACCAGATCGAAAACGAGACCTACCAGGAGATCCTTGCCGCATCGCGGGTGATCTTCCATGCCCGCAACGGCAAGCTCGTCGACCAGATCGCCCGCGCGGCGACGCTGTTTGCCTCGGCGCAGTCCGATGAGCCGGCGCCGGTCAACCGCCTTACCGTGCCGGCAGCGCTACAGGAGACGGTCTTTGCGGCCGACATCCTGGAGGCGCAGGACGATCTCGATTTCTGGAACGGCTATGGCGGCTTCTCCAAGGACGGCCGCGAATATGTGGTTCGTCTGCCCGGTGGCCAGTCGACGCCGCATCCGTGGATCAACGTCATTGCGAACGAGCGTTTCGGCTTCCATGTTCCCGCCGAAGGCGGCGGCTTCACCTGGAGCCACAATTCGCGCGACTACCAGCTGACGCCCTGGACCAACGACATGGTCGTCAACCGTCCGGGCGAGGCGCTCTATGTGGCCGATCTCGACAGCAACAAGGTCATGACGCCCTATGCCGGCCTGTCGCGCAATGCGAAGGTCCGCTATGAGGCCCGCCATGGTCTCGGCTATTCCGTCTTCTCGAGCGAGGAGGATGGCGTGGCGCTGGAGCTGACGCAGACGGTCGATCGCGAGCGTCCGGTCAAGCTCTTCCGCCTGCGGCTCAGCAACAACGGCGCCGGCAGCCGGCGTTTGCGGATCTACAATTATGCGGAATGGGTGCTCGGCACCAATCAGAACAAGACCAGGCCCTTCATCCTGTCGACGCTGGATGAGGAGACGGGGGCGCTGTTTGCCAATAATCCCTACAGCATCGATTACTTCAAGCGGACCGCCTTCATGGCGGCGAGCGAGACGCATTCGAGCTTCTCGGCAAGCCGCCGCGAATTCATCGGCCGCCATGGCACCATCCAGTTGCCGGAAGCCGTCGTTACGGCCGCCGCGCTCTCCAACTCGGCGGATCTCGATGGCGACCCCTGCGGCGCTCTGGCCTTCGATGTGACGATCGCTGCCGGCGAGCAGAAGGAAATCTGCTTCTACATGGGCGATACGGCCACCGTCGAAGAAGCCCGCGCGCTGGTTTCGGAGATCCGCAAGGCAGATTTCGAGGCCGTGCTTTCGGCAGGCCGGGAGTTCTGGAGCGGCTTCACCGGCCATGTGAAGATCTCGACGCCGGACAAGGCGATGAACAACATGATCAACGCCTGGCTGCCTTATCAGAGCCTGGGCTGCCGCATCATGGCGCGTACGGCCTTCTACCAGTCGTCGGGCGCCTTCGGCTTCCGCGACCAGCTGCAGGATACGCTGGCATTCCTGGTGCATAGACCGGAGCTTGCCCGCAACCAGATCCTCAATGCAGCCCAGCGTCAGTTCCGCGAGGGCGACGTGCAGCATTGGTGGCTGCCGGGCAGCGGCGCCGGCGTGCGCACGCATATTTCCGACGACGTCGTCTGGCTCGCCTATGCCATCGACCAGTACTGCACCGTGACGGGCGACAAGTCGATCCTCGACGAGGAGCTTGCCTTCATCGAGGGTGCCGCTCTGATGCCCGGCACGCACGACGCCTTCTATCAACCCACCGTGTCGCAGGACAAAGTCAGCATCTACGAACATGCCGCCCTTGCTCTCGACCTTGCGATCAAGCGCAAGGGCGGCAACGGCCTACCGCTGATCCTCGGCGGCGACTGGAACGACGGCATGAGCCGCGTCGGCATCCAGGGCCGCGGCGAAAGCATCTGGCTCGGCTGGTTCCTGGCCGGCATGCTCACCGCCTTCCTGCCCTATGCCGAAGCACGCGGCGACAAGGAGCGTGTCAAGCGCTGGTCCGATCACCTGCCGGAACTGCGCAAGGCGTTGGAGACGGCAGGCTGGGACGGCGGTCATTACCGCCGCGGCTATTTCGACGACGGCAGCCCGCTCGGCTCTGCCGAGAATTTCGAGTGCCAGATCGATTCGATCGCGCAGTCTTGGAACATTCTCTCCGGCGAAGGCGACAAGGCGCGTGGCGAGAAGGCGATGAATGCCGTCCTCGACAAGCTGGTGGACGACGAAAACCGCATCATCCGGCTGTTCACTCCACCCTTTGCCAAGTCGGCGCGCGATCCGGGCTACATCAAGTCCTATCCGCCTGGTGTGCGTGAGAATGGCGGCCAGTATACCCATGCCGCGACCTGGGTCGTCATGGCGTTGGCGGAGATGGATCGTGGCGACGATGCCTGGCATTGCTTCGACATGCTCAACCCGGTCAACCATGCACGCGATCGTGATCAGGCCGATACCTATCGTGTAGAGCCCTATGTGGTCGCGGCTGATATCTACGGTGAAGGACAATTGACCGGCCGTGGTGGCTGGACCTGGTACACAGGGTCCGCCGGCTGGCTGTATCGTGTCGCTGTCGAAGGCATTCTCGGTATCCGCGTGAAAAACGGCCGACTTTTCGTCAAGCCGGCGCTGCCTTCGAACTGGGACGGCTTTGCGGCGGATCTCGAGCTGCCGGGCGGAAGTTACCGTATTTCCGTCTCAAAAGCGCCCGATGCGACCGGATACTCGGTCACCATCAATGACAGGGCGATCGCCCATCCCGAAGAGGGCCATCCGATCGGACAGTAGCGTTTCCTGCGCTGTTTCGCTTCAACGATCGGGGCCAAAGGGGGAACTCTTTGGCCCCGATTGCATTTGATCGTCGGAACAGGAGGGTTTTATGAATCCAAGGGCGAATATCGGCTCGGCGGCGGTGCAACGAATCAGTTTGCCGAAGCCGGTCACTCAGAGGGATACCCGACTGGATGTTCTCAGGGCCTTGGCTCTGATCATGATCTTCATCAACCATGTGCCAGGGCAGTTTTTCGAGGATTTGACCTCGAAGAATTTCGGCTTCTCCGATGGGGCGGAGGCTTTCGTGCTGATCTCCGGTATCTCCGTCGGTCTTGCCTATGGAACGAAGTTCTCATCCGGCAATCGGCTGAAGATGGCGTGGAAGGCGATCAAGCGGGCATTCACGCTCTATACCGCGCATATGATCACGACCTTCGTGACGCTGGTGCTGTTTATCTCGGGGGCATGGATTTTTCACCAGAAGGGCTTGCTCTGCGAAGTGAACATCCTTGCGCTGCTGATGGATCCGGCGCGCGGCATTCCCGCGCTGCTGACGCTCGGACACCAGATCGGCTACAACAATATCCTGCCGATGTACGGCGCCCTGTTCCTGATGCTGCCGCTGATCATGCTGCTGGAGGCGAAAAACCCGCTGCTCCTGCTCGCGATTTCGGTCGGCGTCTGGCTGGTGTCGGGCATTTATTATATCGCGCCGCATACGACGCTGCTTGATGGATTCTGGTTCCTCAATCCGCTGTCCTGGCAGCTCCTGTTCGTCATCGGCTTTATGGCTACCATGCATGTCAAGCGCGGCGGGCGCATCCCCGTCCATCCAGTACTGATCACGCTGGCGTCCGCCTATGTGCTCCTGTCCTTCATCTGGGTGACCGACAAGCTCTGGATCATCGGCGATTATCTCGCCACGCTCGGCCTGCCCACCGTCGTCACCGGCTTCGACAAGACGTTCCTGTCGCTGCCGCGCCTGCTGCACGTGCTGGCACTCGCCTATCTGATCGTCAGCATACCCTCCATCTCGCAGCTGCTCCGCCGTTCCGCGAATCATCCGCTGACGATCCTTGGTCGGCATTCACTCAGCATCTTCGTGGCGGGCACGATCCTCGCCATGGCCGGCCAGGTGATCCTCTATGTGACCAACGACGGTCCCATCGTCGGTGCGATCTATGTCGTCATCGGCATCGCCGCGCAGTTCCTCTATGCCTATCATCTGGAACGCAAGCGCCTGCAACTCGCCGGCCCGCGCGCGGCGAAGGTGCCTGCAAGGGTGCTCACGGTGCCCGCCCATATCGGGAAGCGTCGCTGATTTTTCTGGAGCTGCGCGTCGATGCGCAGCTCAATATCATGATTTCATTCAATATTTTTGTTTGTGACACTTTCACGAAGGAAGTGTGACGTGATTTTTCTGCAACGCGGCATAATTGCGTGCGTCGCAGCAGAATTTCGAGTGTCCAAAATCTTGTTGTGCAAAATTTAATTGTTATATGGTCGATGTGACGGCGCTCGGGGAGCGCCGTCATCGCGTCGCCGGCGTCCAAGGGGATGGCCGCGCTTTCGTGGGGATTGTCAAAATCGGGAATGAGCAGCGGACGTCGAATTTTCGGCGCGATGGCTCATGTCCAATCGATAGTGAATTGGGGTAATCTATGAATATCAGAGGTCTTCTTCTTGGTTCCGCCGCCGCACTGGCAGCTGCATCGGGCGCGCAGGCGGCTGACGCCATCGTGGCTGCCGAGCCGGAACCGCTCCAGTACGTTCGCATTTGCGATGCTTACGGCCCCGGCTACTTTTTCATTCCGGGCACCGAAACCTGCCTGAAGGTCGGCGGCCGCGTCCGCACCGAGGGCGAATGGTACGATGCCTACAACGCCCGCAGCAAGAACGGCACGCTCTGGCATACCCGCGCGGAACTGAGCGTCGACACCGCGACCGACACCGAATATGGCCCGCTGAAGACCAACACGGTCGTCCGTTGGGACTGGAATGACGGCAACACGACCAGCACCAAGCTGCTCTGGGCCAATATCAGCCTCGGCGGTTTCCTCGTCGGCAAGGCCGATTCGCAGTACAACAACTACATGGGTTACGCCGGCAACGTCATCAATGACGACGTCATCTATGACGGCCCGAAGGAACTCAACCAGCTCACCTACAAGTATGATGCCGGCAATGGCTTCACGGCCGTCATCTCGCTCGAAGATTCCAACTCTTCCAGCGATACCTCGTCCTACGGCGGCGCATGGCAGACCGGCAAGGGCAACCATTATGCTCCGGACGTCGTCCTCGGCGCCGGCTACAAGACGGGCGCATGGACCCTTCGCGTTATCGGCGGCTATGACAGCGTCGTCGAGGAAGGCGCGATCAAGGCTCGTATCGATGCCGATTTCGGTGCCTTCAAGGCCTTCCTGATGGGCGGCTGGAACACCGACGGCGACAAGCTGAACAAGTATGCCGGCTCCTATCTCAACAGCAATCGTTCCGCTTGCCCGACCAACGGCGCAGATTGCGGCTGGGGCGACTGGGCCTTCTGGACGGGCGCCAGCTATCAGCTGACCCCGAAGCTGCAGGCCAACGCCCAGGTTGCCTACACCGACTCGAAGATCTTCGCCGCCACCGCCAACGTCGCCTGGCGCCCGGTCAAGGACCTGCTGGTCGAGCCGGAAGTCTCCTACACGAACTGGGATGCCGCCAACCGCGACCAGTGGGCCGGCGTGCTCCGCTTCGAGCGCAAGTTCTGATCTGACACCGGTCAGGCGCCGATGTTAACTCCTGGTGCGCCCTGCCAAATTGACCTCCGATCAGAAAACGGAAAGGCCCGGTTTTCCCGCCGGGCCTTTCTTGTTTTGGTTAGCCGATCGAGGAACGGAGCTTGCTGCTTAGGTTTCTCGCGAGCATGGCCCCTCACCTTAGCCCTCTCCCCGCAAGCGGCAGGGCAATCGCATATGAGGCATGTCGGCGCCGCAAGTTCCTTCTCCCCTCGGGGAGAAGGAAGTGCGCGGCAACAATCTCATTTCACACGCGATTCCCGTGCTGCAAGCGGGGAGAGCGAGCCTTATCCGCAACAAAAAAGCCGGAAGAGCATCGCTCTTCCGGCTTCGATCTTGGGCCCCTTGCGAAGATCAGGCGGCTTCGGTTTCCGTAGCGTGTGCCTTGCGGACTTCCTCGTCCGTCAGGATGCCGCTGGCGCGCAGCAGGGCGGCGAAGCGGCCGTTGCTCTGGCTGAGCTCGTTGAAGCTGCCGTTCTCGATGATCCGTCCGTTGTCGAGGAAGAGGACCATATCGGCCTCGCGTACGGTCGACAGGCGGTGCGCGATGATGAAGGTCGTACGGTTCTGGCGCAGGTTGTCGATCGCCGCCTTGACCCGGTTTTCGGTTTCGACGTCGAGCGCGCTCGTGGCTTCGTCGAGCACGAGGATCGGAGCATCCTTCAGAATGGCGCGGGCAATCGCGATACGCTGGCGTTCGCCACCGGAAAGCTTGTTGCCACGCTCGCCGACGCGGGTCTCATAGCCGCTTTCGCGGTTTTCGATGAAGTCGTTGGCGGCGGCGGCCTGTGCCGCGCGGACCATTTCCTCCTCCGTCGCACCTTCGCGGCCGAGGCGGATGTTGTCGCTGATCGAACGGTTCAGCAGACCGGCATCCTGGAAGACGGTGGCGATGAAGCGGCGCAGCGACCTGCGCGTTACCTTGGTAATGTCGTGACCATCGACGAGGATCTGGCCCTTCTGCGGGTCGAAGACGCGCTGCAGCAGGTTGACGAGCGTCGTCTTGCCGGCGCCGGTCGGGCCGACGATGGCGACGGTCTGGCCAGCCTTCACCTTGAAGGAGATGTCGTGCAGGCCCTGCGACGAGTTGGCGAAGCCGAAGGATATGTCGCGGAATTCCACTTCGCCCTTGACGTCCTTGATCTCGGCAAGGCCGGCCGGTTCCTCGCGGTCGCGGACCGAATCTTCCAGCGTGTAGAAGTCTTCGAGCTTGGCGCGAGCCTCGAAAATCTGGTTGGCGAAGTTGCGCAGCTGCTCCAGGCGGCCGATCAGTACGTTCGCAAAGGCGATGAAGGTGATCAGGGCGCCGAGGCTCAGGCTGCCGTCCTGCACGAGGACGGTACCGATCATCAGGATCGCCATCATCGCGACGGTCGATGCCGTGCGGTTCAGGGCGCCGGCAAGGGCCCACCAGTCGAGAACCGGATACTGTGCGGCCAGCAGCCGCTCCGTGAACGACTTCAGCGCCCTGGTTTCGGCTTCGATGCGGTTGTAGCTGTGCAGCACCGAAACGTTGCTGATCGAGTCGCTGACATGCGAGAAGACGGTATTGTAATGGCTTTCGACCGAGGTCTGGCCATCCTTCGTGCGGCTCATGACCAGGCGGCCGATGGTCCAGTAGAAGACGCCGAGCAGGATCAGCACGGCCGAGAGACGCAGGTCCATGGCCATGGCGGTCGGGATCATGACGATGAGCGCAACGGCCGTCGTCAGGTGATTGCGCATGAATTCGAGCCACAGGCCGAACAGCGCTTCACAGGCGCGCAGCAGCGTGTTCAGCGCGCTCGCGGTACCGCGCTGGCTGTGCCAGGAGAGCGGCATCGAGATGATGCGGCCGAACGCTTCGGTGAGCAGGGATGCGCGGCGGCCATGCGCGAGACGATCCGCCTCGCGGGACACGACGATGAAGGCTACGGCACTGAAGACGGCAAAGCCGGCCCACAACACCATGGTCGGAGCGACTGCGCCCTTCTTGGCAATGGCGTCGAAGATGCGGCCGAACAATACCGGTTCGTAGATGGTGGTCATCGCAAGCGCGATGTTCGCGATCACGACCATCCATACGCGGTATCGATACGCGCCAAGATACTTCAGGGCTCTTGCGTAGACTTTGAACAGTGACACGGTCTGGCACCCTCTGTGCATCAGCAAAACTTGGAATGCTCGGATGCTACAGATTGCTACCTGAACCGGCGATTAACGGAATCCGCAGCTGTTTTTTCAAGGAAATTTTCGCGCGGCGCGCGCGATGGCATGATGATGGTGCTATCGGTCGCCGCAGAAATATGACAATTTGAGGAGACTTCGACGCGGCAATATCGGGTATCCTCAGGCTGCGCAAAGATCGCCATTCAGGGTTGAATGGTAAAAAAATCGCGAAAGGCGTTCAATTTTGCGCCGGCATGAGTATGTTGCCGGCGATTGGGCGCGCCGTGGGGCCAGGCGGGACATGGTTGTCATGCCCGTCCGACGGTAATTCAGGCTGCAAAGCCAAGGGGTAGATGTGAATATCCATTCGCTATTACAATTGCTTGTGGTCATCGAAGAGTGCAAGCTCGCCAAGAACGTCGTGACCGAGCTCGAACTCGTGCTCCGTTCCTACAAGTTCGAATTCTACGGCCTGCTGAAACAGACGCGGCCGAATGTCGACGTCGCGAATTTCATGCTCTCGGGTCGTTGGCCCGGTCAATGGTCGCTGACCTATGTTCGCAAGCGGTACATGCTTGTCGATCCGGTCGCGCGCTATCTTAGCCGGGCGCAGCGTCCTTTCCGCTGGCGCGATGCGGTGATTGCCCTGAAGGCGGACCCGCTGCGGCGCCGGATGGAGCAGATGATGGCGGATGCCCGCGCCAACGGGCTTGTCGACGGCTATGTTTTCCCGATCCATGGGCGGAGCGGCTTGCTCGGATGCATGACGGTCGGCGGCGAGGCGGTCGATCTTTCTCCGACGGAGCTTTCTCTCTTCGACGCAGTCGCCAAAAAGGCCTTCTGGCGACTTCTGGAGCTGAACAACGAAGCGCAATCGCTGGAAGACCCGGCAAGGGCTG
Organism: Rhizobium sp. CCGE531; assembly: GCF_003627795.1. Classification (NCBI taxonomy): domain Bacteria; kingdom Pseudomonadati; phylum Pseudomonadota; class Alphaproteobacteria; order Hyphomicrobiales; family Rhizobiaceae; genus Rhizobium; species Rhizobium sp. CCGE531. The sequence goes on along the minus strand of NZ_CP032684.1, from coordinate 3,909,699 downwards.
AGTTGAGGCTGACCAAGCGCGAGATGGAGGTGCTGAACCACCTGGCCGACGGTATGACCTCGATCGAGATCAGCCGGCTGCTGACGATCTCCAACCACACCGTCGACTGGTACATGAATAGTATCCAGGACAAGCTGGATGCCAAGAACAGACAGCATATCGTTGCCATCGCTTTCAGAAACGGACTTATTCCGTAATGGCAACTATTTTGCTGTCGGATGTCGCAGGAGAAATTGAACTTCCTATGACAAGAAGTTAAGAATTTCCTTCGCGGGTGCAGCATTGCCCGTTTCGATGCCGTGAGGAGAGCGCATTGCCCATTTCCAAGATCCTGGTCGCCAACCGTTCCGAAATCGCCATCCGCGTCTTCCGCGCCGCTAACGAGCTTGGCATAAAAACGGTCGCCATCTGGGCCGAGGAAGACAAACTCGCGCTGCATCGCTTCAAGGCGGATGAAAGTTATCAGGTCGGGCGCGGCCCGCATCTTGCCCGTGACCTCGGGCCGATCGAGAGCTATCTGTCGATCGATGAGATTATCCGCGTCGCCAGGCTTTCCGGCGCCGATGCCATCCATCCGGGCTACGGCCTGCTGTCGGAAAGCCCCGAATTCGTCGATGCCTGCGATGCCGCCGGCATCACCTTCATCGGCCCGAGGGCCGACACGATGCGCCAGCTCGGCAACAAGGTCGCGGCGCGCAATCTGGCGATTTCGGTCGGCGTGCCCGTCGTGCCGGCAACCGAGCCGCTGCCGGAGGATATGAAGCTCGTCGCGAAGATGGCCGAGGAGATCGGCTATCCGGTGATGCTGAAGGCCTCCTGGGGTGGCGGTGGCCGCGGCATGCGCGTCATCCGCTCCAAGGCCGATCTCGCCAAGGAAGTGACGGAAGCCAAGCGCGAGGCGAAGGCCGCCTTCGGCAAGGACGAGGTCTATCTCGAAAAGCTGGTCGAGCGCGCCCGTCACGTCGAAAGCCAGATCCTCGGTGATACGCATGGCAATGTCGTGCACCTGTTCGAGCGCGACTGTTCGGTCCAACGCCGCAACCAGAAGGTCGTCGAGCGTGCGCCGGCGCCCTATCTCAGCGACGCGCAGCGCCAGGAACTGGCCGCCTATTCGCTGAAGATCGCCGAGGCGACGAATTATGTCGGCGCCGGCACCGTCGAATATCTGATGGATGCCGATACCGGTAAATTCTATTTCATCGAAGTCAATCCCCGCATCCAGGTCGAGCACACCGTGACTGAAGTTGTCACCGGCATCGATATCGTCAAGGCGCAGATCCATATTCTCGACGGTTTCGCCATCGGCACGCCGGAATCGGGCGTTCCGAAGCAGGCGGACATTCGTCTCAACGGCCATGCGCTGCAGTGCCGCGTGACGACCGAAGATCCGGAGCACAACTTCATTCCGGACTACGGTCGCATCACCGCCTATCGCTCCGCCTCCGGCTTCGGCATCCGTCTCGACGGCGGCACCTCCTATTCGGGCGCGATCATCACCCGCTACTACGATCCGCTGCTGGTGAAGGTGACCGCCTGGGCGCCGAACCCGCAGGAGGCGATCGCCCGCATGGACCGCGCGCTGCGCGAATTCCGCATTCGCGGCGTGGCGACGAACCTCACCTTCCTCGAAGCGATCATCACGCATCCGAAATTCCGCGACAACAGCTATACGACGCGCTTCATCGACACGACGCCGGAGCTGTTCCAGCAGGTCAAGCGCCAGGATCGCGCCACAAAGCTTTTGACCTATCTCGCTGATGTCACCGTTAACGGCCATCCCGAAACGCGCGGCCGCCCGGCACCGTCACCGAAGGTCGCCGAGCCGGTATTGCCCTATATCGACGGCAAGGTGCCTGATGGCACCAAGCAGTTGCTCGACAAGCTCGGTCCGCAAAAATTCGCCGAATGGATGCGTGGCGAGAAGCGCGTGCTGATGACCGACACAACGATGCGCGACGGCCATCAATCGCTGCTTGCGACCCGCATGCGCACCCATGATATCGCCAGCGTCGCCGGCACCTATGCGCGCGCCCTGCCGCAGCTGCTGTCGCTGGAATGCTGGGGCGGCGCCACCTTCGACGTTTCCATGCGCTTCCTGACGGAAGACCCGTGGGAACGCCTGTCGCTGATCCGCGAGGGCGCGCCGAACCTGCTGCTGCAGATGCTGCTGCGCGGCGCCAACGGCGTCGGCTACACCAACTATCCCGACAATGTCGTGAAATACTTCGTCCGCCAGGCGGCCAAGGGCGGCATCGATCTCTTCCGCGTCTTCGATTGCCTGAACTGGGTCGAGAACATGCGGGTGTCGATGGATGCCATTGCTGAGGAGAATAAGCTCTGCGAGGCGGCGATCTGCTACACGGGCGACATCCTCAACTCCGCCCGCCCGAAATACGATCTGAAATATTATACAGATCTCGCCGTCGAGCTGGAAAAGGCCGGTGCCCACATCATCGCGCTGAAGGACATGGCCGGCCTCTTGAAGCCGGCCGCGGCCAAGGTGCTGTTCAAGGCGCTGCGCGAGGCGACCGGGCTGCCGATCCACTTCCACACGCATGATACCTCGGGCATTGCAGCCGCCACGGTTTTGGCTGCCGTGGACGCGGGCGTCGATGCGGTTGACGCGGCGATGGATGCGCTGTCGGGCAATACCTCGCAGCCCTGCCTCGGCTCGATCGTTGAAGCCCTCAAAGGGTCCGAGCGCGATCCGGGCCTCGATCCCGAATGGATCCGCCGTATTTCCTTCTACTGGGAAGCAGTGCGCCACCAGTACGCCGCCTTCGAAAGCGATCTCAAGGGACCGGCTTCGGAAGTCTATCTGCATGAAATGCCGGGCGGTCAGTTCACCAACCTCAAGGAGCAGGCTCGCTCGCTTGGCCTGGAGACCCGCTGGCACCAGGTGGCGCAGGCCTATGCCGATGCCAACCAGATGTTCGGCGATATCGTCAAGGTGACGCCGTCGTCCAAGGTCGTTGGCGACATGGCGCTGATGATGGTGAGCCAGGACCTGACGGTCGCCGATGTCGAAAACCCGGCCAAGGATATCGCCTTCCCGGATTCGGTGGTTTCGATGCTCAAGGGCGATCTCGGCCAGCCGCCGTCCGGATGGCCGCAAGCGCTACAGAAGAAGGCGTTGAAGGGCGACAAGCCCTATACGGTGCGCCCGGGCTCGCTATTGGCAGAAGCCGATCTCGGTGCGGAGCGTAAAGTCATCGAGACCAAGCTGGAGCGCAAGGTCGACGATTTCGAATTTGCCTCCTACCTGATGTATCCGAAGGTCTTCACCGACTACGCGTTGGCCGCCGACACCTACGGCCCGGTCTCGGTGCTGCCGACGCCGGCCTATTTCTATGGCCTGAAGGAAGGCGACGAGCTGTTTGCCGAAATCGAGAAGGGCAAGACGCTCGTCATCGTCAACCAGGCGATGACGGCGACCGACGAGAAGGGCATGGTGACTGTCTTTTTCGAGCTCAACGGCCAGCCGCGTCGCATCAAGGTGCCGGATCGCGCCCATGGCGCTTCCGGCAGCGCTATCCGCCGCAAGGTCGAGGCGGGCAATGCAGCCCATATCGGCGCGCCGATGCCGGGCGTCATCTCCACGGTCTTCGTCTCGCCCGGCCAGGCGATCAAGGCCGGCGACGTGCTGCTTTCCATCGAAGCCATGAAGATGGAGACGGCGCTGCACGCCGAAAAGGACGGCACGGTTTCCGAGGTTCTCGTGCGCGCCGGCGACCAGATCGACGCAAAGGATCTGCTCGTCGTCTATGGCGCTTAATCGGCCAAGGGCAGCTTCGACCATAGCTGCCGGCTGACATGCAGAATGTCTTCTGCCGCAAAGCCTGACTGTTACAGCCGGCTTTGCGGCAGGGATGCCCTTATCCCGGCTTATGGGCATACCGCTCCACGAAGACGGCCCAAAGTGCCGCCAGCAGCGCGAGCAGTGCGGATATCAGCATCGGCGCGAACAGCGCATGGATCGTTGCCGATTGCGCAAGGAACAGCCCGCCAATGGAACCGATGAGCGCGCCGCCTGCGATCCGCATGGCGGCGGCAAGCCCAGCGGCCGTCCCAACCATATCCGATCGTACCGACATGGCGCCGCTATTGGCCGCCGGCATAGTCAGGCCGTTGCCGATGCCGATGAATATGCAGGGGCCGAACAGTGCCCAGATATTTGTCGCGCCCGATAGCGGCAACGCCAAGCCGATCGACAGGCCGATGCAGGTCAGAAGCCGGGCGATGACGAGGATCATGCCGAGCGGAATTTTCGCGGCGTAGCGGCCGGCCAGGTAGCTGCCCAGAATGAAACCGGCTGGAACCAGGCCCATGTAGAAGCCGAGCCTGGCGCTCGAGCCGCCGAGCGTATCGCCTATCGTGAGCGGCGCTCCTCCGAGGAAGATATACAGAACGCCCATCGAGCAGGCCATGCAGAGGGTATAGGACCAGAATCGCGCCGAAGACAAAAGCAGCCCATAGGAGGCAAGATAGTTCCTCCGCGTACCCGGCGGTGCTCTCGATCCCCTTAATTCGCGCATGGAGAGAAGGAAGGCGGCAATGCCGAGGATCGCGAGGACGATGAAGCTCGCCCGCCAGCCGAAAAACTCGTCCAGCGAGCCACCGAACAGCGGCCCGACCATGGGTGCCAACGCCCATCCCATGGCGAGATAGCCGAATTTGCTGGCAGCCTCGCGCTCGTTTGATGTTTCCTTGATGATGACGAGGGCGACGGAATAGCACGGGCCGATGCAGGCCTGCATCGAGCGGAAGACGAGAAAGGTGCCGATATCGGGGGCGAGAACGCAGCCGATCGAGGCGACGATGAAGATCGCGAGCGCCGTCAGGACCACCGGTCGGCGGCCGAACCGATCCGATATCGCGCCGCCGATCGCCTCAAGGGAGGCGGTGACGATGGAAAAACCAGCAACCGAGAGGTTCACGAGGGCGAAATCGGCGTGGAACGTCGCCGCGATCTTCGGCAGCGACGGCAGGATCATGTTGACCGGCAGCACGGCAAGCGCCGAAAGCAGGATGAGGGTCGTCAGCCGCGGCGGCGTGGCGGCTTGTCCGATGGTTGTGTCTTCGATTGCTTGCGTGGCTGAACTTTCGATGCGGCTCTCGGTGCGCGTCATGGCCTTGTCCGTCGTGTGAGTGGGAAGTCGAGGGAGATCTGACGAGGCGCCGCCCTGTTTCAGGGCAATAAAAAAGGCCCCGTCAGGAGCCTGCTTACCGCGCATGGGTGCTTTCGCCGGATGGTTACACCATCCTGCCCATGCGCCTTCCTACTACTACGAGAACAAGTGCTGTGTTCATGGCGCCAAAGCTATTCGCAAAGCCCTGCATCGTCAATGCATGGCTTGCCCACGAAATGGGCGCTTGCGATCCGCTTATATATCGTAGCTGAGCCCTGAATTCAGCGTCGAGATGAACTGCTTCGTCCGCTCCTGCGAGGGGTTGGAGAAGACGTTGCGCGACGAGCCGGTCTCGACGATGTCGCCGGCCTCGAGAAATACCACGTTGTTGGCGATCTTCGACGCCAAGCGCAGGTCGTGTGTCGCCATGACCATGGTCGTGCCCTCATTGGCGAGTTTGCCGAGGACATCGACCACTTCGGCCGCCAGTTCCGGATCGAGCGCCGAGGTCGGCTCGTCGCAGAGCAGCACGCGCGGCGAGGGGGCAAGCGCCCGGGCGATGGCGACGCGCTGCTGCTGGCCGCCCGAGAGCGTCGAGGGCCAGGCGTCCATCTTGTGTGCCATGCCGACCTTGGTCAGCAGCTCGACGGCGCGGGCGCGCGCTTTTGCGGCGGGCCAGCGCAGCACGGTCGTCAGCCCTTCCATGACGTTCTCGATGGCGGTGCGATGCGGGAAGAGCTGGAAATTCTGGAAGACCATGCCGGTCTGGCGGCGGATCTTCTGGATATCCTGCCATGCAACGCGCTTGTTGGGCACAAAAGAGACGGATTCTCCGCCGATGCGGATCGTTCCGGCGGTCGGGATTTCCAGAAGGTTGATGCAGCGCAAGAGCGTGCTCTTGCCGCCGCCTGAAGGACCGACGAGCGCCGTCACTGTTCCTTCCGGGATCATCAGGCTGATGTCCTTGAGGATGATGTTGTCGCCGAAGCGCTTTTCGATGTGGGACAGCTCGATCATGTGCGTGCCTCCAGCGTGCCGCCATAGCGGGCGAAACGGCGCTCGAGTGAGCCCTGCAGCACCGACAGGAAGGAGCTCATGACCAGATAGATGAGGGCAGCCTCGACATAGAGGATCAGCGGCTCGTAGGTCGTCGCCACGATGCGCTGCGCGGCCTGGAACAACTCCGGCACGGTGATGGCAGCGGCAAGCGAGGTGTCCTTGACCAGCGAGATGAAGGTATTGGAGAGCGGCGGCACGGCGACGCGCGCCGCCTGCGGCAGGATGGTGCGGCTCATCGCCTGGCGCCAGTTCATGCCGGTCGAATAGGCGGCTTCCCACTGGCCCTTCGGCACGGAGGAGATGACGGCGCGGATGATCTCGGACGTATAGGCGCCGACGCTCAGCGTAAAGCCGATCACGGCGGCCGGGAAGGCGTCGAGCAGAATGCCGAGGCTCGGCAGGCCGTAGAAGATGACGAAGAGCTGCACCAGAAGCGGCGTGCCGCGGATCACCCAGACATAGAAACGGGCGACAGCCACCAGCGGCGGCGGGCCGAACAGGCGCGTGACGGCGGTGAGCAGGCCAAGCAACAGACCGAGGACGAAGGTAACCAAGGTGAGCGGGATGGTGAAGATGAGCCCTGCCCAAAGCAGCGTGCCCAGTGACTCCCACATCAGTTGCAGCCAATGCTCCACGAAGAAGCCTTTCGATAAGAGAATGCGTCCGGAGGTGACCCCGGACGCATCTTTTTCACAGTTTTATGTCGCTGCCTACTTCTTACTTCGAAACGTCCTGTCCGAAGTATTTCTGCGAGATCTTGTCATAGGTGCCATCGGCCTTGATATCGGCCAGCGCCTTGTTGATGGCGGTTACCAGTTCAGGCTCGCCCTTGCGGACGATGACGGCGGAAAAATCGGCATTGGCCTGCTGGGCGACGATCTTCACCGGCGCGTCGGCCTTGTGCTTCTTGAAATCGAGGAAGGAAAGGCTGTCGTTGATGGTGGCGTCGGCGCGGCCGGTCAGCACGAGCTGGATCGACTGGTCGAAGCCGTCGGTGCCCACGAGTTCGGCGCCGGCTTCCGTGGCGAGCTTGCCGAAGTTGCTGGTCAGCGACTGTGCCGACTTCTTGCCCTTGAGATCGGCGAAATTCTTGATGTCGGTATTGCTGTCCTTGACGATCAGCACGGCCTTGGAGGCGATGTAGGGCTCGGAGAAGTCATATTTCTTCTTGCGGGCTTCGGTGACGCCGACTTCGTTGATGACGGCGTCGTAGCGGTTGGCGTCGAGGCCGGCGATCAGGCCATCCCACTTGCCTTCCAGGAACTGCGCCTTGACGCCGAGCTTTCCGGCGATCGCCTCGGCGATCTCGACGTCGAAGCCGGTGAGCTTGCCGCTCCCGTCATGAAAGGTGAAGGGCGCGTAGGTACCTTCCGTGCCGACCTTGAATACGCCGGCCGACTGGATCGCCTTGAGGTTTTCACCGGCATGGGCGGGGAGCAGGAATGCCGCCTGCACGAGGGCGGCGGCGGCAACAGTCTTCAACCAGTTCATCGTTTTCTTCCGTTTCTGGAGCGTTCATTCAATGTTGCATACATGGCAGAAAAATTGCAGCGCGAAAGCGTAGAAAACTGCAAAACAATCGGGCAATTGCGAATATTTTTCTCAAGGAATGGCGATTGGGCCGCCGAGAGAGCCGCCGTTTCCGTCACCGCTAATAATTGATGATCGATGGTGCAGTGCGGCATGGTGACAATTCTCAAAGCCGCCCTATTTCGTCATCTGATTGTTGTTGCGGTGCAGCACCCTTCACGCAAGGCGTGCGCGTCGATTAGCGTGTCTTGGCAGCTTGCCGCGAGACGCCGGCGGCAATCAAACTGCGATTCTACTAGAAAATTTAAAGTGCAAAAATTGATCAGACGCAGCCCGAAGAGGTGATGAATTGCCCATCATTGCGCGCCGCCGGTCTTGGCCGGTCATGAGGTTTGATGTCGCGGTCGCGTCTCTCTTTCTAGGTTTATGTACGTTCATGCCGACCTTCGCGGCGGAAACGATCGATCGGCCGTCGAAATGGATCGGCCGCGTTGCCGCCAGCGATGCGGCTTTCGGCTGGCCCGGCAGTGGTTTTGCGCTGCGTTTCGACGGCGCGTCGCTCTCCGTTACTCTCGCTGATACCGGGAAAAATAGCCTGGAGATCGAATTGGACGGCGTTCCCCAGCGGCTTGATCTGCAGGCTGGGCAGCACCGATACCCGCTTGCAGATGGTTTGCAGCAAGGCACCCATGAGGTTCGCGTGACGCGTCGCACCGAGGGATGGATTGGCGATACCATATTCGTTTCCGCCGAAACCGATGGGTCGTTCCTTCCCGCGGAAGCACCGACCGCAAAGCTGGTGGCAATCGGAGACTCCATTACCGCGGGCTATGGCCTCGAGGGTGTCGGTCCCGGATGCAAGTTCAGCCCCGGAACTGAAAATCAATACCTGACATATGCCGCGGTCGCGGCGCGCAGCCTCGGGATGGAACTTACGACGCTCGCGGTTTCGGGAATCGGCCTTTCGCGTGCCGGCAAGAACGCGAAAACCATGTCTGATGTCATCGACAGTGTAACGCCGTTGAGAAAGGGCGCGCCCGCTCTTCCTGACGAGCGTGTTTCCGCAGTGGTCGTCAATCTCGGGACGAACGACTTTTCCGACAACAGGAATCCCAGCGATTTTATTGACGAATACGTCAAGCTTGTCTTCAAGCTCAGATATCAGTTTCCAAAGGCGTATCTCTACGCCGCGCTCGGTCCGATGATGTCGCAGAAGGACTTCGATGTGGCCGAGAAAGCAATCGAGGCCGTCGTCCGGACGAGCGCCGCGAAAGGCGAGACTCGCCTGCGATATCTGAATTTACGTGTCAAACCGAAGGATTTCGGATGCGATTGGCATCCAAGCCGCAGCACCAATGCGGCCATGGCAACCTTGTTGGAACAAGCTATCAGAGCGGATTGGGGCCCTCATGATTAACGAGCAGATGCCTTCCATTCGGCGGTCAACCTCGAAACAATTGGATTCTCTCCAGTTTCTCCGGTTCGTGGCCGCCTTTTCAGTCGTTCTCTTCCATTTCGGAAGCGGCCTTGCGATCGAATACCATCTCGATCGCAATTATTTCTTCATGGGTGCGACCGGCGTCGACGTTTTCTTCGTTCTCAGCGGCTTCATCATCAGCTACTCCTCCGATCCGGCGCGCGGACTTGTCTATTTCGCACGCAAGCGGATTTCCAGAATCGTTCCGCTCTACTGGCTGCTGACATTCGGGGTCGTCTTGATTGCGCTTGTGAAACCCAGCCTGCTCAACTCGACGATCGTGACCGTGGAAACGATCGTCAAATCTCTTCTTTTCGTCCCCTATCAGAAAAGCGGCGGCGCCGTGCAGCCGATCCTTTTCCTGGGTTGGACGCTTTGTTACGAGGTGTTTTTCTACATAATTTATGGCGCCTGTCTGATCTTTGGCGCCAGGGCAACCTGGTTCGCCTCCGCGGCCGTCCTCTTCCTGGTCGCGCTGCATGAGATTTGGCCGGAGGGATCCGTCGAATGGCGCTTCTATACAAATCCGATATTGATCGAATTCGTTCTCGGCATGATGCTTCATAAAGCATATTCGGCATACGGTGCCTTCAGGAGCGGATCGAATATCGCGGCCTTCATGCTCGTTCTTCTGGCATGCGCGGCTCACGTTTCCATTGTGACACTCGCCGGCCCCAGTCTTTTCGCCTCAAGCCTGTTTGCCGTCCTGCTCGTGTCGGGCTTCCTGCTTATGCGGGTGCCGTCCGGGAAATTATGGGCCATTCTGGTTCTCTTGGGAGACGCATCCTACTCGCTTTACCTCATCCACCCCTACACGCTACAGCTTCCGCTCAAATTGCTGGGCAAGCAGCTCTCGCTACCCTTCGTGACGGTAATAATGGCGCTGGTCACGCTTTGCACGATCGGGATCTCGGTGGCGCTTCTCAAGTTCTTCGAGCGGCCGATGCAGGCTCTTTTGATGCGGCGGCCGCAACCCATCGAACAGACTGCTGCTGTGGCAGAGTGAAATTCAACCCTCGGCGTGGGTCAGAAAGAGATGGATCGGTTCAGAGATTCCGTGAAACGCTGAACCGCTCCACGCAATCTTGACTTGCGTTTGCGGAAAACGCGTTGCTCCGGCTCAAGCCGCGGCGGCGCGCCGCTTCATCCGTTCGCTGATAATGATGATGAAGCCGGCACTTAGGATCAGGATGGCGCCGATGAAGGTGTTGGGGCCGGGGATGTCTCCCCAGATCAGGTAGCCGAGCAGGAAGGCCCAGACAAGCGAGGTATATTCGAACGGCGCCAGCACCGAGACGGGCGCCTGGCGCATGCCTTCGAAGAGAGCGAGCTGGCCGGCGCCGGCGATGATGCCGGTGAGTGCGAGCAGGACGATCTGGAACGGTGTGGGCGTGTGCCAATGAGCGATCGCCATGCCGGCGGTCAGGATGATGAACAGGATGTTGGAGACGGCCATCTGGATGTGGCTCTTCTCGTGCAGCGCGGTCTTGCGCAGCAGAACCATGCCGCTCGCCCAGAGGACGGCGGCCTGCAGCGCCAGGTAGACCGGCCAGGAGATCGACAGGCCGACGGGATTGGAGGCGATCACCACGCCGCAGAAGCCGACGCCGACCGCCATCCAGCGGGCGACGGTGACCTTTTCGCGCAGCACGATGGTCGCAAGAATCGTGCCGACGATGGGTGCTGCGTAATAGAGCGTCGTCACCTCGGCGAGCTGCAGGTAGGACGCCGCCGAATAATAGGAAATCCAGGCGATCAGGATGATGATGCTGCGCAGGATCATCGGCTTGATGATCGGCGAGCGCGCCACCTTGCGGACGAGCGAGGGGCCTTCGAAGACGAAGCAGCCGGCAAGGATAGTGCAGCTTCGGATGAACAGGACCTGCCAGACGGGAATGGAGGCGACGAGCAGCTTCACCGCTGAATCATGGGCGGTAAACAGCATGTAGGCAAACACCGTGAGCAGGATGCCATAGCTGATGGGGTTTTTCACGGGATGCACCAAAGGGATGGCCAACGCGGGCCGCGCTGAAGAATCTTTCAGGTCTCAATCGATAGGAGCCTACTTTTTTGGCGTCAATAGGACATTTTGCCGATGCCATGCACCTATGAATGATTTATTCGAGGTTGTGGCATCTTTGCCTCCGCTTTAACAGAGGGAGACGAAATGTGACCGTTTCAGCTGCTTTCGATTGTTGCGATTTCAATCGATTTAAATAGACTGCGGCCACTAATTTGGAGGAATTTTCATGGACGATATGACGAGGATGGAGGGTTTTGAGGCGAAAAGGAGCGGATTCTTCACAAAACCGCGCGCGGCCGTCTCGTTGATGTTCCTGCTGAACGGTTTCATGGTTGGCTGCTGGGCGCCGAAAATTCCCGAATTTGCCGAGCGACTGCAGCTGACGAAATTCGAGCTCGGCCTGATGATCCTCGTCTTCGGCGTCGGCTCGCTCGTCATGATGCCGCTTGCCGGCGCGCAGATCGCCGTGCGCGGCTCGCGCGTCGTCATGCGGGCCTTTGCGGTGCTGCTGCTGCCGATGATCCTGGCGCTCACGCTGGCGCCGAGCGTCTGGACCGCGGCCGTCGCGCTCTTCCTCTTCGGCGGCTTCATCGGCGCCATGGACGTGGCGATGAATGCCAATGCCGTCTCGGTCGAAAAATCCATGCGCCGGGCGATCATGTCCTCCTGCCATGCCTTCTGGAGCCTCGGCGGCCTGCTGGGCTCGGCGATCGGCGGGTTGCTGATCTCGCGCCTGGGCGTTCTCGGTCATGCCGAGGCCTCGACTGTTCTTGCCGTTCTTTTCCTGGTCGTTGCCTGGCCAATGGTTTTCGGTGATCAGCCGCATCCCGACGAGGCCAAGCCGAAGGCAAAACTGCCGATGATCCCGCTGCCCTGGCTCCTTGGCATCGTCGCACTGTTCTGCATGGTGCCGGAAGGTGCCGTGCTCGACTGGAGCGCGCTCTATCTCGGCCAGGAAAAGGGGGCATCGGTGGCACTTTCAGGCTTCGGCTTTGCCGCCTTCTCCGCCACCATGGCAACCATGCGCTTTGCCGGTGATTTCGTCCGCGATTGGCTGGGGGCGGTGCGCACGCTGCGTGTCTGCACGGTCTTTGCCATCGTCGGCATGCTGACGGCAGCACTGGCGCCGAATGCCGAGATCGCGATCCTCGGCTTCGCGCTCTGCGGCATCGGCATTTCCAACATGGTGCCGATCGCCTTTTCCGCGGCCGGCAATATTCCCGGGCTGCAGCCCGGTATCGGCATTTCGGTCGTCACGACGCTTGGCTATTCCGGCATGCTGGTAGCGCCTTCGGCCATCGGCTTTGCCGCCGAGCATGTCGGCTTCTCGCCAGTCCTGATGGCGCTGCCGGTGCTGCTGCTCGTCGTGCTGGCGTTCTCGTCGCTCGCACGCTACGCTGACGGTATCGGCGAGAGCGAGCATTAATTTCGTCGCTTTTGCTTGCTAGCGGATAGGTCCCGTCCGATCAAAAGAGATTGCCGCAGCGGTTGACAACGACCATTTCGTGATCCACCTGAAAGACACCCATTTTCGAGGCCTGCGAGAGATTTCCATGTCGTCCGCCACCGATTTCGATCCGAAACCGCGCCGTTCTTCCGTTGCCGTCGATGTTGGCGGCGTCATTGTCGGCGGCGGTGCTCCCGTCGTCGTGCAGTCCATGACCAATACCGATACGGCCGATATCGATTCGACCGTCGCCCAGGTGGCGGCCCTTTACAAAGCCGGCTCGGAACTCGTGCGCATCACCGTCGATCGCGATGAAAGTGCCGCCGCGGTGCCGAAGATCCGCGAGCGGCTGCTGCGTCTCGGCATGGACGTGCCGCTGATCGGTGATTTCCATTATATCGGTCACAAGCTTTTGGCCGATCATCCGGCCTGCGCTGAAGCGCTGGCGAAATACCGCATCAATCCCGGCAATGTCGGCTTCAAGGACAAGAAGGACAAGCAGTTCGCCGAAATCATCGAGATGGCGATCCGTTACGACAAGCCGGTGCGCATCGGCGTCAATTGGGGCTCGCTCGATCAGGATTTGCTGACCGCGCTGATGGACAAGAACGCCGCCGAGGGCTCGCCGCTATCGGCCCGGCAGGTGACGCGCGAGACGATCGTGCAGTCGGCGCTGATCTCGGCCGATCTTGCCGAGGAAATAGGCCTGCCGCGCAACCGCATCATCCTGTCGGCCAAGGTCAGCCAGGTACAGGATCTGATCGCCGTCTATTCCATGCTGTCGGAGCGTTCCGACCATGCGCTGCATCTCGGCCTCACCGAGGCCGGCATGGGCTCCAAGGGCATCGTCGCCTCGTCCGCCGCCATGGGCTATGTGCTGCAGCACGGCATCGGCGATACGATCCGCGTTTCACTGACGCCCGAGCCGAACGGCGACCGTACCCGCGAAGTGCAGGTGGCGCAGGAGCTGCTGCAGGTGATGGGCTTCCGCCAGTTCATTCCCGTCGTCGCGGCTTGTCCCGGCTGCGGCCGCACGACCTCGACGGTCTTCCAGGAACTGGCGCAGAACATCCAGAACGACATCCGCAAGAACATGCCGGTCTGGCGTGAGAAATATCCGGGTGTGGAGGCACTGAACGTCGCCGTCATGGGCTGCATCGTCAACGGCCCCGGCGAAAGCAAGCATGCCGATATCGGCATCTCGCTGCCGGGCACGGGCGAAACGCCGGCGGCTCCCGTCTTCATCGACGGCCAGAAGGCGATGACGCTGCGCGGACCGAACATCGCCTCCGACTTCGAGGCGCTGGTGACCGATTACATCGAAAAGCGCTTCGGCCAGAAGACCGTCGCGGCGGAGTGATCCGCCGCAGTTCAGAGATTATATATTGCTCGTCAGCAGCTTGATGCCGGCGAAGCAATAAAAGCCGGCCATGGCGCCTTCGATCCAGCGCCGGGCACTGCGATAGATTTTCAGCGCGTGCGGCGTCGAAAATAGGATCGCATAGCCCATGAACACCACGAAACCGGTCACGCCGCAGACGCCGATGATCAGCATCGCGACCGAGCCCGGCGCGCCCTGCGGCATGCCGAGCGCGATGATGGCGAGCCAGGCGAAGATGGCCTTCGGATTGGTGACGTGGATGCCGTAGCCGCGCAGGATCAGCGATTTGAAGCTGGGCGTTTTCGGCCCCTCGGCGGCGGTCGGCAACTCGTCGTTGGCGCGAACGGCGCGAAATGCCTTGTAGGCGAGATAAAGCAGATAGAGGCCGCCGAAGATCTTCAGAACCTCGAGCGCCATCGCATAGGTCTGCAGCAGCGTGGCAAGGCCCGCCGCGGCCGCTGTCGCCCAGGTCAGCGATCCCCCGAAGATGCCGAGCGCCAGGGTCATGCCGGCTTTGCGGCCATGGGTCATCGATGTGCCGATGATGGCCATGATGGCGGGACCGGGGCTGATGACGGCAACGATGTAAGCGATATAGGCCGGCAGGATGTGCGGCAGATAGGAAAGCATTTCGCGCATGGAGAATATTCCCGAAGCATTGGCCGGCCGCGAAGAATTCCACGTCTACGGGCCAACGCGGCACGGGAATGTGTCATAGAATGCAGCGGAAATCACCGGGCGCCGCCATGGATTCTTGTGATGGTGACATTCCCGCGCTGAATGGATGATCATTGACGAACGGGTGTGTGTCGCTATCCCGGCTGGAGCGGCTTCTCCGCGCCCATGAGCCGATGCGCAGCGGAAGATAGGCTGGCCGTCGTCAGGCAGCACCGTACCCGGTTAGGCAGAACTCAGCTCTTGCGGTTTGCGACGAAGCGGGCGGTTTCCGTCAGGATGCTTGCCTTGTCGCCATAGCCGGACAGGAGGTCGGTCGCTTCCCTTACCAGCCTTGCGAGTGTCGCTTCGGCCCATTCCTGGCCGCGCAGGCCCACCAGCGTGCCCTTGCCACGGGCGGCGTCCTTGCCGGTTGCCTTGCCCATGGTGGCGGCGTCGGCTGTCAGGTCGAGCAGATCGTCGGCGAGCTGGAAGGCAAGGCCGATCTTTTCGCCGAACGTCCGAAGGCGCTTGCGGTCATCTGCCGAAGCGCCTGAAATGATGGCGCCGGCCTCGCAGGCAAAGCGGATCAGCGCCCCCGTCTTCATCGCCTGCAGCGTGGTGATGCCGCCTTCGTCCGGCGTCTCCTTTTCCGCCGCGAGATCGAGCGCCTGCCCGCCGGCCATGCCGCCGATGCCGGCTGCGCGTGACAGCGCCAGCACGAGCGCCATTTTCCGGTCGGCCGGCAGCTCCGTTTCCGGGGCTGCGATGATGTCGAAGGCATAGGTCAGCAGGCTGTCGCCCGCCAGGATCGCCGTTGCGTAGTCGAAGGCGATGTGCACCGTCGGTTGGCCGCGGCGCAGGTCGTCGTCGTCCATGGCGGGCAGATCGTCGTGGACGAGGGAATAGCAGTGCACGCATTCGAGCGCGGCGCCGACCCTGAGCGCCGCCTCGGCATTGCCGCCGAGAAGCGCTGAGGATTCCATGACGAGGAAGGGCCGCAGCCGCTTGCCGCCGTTCAGCACTCCGTGACGCATCGCACTCAGAAGCCGGACAGGGCGAACGATCTCGTCGTCGAGGCCGTCATCGCCGAGAAGCCGGGTCAGCATGGCTTCGGTTCTGACGGCATTGTCCCTGAGGCGCTGTTCGAATGAGGTATCGGTGCTGTCCATGGCCGCTGTTTGGCATGAGAGGCAGTTGCTGGCAACGAGAATTGTCAACAGCCCAGCGGGGAAACGCGCCGCACTCTGGTCATCGCTCTGTGTAGGCGGTATGACGAGTGCAACAGCAGAGCGTTTCCCGGCTGCACCCAAAGTGTTTCGGGATGGAGCCATCGTGGACGTCAGGCAGTTGGACATATCGACTGATAATGGGGAGGAAGCCGAAGTGCTGCAACGGTCCTCGCGGCTTGCGCGCTTCAAGGCAAGGCCGCTCTGGCAGCGCATCGTTCTCGTCCTGGTCGGCATATCCCTCCTGCCCTATCCCCTCATCCTCCTCTACCTGCTGCCGTTCATCCATCCGGTCTCCACCTTGATGATCGGGGATGCCGCTACCCTTCAGGGATACGATCGTCGCTGGGTGCCGTTGGAAAAAATCGCGCCGGTGCTGGTGAAATCCGTCATGGTCTCCGAGGACGGGCAATTCTGTTACCACGGCGGTGTCGATTGGGGCGAGATGCGGGTGCTGGTCCAGGAAACGCTGCGCGGCAAATCCACACGCGGCGGTAGCACGATCCCGATGCAGACGGTGAAGAACCTGTTTTTATGGAACAGCCGCTCCTTCGTCCGCAAGACGATGGAATTGCCTTTAGCGGTCTCCGCCTCCGCCGTGTGGTCGAAGCGCCGGATGATGGAGATTTATCTTAACGTCGCCGAATGGGGGCCGGGCATATACGGCATCGAAGCGGCGGCGCGCTACCATTTCAAGGTGCCGGCCTCCAAGCTCACGGCACGTCAGGCGGCCCTTCTCGCCGTCTCGCTTCCCAATCCGATCGATCGGGTGGCGAGCAAGCCGGGGCGAGGGCTTGGTCAGCTTGCCTCGCTGATCCAGCGCCGCGCGAGGAATGCCGACGCATACATCAAATGCCTTTATGAGTGAGATCAGAACTTGTCGTTCGATCGGCTTGTTGTCATCTGGCATTCTTGGCCGTGACATATGGGCGGATGACCTGCCACCGACGATCGGACCGTCGGCCCTCCGCGCGTTCGAGGATATGAACCATTTCGAGGAACTCTTCCCCTTCGAGTTCCGATGCTAAAAAGGGAACAAGATCGTGAGCAAGCTGACCCTCTATATCGGCAACAAGAACTATTCCTCCTGGTCGTTTCGGCCGTGGATTGCGCTCGAAGGCTGCGGCATAGCTTTCGAGGAGGTGCTGATCCCCTTCGATTTTCCGGCGGGCAATCCAAACATTCGCGAGGTTTCGCCGACAGGCAAGGTGCCGATGCTGGTGCATGGCGGCTTCAAGGTGTGGGAGTCGCTTGCCATCATCGAGTATGTGGCCGAGCTTTTCCCCGATGCAGGTCTTTTGCCTGAGGATCGGCAGGCCCGCGCGCTGGCGCGATCCTATAGCATGGAGATGCTTTCTGGCTTCAGCGCCTTGCGTAATGCCTGCCCGATGCACATGCGCCGCCCCGTGAGCCCGCTTAGCCTGCCGGAAGGGGTGATGGAAGATGTGGCGCGCATCGAAGCCATCTGGCGCGAGGCGCGTTCCCGCTCCGGCGGTCCCTTCCTGTTCGGGGCGTTCTCGGGAGCCGATGCCATGTTCGCTCCGGTCGTCAGCCGCCTGGAACGGTATGACATTGCCGTCTCCGCCGATACGAAGGACTATATGGCTGTCATGAAAGCCCTGCCTGCCTGGAAGAAATGGGAGGAAGCGGCGCTGAAGGAAACGTGGATCGTGCCGGAGGACGAGGCCTGATCGCTTGATTCGGCGTCGATATCTACGAATCAAGCGCGACGGGCAAAAAATGCCGGAAGGGTCTGGTCAAAGCCCGACAAGCCATGTATAAGCCCGGCCAATTTCCGAAATTGATGCATGTCTGTTTCGGCCGCCTTGCTGGCCGTGGATATGTTTCGTCCGCACATGGAGTAACGAGAATGGCTGTACCGAAGAGAAAAACGAGCCCGTCCAAGCGCGGTATGCGCCGTTCGGCTGATGCGCTGAAGGCTTCGACCTATGTTGAAGACAAGAACTCCGGCGAACTGCGTCGCCCGCACCATATCGACCTGAAGACCGGCATGTATCGTGGTCGCCAGGTTCTGACGCCGAAGGAAAGCGCATAATTTCAGCGCTGCCTTGATGGCATGAATGAAAAGGCTGGCGGTTCGCCGGCCTTTTTTCGTTGTAATCAAAGTAAACCTCCACCTACGGTGGAGGACTGGACGCGTTCTACACGGTAGTTGAGAGACCTCCTGCTTGAACCGCTGGCGTGGCCCAGACTTCGAACAAGGAGGTTTTATGGATGAGCAAACGCTCTCGCATGCGACGTGGGACTGCAAGTATCACGTTGTTTTTGGCAGCAAATACCGAACGAAAAGACTTTACGGGGACGTGCGGCGTGAGTTGGGAGAACTCTTACGTCGGCTGGCACAGCAGAAAGGCTGCCAGATCGAAGAGGGTCATTTGATGCCCGACCATGTGCATATGCTGATATCGATCCCGCCGAAATATTCGGTTGCGCATATTGTTGGCTTTCTGAAGGGCAAGACGGCGCTTTATGTTGCCAACAAATATGCGCGCAAGCGGCGCTACAAGGGTTATCACTTTTGGGCGCGCGGGTATTTCGTATCGACGACGGGCTACAACGAGCAGGTCGTCAGACAATATATCCGTAATCAGGAAAAGGCCGACAAAGCTTCCGACTTTGCCGACCTCTTCAATCGTAGCTACTAAGCGCTAACAAAACCACTTCTAGTGGTTCAAGCGCAGCGTTTCAAACCTCCACCTTTGGTGGAGGTCATGACTTGTGATCGGGGTGGGTGAAAAGGTGCCTGTTTGTGTGCCGAAGCTCTGATACCCCCTCTGTCCCTTTCGGGACATCTCCCCCACAAGGGGGGAGATTGTTGGGAGTGTATCGCTCGCTCTGAGGTGAACTCATAGCTCAGCTTCAGCAGATGCGTTGATGATATGAAGCGAGAAGGTGCTGCGCGTTACCGATCTCCCCCCTTGTGGGGGAGATGTCACGTCAGTGACAGAGGGGGGTAAAAACTCTCCATGAACTCCGGGCGATTTTCCTGCGCCGTCTTATTTTACAAACTATCCAGCTTGCTCTGCATGGCGCGGAGCTGTTCCTTCAGCTCGTCGATATCCTTGGCTTCGGCCTTGCGGCTCTCTTTCGCCTGCGGCTTCATGAAGGGCGAGAACATCTGCATGGCCTGCTGGAACATCTCGGTGTTGCGGCGAACCTGCTCCTCGACCATCTGCATGGGCAGCTGAAGATTCTTGCCGAGCGGCGTTTCGCCGAAGGCGCGATTGATCTGCTCGCGCATCTGCGTCTGCTGCTCCGTGAAGGCGCGCATGGAATGCTCGAGGAAGCTCGGCACGACCATCTGCATCTGATCGCCGTAGTAGCCGATCAACTGCCGGAGGAAGGGAATCGGCAGTAGCGTGTTGCCGGTCTTTGATTCCTGCTCGAAAATGATTTGCGTCAGGACCGAATGCGTAATGTCTTCGCCGCTTTTGGCATCCTGGACAGTGAATTCCTCGCCCTTCTTCACCATCTCCGCCAGGTCGTCCAGCGTCACGTAGGTGCTGGTACCGGTATTGTATAGGCGGCGATTCGCATATTTCTTGATTACGATCTGGCCCTCATTCTTTGCCATTATCAGTCTCCTGGCCCCGTCTGATTGTATGGAAACTCCTCCATTCCCGAGTGTAGACGCAAAAGAAGCTTGGTGACAATCGCTTTGTGCGATGCGGCAAGCCCTTTCCCTTGATCGGATTTCCAGCTGGCAATGACGGCTTCATGAAATCTGTACGCGGGAAATTCTTGCAATTTGACTCCGGCGCAAAGCTTTGACAGTTTCGCCTCATATACACGTTCATTTTCCGAGGAGGCTTCCATGAGCAGTTCATCCATCGTCGTCGCCAGCGCCGCCCGCACCGCGGTCGGCTCCTTCAACGGCGCTTTCGCAACCGTTCCGGCTCATGAGCTCGGTGCGGCCGCCATCAAGGGTGCGCTGGAGCGCGCCGGCGTCGATGCCAGGGAAGTCGATGAGGTGATCCTCGGTCAGGTGCTTCAGGCCGGCGAAGGACAGAACCCGGCCCGCCAGGCCGCGATGAAGGCCGGCATTCCGCAGGAAGCGACCGCCTGGAGCGTCAACCAGCTTTGCGGCTCCGGCCTGCGCGCCGTGGCACTCGGCATGCAGCAGATCGCGACCGGCGATGCGAAGATCATCGTCGCCGGCGGCCAGGAATCCATGTCCATGGCGCCGCATGCCGCCCATCTTCGTGGCGGCACCAAGATGGGCGACATGAAGATGATCGATACCATGATCAAGGATGGCCTGACGGATGCCTTCTACGGCTATCACATGGGCATCACGGCCGAAAACATTGCGCGCCAGTGGCAGCTTTCGCGCGATGAGCAGGATCAGTTCGCCGTTTCCTCCCAAAACAAGGCGGAAGCTGCGCAGAAGGCGGGTCGGTTCAAGGACGAGATCGTTCCTTTCACCATCCAGACCCGCAAGGGCGATATCACGGTCGATGCAGACGAATATATCCGCCACGGCGCGACAATCGACTCGATGGCCAAACTGCGGCCCGCCTTCGATAAGGACGGCACAGTTACTGCGGCAAATGCTTCCGGTCTCAATGATGGCGCGGCTGCCGCCGTGCTGATGACCGAGGCGGAAGCCTCGCGCCGCGGCATTCAGCCGCTCGCCCGCATCGTTTCCTGGGCAACCGCCGGCGTCGATCCGCAGATCATGGGCACCGGGCCGATTCCGGCCTCGCGCAAGGCGCTGGAAAAGGCGGGCTGGTCCGTCGCAGATCTCGATCTCGTCGAAGCCAACGAAGCTTTTGCCGCCCAGGCTTGCGCCGTCAACAAGGACCTCGGCTGGGATACGTCGATCGTCAACGTCAACGGCGGCGCGATCGCCATCGGCCACCCCATCGGCGCCTCCGGTGCCCGCGTCCTCAATACGCTGCTGTTCGAAATGAAGCGCCGCGGCGCCCGCAAGGGGCTCGCCACGCTGTGCATCGGCGGCGGCATGGGTGTCGCCATGTGCTTCGAGGCGCTCTAGAATCAAAGAAATAGAGCATGATGTCGTCCGAAAACCGCTCACACTTTTCGGCATCATGCTCTAGGGCGTCTTGAAAGGAATTTTCCAGAAGAAGTGGTGAAGTGAGCGGGCGACCCGGCCTTCGGGCGTCCCGTCTCCGCAGCAACAAAGGGGAGTGGCACATGAGCAGAGTGGCATTGGTAACCGGAGGCACGCGCGGCATTGGAGCGGCCATTTCGATGGCGCTGCATAATGCGGGTTACAAGGTGGCGGCAACCTATGCCGGCAACGACGAGAAGGCCCGGGCTTTCCACGATGTGACAGGCATCGCCGTCCATAAATGGGATGTGACCGATTACGAAGCCTGCGGCAAGGGCATCGCCAAGATCGAGCACGATCTCGGCCATGTCGAAGTCCTGGTCAACAATGCCGGCATCACCCGCGACGCCATGTTCCACAAGATGACGCCGCAGCAGTGGCACGAGGTCATCAATACCAACCTCACCGGCCTGTTCAACATGACGCACCATGTCTGGCAGGGCATGCGCGATCGCAGCTTCGGCCGCGTCATCAACATCTCCTCGATCAACGGTCAGAAGGGGCAGATGGGGCAGGCGAACTATTCCGCCGCTAAGGCGGGCGATCTAGGCTTTACCAAGGCGCTTGCCCAGGAAGGCGCTGCCAAGAACATAACGGTCAATGCCATTTGCCCCGGCTATATCGGTACGGAAATGGTGCTGGCGGTGCCGGAAAAGGTATTGAACGAGCGCATCATCCCGCAGATTCCGGTGGGGCGCCTGGGCGAGCCCGAGGAAATCGCCCGCATAGCTGTCTTTCTTGCCAGCGACGACGCCGGTTTCATTACAGGATCGACGATATCAGCCAATGGCGGCCAGTTCTTCGTCTAAAGCATTTTCGCTTTTCTTCGAATCGCGAAAGCGCTCTATCTTCTTGTTTTTGCGCATTCCGGACGGAAAATCGCAGCGGCTTTTCTTGGCCGTTCGCATCATGGACAGGATTGCCGGGCCGGCCCGGCAATCATCCCCGGCCTGAATTTGCCTGCTGTCGCTGTCGTGGTTTGAATTCCAGGATGACGGCTTCCAGTGCTTCCCGCCGCTTCTCCTTGTTCCGTGCTCTTGCTGCGCTTCCAAGCGCGTAAAAAGTGGTGCCGATGAGCGCGAGTGCTGCAATGCTTGCGATGATTGCGGCCATGATGCCGTTCCTTTCTCAAAACACTGCGTCCTTCCCGCGACTGAGCGCGCGGGAAGAGGATTTCCTCAGAAATTCTGGCTCTTAAAGCGCGTCGCGATCTTTCAGATTCGCTCCTTGGCTTTAAGCTCTTGATTTTGCGCATGTCGTTATCGCAAAACCGCCACACACTTTTGCGCGACATGCGTTAGCGCCCGGCCCGCGGGCCGGATGGTCGCGACCGACCCGCCGGAACGGCCGGTCGCGAGCAGTCAAGCCTTAGCGGCAACGAGCCTCATAACGATGGCCATAGCGGTCGCGATAGATGCAATAGCCGCGCCGCTCATGGGAGCGTCCGATAAGATTGCCGACGACGCCACCGGCGACAGCGCCGACTGCCGCGCCGCCCCAGCTATGGGTGGCTACGCCGCCGATCAGGGCGCCGGTGCCGGCACCGATGGCAGTCCCTTTTTCCGTTGCGGTGCACGACGCCAAAGCGCCGACAAGGGCGATCGCGACGATGATCTTCTTCATGGTGTTAGCTCCCTGGTGAAGTTTGAACAATGACCCGCGGATCAAATCCGCCCCATCAATAGCAAAATGAGTACAATGACGAGAACAAGCCCGAGACCGCCCGATGGACCGTAGCCCCATGCCCGGCTGTAACCCCAGCTGGGAAGCGCGCCGACCAACAGCAGAATCAGTATGATAAGCAATACCGTACCAAGCATGATATGTCTCCTCCATGTCCATCGCTTGAATAGCACCGGCAATGTCGTTCAATCCGGCACTATGCTTCAGCGGCTCCAGCTCGAATCGGTTCCTTGGTGAATGGGTGGAGTTCCCCAATTCTGCAGATAGAAACTTGCGTCGCTGAAAATTGTTCCGGCTAAGAAATAAAAATGCCTAGACGTCGGCGCCGCCGCGATCAGCCGGATGTTAACGCGACCGCATGATACGCACGGCGAAGGGAGGGTCCGCGATCTGCTCTTATGGTTAAAATATGATTAAAATACAATATGTTGCGGTGAACGAAACGAGAAAAGGGGCGTGTCCGTGATTCGTCGGTGATTCGTTCTGCGTTTGGACTTTGGTTAATATGGAGGCCTTTTTGTACGTCCCGGGCGTGCAAAATGAGCGGAATCCAGCGGAAGGCGGATGTTCGCAGGATGATGCCTTCATGCTCCCGATCGGTTCGCGCGGAATAGGCCGGCGGAGACATTCCGCACCCATGCCGCTTTCCATATTTCGATGCTGTCCTGGCGAAATACAAATATGTAGCCGTGAAATCCGCTTCGCTCCGGCCTCGATTGAGGTGCCGATGCGAACAGCTTATGCGTGTGTTTGCAGATTCATTATATTTGCGCTCGTTAAAAGATTGATCGCAATTACAGATTCGGCTCGAATCGCGGGTTCAACCATTCGGAGTCCTATGGGTTTTGGTCCAGGAAGTGCTAGATATTGTGTGGAACAAAAACAGAATCGGCTGGAATCCGCGATTCGTCGCCGATTCGTTCCGGCTTTGGCCCGAATCTTAATGGAAGGAGCGGCATTCTGGGAAACTGCATCATTTACAAACAATTAACCATAAAAGACGTCGATTTTCGCCGGCTTCGGATTCTCCACTTGACTCCTTTTCTCGTGGAAAAGGCGTGAAAACGAGATTCAGCATTTGGTGGGAATCTTTTCATTTAAATCCACATGTTGTAGTGAACAAAAAAAGAACGACGTCGAGTCAGCGATTCGTCTCCGATTCGTTCTCAAGCTGTTCCGGAATCGCCGGGACTCGCATGAGGTGCAGGATAAATGTAGCTCCTGGTTGAGGCCGCCAATAATGAAATCGATTGTTGTTGCGGTTGTTTTTTCATTCGGGTCTTGCCTTTGTCGCATATGGTCGTCATCTCTTCGTTTCCTCCCAGGGGAACTTGCTGATCGAAAGACGGTGGTTTCTCGCCCATGCACGGACCAATGACACAGACTTCGCAGCCCATGATCCTGAGCGGACGCGGCGTGACCGCGGTGCTCGGACCGACCAATACCGGCAAGACCCATTATGCCATCGAACGCATGGTGGCGCACGGCAGCGGCGTGATCGGCCTGCCGCTGCGGCTGCTTGCCCGCGAGGTCTATACGCGCGTCGTCGAGAAGGTCGGGGCTCAGCATGTCGCGCTTGTCACGGGCGAGGAAAAGATATCGCCGCCCAATGCCCGCTTTTCGGTCTGCACCGTAGAGGCCATGCCGCGCGAGACGCGTGCCTCCTTCGTCGCCATCGACGAGGTTCAGCTCGCAGGCGATCTCGAGCGCGGCCATATCTTCACGGACCGCATCCTGCATCTGCGTGGCCGGGACGAGACGCTGCTATTGGGTGCCGGCACGATGCGGCCCATCCTCGAACAGCTTCTGCCCGGGATCACCGTCCTGGAGCGGCCGCGGCTGTCGCATCTCTTCTATGCCGGGCAGAAGAAGATCACGCGATTGCCGCAGCGCACGGCGATCGTGGCTTTTTCCGCCGACGAGGTCTATGCGATCGCGGAGCTCATCCGGCGCCAGCGCGGTGGCGCCGCCGTCGTTCTCGGCGCGCTGAGCCCGCGGACCCGCAATGCACAGGTGGCGCTCTACCAGGCCGGTGATGTCGAATATCTGGTTGCGACCGATGCGATCGGCATGGGCCTCAATCTCGATGTCGACCATGTCGCCTTCGCCCAGGACCGCAAGTTCGATGGTTATCAGTTCCGCAACCTCAATCCCGCCGAGCTCGGCCAGATCGCCGGCCGCGCCGGCCGCCACCTGAAGGACGGCACCTTCGGGGTGACCGGACAGGTCGATCCTTTCGACGACGAGCTGGTACGCCGGATCGAGGGACACGAATTCGACATGGTGAAAGTGCTGCAATGGCGCAGCAAGACTTTCGATTTTTCCTCAATCGCGGCGTTGCGCGCCAGTTTGGAAGGCTCGCCTCGCGTGCAGGGGTTGACGCGGGCGCTGCCTGCGGTAGACCAGCAGGCATTGGAATATCTGTCACGCGATCTGGAGATAGTCGATCTTGCCAGCAACCCGGCTCGGGTTGAGAAATTATGGGAGGCCTGCGCGCTTCCCGACTATCGGCGCATTACGCCTGCCCAGCACGCCGATCTCATCGCCGCCCTCTTTTCCGACCTGGTGCGCTATGGCACGGTGAAAGAGGAGTTCCTCGCCGAACAGGTGCATCGCGCCGATCGGACGGATGGTGAGATTGACACGCTTTCGGCGCGAATCGCGCAGATAAGGACTTGGACCTATGTGTCGAACCGGCCCGGCTGGCTTGCCGATCCGACACACTGGCAAGAAAAGACGCGGGAAATCGAAGATCGATTGTCTGACGCGTTACATGAGAGGTTGACGAAACGCTTTGTTGATCGCAGGACATCTGTGCTCATGAAGCGCCTGAGAGAGAATGCGATGCTGGAAGCTGAAATCAGTGTGAATGGGGATGTCTTCGTTGAGGGGCATCATGTGGGGCAGTTGACCGGATTCCGGTTCACGCCTATTGCGGGCACCGAGGGGCCGGATGCGAAGGCCGTCCAGACAGCCTCCCAGAAGGCGCTGTCTCTGGAGTTTGAGGCGCGCGCCGCGCGCCTGCATGCGGCTGGCAACAGTGATCTTGCGATCAGCGCCGATGGACTCGTGCGCTGGCTCGGCGATCCCGTGGCGCGTTTGTCGGGGAGCGATCATGTCATGCGTCCGCGCGTCATCCTGCTCGCCGACGAGCAGCTGACGGGCCATGCGCGCGATCATGTCGCCTCGCGCATCGAGCGCTTCGTGAACCATCATATCAGCACGATCCTGAAGCCGCTCGACGATCTCCAGCGCGCAGAGGACCTGCAGGGCCTCGCCAAGGGGCTAGCCTTCCAGCTGGTGGAGAATCTCGGCGTTCTGTTCCGCCGCGACGTCACCGAGGAGGTGAAGTCGCTCGATCAGGATGGGCGCGCCTCCATGCGCCGCTACGGCGTTCGCTTCGGCGCCTATCATATTTTTGTCCCCGCGCTGCTGAAGCCGGCTCCGGCCGAGCTCATCACGCTGCTGTGGGCTCTGAAGAACGATGGCCTGGACAAGCCGGGCTATGGCGACCTGATCCCGGTTCTTGCCGCCGGCCGCACCTCGGTCGTCACCGATCCGAGCTACGAGCGCATGTTCTACAAGCTTGCGGGCTTCCGCTTCCTTGGAAAGCGCGCGGTTCGCATCGACATTCTCGAGCGCCTGGCGGATCTCATCCGTCCGCTCTTGCAGTGGAAGCCCGGCCAGGCTTCGCGCCCCGAAGGCGCTTATGACGGCCGTCGCTTCACCACGACGACAGCGATGCTCTCCATTCTCGGCGCGACGCTCGAGGACATGGAGGAAATCCTCAAGGGTCTCGGCTATCGCGCCGATTCCGTGAAGGCCGAGGAAGCAACCGCTTTCCTTGCTCAGCAGGATGTTGCCGCAGTTCCGGCGCCGCCGGCCGCGGAAACCGCTGCCGAAAAGACTGATGATGACGACGCCGATGCCGTAACCGAAGAGCCGGCTAAGGAAGCAGAGGCCGCTTCCCAGGAAGCGGCAGCGCCCGCCGATGCATCGGCTGAGGCCGCCCCCGTGGCTGTGGAAGCCGCTGCCGTTGCAGAAGCCGATGCCGTTGTGGAAGCCGCTGCCATTGCGGAAGCTGCTGGCGAACCTATCGAGCCGAAGCCGGTCCTGCTCTGGCGGCTGGGTGGCCGTAGCGACAATCAGCAGCGCCAGGGTGGCCGTGGTCATGGTGACCGTCGCGGCCAGCAGGGCGAGGGCCGTGGTCAACAGGGCAATCGCCGTGGTGGTGGCGAGCAGCAGGCCAGCGGTGGTGAAGGCAACCGCGAGGGGCGTGATCGTCGCGATGGCCGTGATAATCGCGGCGGCGGCGACAAGGGACCGCGCGGCAACGGCGAGGGCGGTCGTCCGCAGCAGGGCAACCGTGGCGATCGTCAGGAGCGTGGCGAACGCAACGACCGGAACGATCGCAACAATCGCAACAATCGCGGCGCATCGCAGCCGTTGCGCTTCGAAGCCAAGCCGCCGCGCAAGGAAAAGCCGATCGATCCGGATTCTCCTTTCGCCAAGCTCGCTGCCCTCAAGGAGCAGATGAAGAAATAGGCCATGACGGACGAGAAACAGCCATTTTCCGGTTCGCGCCAGCGCATCGACAAATGGCTGTTTTTTGCCCGCATGGTGAAATCCCGCTCGTTGGCGCAGCTCTACGTTCAGAACGGCAGCGTGCGGGTGAATGGCGAGCGGATCGCGCAGCCGAGTTTCGGCGTCAAGGCCGGCGACCGCATCGAGCTCTCGCTGGAGCGACGGGATGTCGTCCTCGTCGTGCGTGCTCCCGGCGAGCGCAGGGGACCTTTCGAGGAAGCCAAGCTGCTTTATGAGGATCTGACGCCGCCGCCGGATGAGACAAAACGCCTCACCTCTTTCGAGCAGGCGTTGCGTGCGCCGGGGAGCGGAAGACCTACGAAGCGCGATCGCCGTGCAATCGACCGCCTGATCTCCGACGACGATTAGAAAACTCTGCCTGTTCCAGGCTGCTTTCAAGATTGTTTGTCCTTGAAATTGGCTGGCAAAGTCGATACCTCACCATCAACCTGCCGGTAACCAGCCGGGCGGCGCGTTTGCGTATGACGCATTCGTTTGCCCGTTCGGCTCCGCGGGACGGTGCGACGTTCCAGGTTGCGCGTCCGCGGAAGCTAGAGACATTCCTGGAGTACTTCATGACATATGTCGTGACCGATAATTGCGTCCGCTGCAAATATACCGATTGCGTGGAAGTCTGCCCCGTCGACTGCTTCTACGAAGGCGAGAATTTCCTCGTCATCCATCCAGACGAATGCATCGATTGCGGCGTCTGCGAACCGGAATGTCCCGCCGAGGCGATCAAGCCCGATACGGAGCCGGGCCTCGACAAGTGGCTGAAGATCAATACGGAATATGCCGCCATCTGGCCCAACATCACGGTCAAGCGCGACCCGCTGCCGGAAGCCAAGGAGATGGACGGCGAACAGGGGAAGTTCGAGAAGTATTTCTCGACAAACCCAGGAACCGGCGACTGATCGAGGGCCGTGACAGGCCGTCGATAAAGGTGTAGTCGATATCGCAGAAAGCGAATCACTGCCGCTGGGCCGCATGGCGGTCACCGTGGCCTTTTTGGCGCGCGCGCAGCAAATTATTGATTTCCTCAGATTTTTGTGATAGGTTCCTCACACTGATCCACTGCGGCATTTCGCATGCCCAAAACCATCACGAAAGCAAATCACCAATCCGTACGCGGTTTCCTTGACATATCAACGATTTGTGTTGTCGGGTCCCGGATCGCGATGGATGGGTTTCTGTTTGCATAAGTCTGGCTGGACCAGGATGAAGTGACCCGACGGTACATCCGTCTCATCCGGGCCTGACTGACCCGGCCCCCGGGCCCAACCGGGCGCGTAACAGGGAGTTTTTGAAAAGAATGACGACCCAGCAGAAAAAACCTTCAGCAGCACGCCATGGCTTCAAAACTGGTGAAGCGATCGTTTATCCGGCCCACGGTGTCGGCACGATCACTGCGATCGAAGAACAAGAAGTCGCAGGCATGAAGCTCGAGCTGTTCGTAATCGACTTCGAGAAAGACAAGATGCGCCTGAAGGTGCCGGTGTCCAAGGCCATGAGCATCGGCATGCGCAAGCTTTCCGAGACGGATTTCGTCGAGCGGGCACTGAAGGTCGTGCAGGGCAAAGCCCGCGTGAAGCGCACCATGTGGTCGCGTCGCGCCCAGGAATATGATGCCAAGATCAATTCCGGCGATCTGCTCTCCATCGCTGAAGTGGTTCGCGATCTCTATCGCGCCGAGAACCAGCCGGAGCAGTCCTATTCCGAACGTCAGCTCTATGAAGCTGCGCTCGATCGCATGGCGCGCGAAATTGCAGCCGTCAACAAGATGTCGGAAACGGAAGCCGTTCGCCTTGTCGAGATCAATCTCAACAAAGGCCCGAAGCGTGGCAAGGTCGTCGAGGAAGACGATTCCCAGGACGAAGCCGCATAAGGCCAGAGCGCCAATCCTGCTTAAAAAAACCCGGCCATCGTGCCGGGTTTTTTCTTTGGAACCTTTTTGCTTCTGCCGCGTTTAAGCCTCGTGTTAGCGGTCGGTGTGGGTGCACTCCAGTGGGGAGAAGTTTCCGAACGGCCTGTTTTATCGACATTCACGAGGACCGGCCTATGCGTTTTCATTTGAAGCCCCCCGGCGATCTGAGCATGCTTCAATCGTCAGACCCATTCGCTGAGATCGAACAAGACTAGTCATCGATTATCCGGTGAACCGGATATCGGTCTCCAATTTGAATTTCATTCATTGATTTCCATCCGAGCAGCGATGTTCGGAAACGATACTTGCTGCCCTTTTCGTCGACTGCGGCATTACAGACGATTTGAGGCCGAACCTAGGAGATGCGTATGACGAATATGTCTGCAGATCGACGCATGATCAAAGTTGCGATGGCTGCCCCCTATCTCGATCGCGACGAAGAGCATAATCTTGCTATACGCTGGAAGGATCACGATGATCGCGGCGCCCGCAATCAGATAGCAACCGCCCATATGCGCCTCGTCATTTCCATGGCGGGCAAATTTCGCAATTTCGGACTGCCGATGAGCGATCTCGTGCAGGAAGGCTATGTCGGTCTCCTGGAAGCGGCCGCCCGATTCGAGCCGGAACGGGAAGTTCGCTTCTCGACCTATGCAAGCTGGTGGATCCGCGCTTCGATCCAGGATTATATTCTGCGCAATTGGTCGATCGTGCGCGGTGGCACGAGTTCGGCGCAGAAGGCGTTGTTCTTCAATCTTCGCCGCCTGCGCGCCAAGCTCGCCCGCAGCAATTCAGGCGTTACCGTCCAGTCCATCCATGAGGAAATCGCGGTTGCGCTCGGCGTCAGCCTTGCCGACGTGCAGACGATGGATGCGCGCCTTTCCAGCAGCGATACGTCCCTGCAGGCGCCCTCGATATCGGGCGATTCCGAAAGCGCGGAGCGGATCGATTTTCTCATCAGCAACGAGCCGCTTCCGGACGAGCAGGTTTCCGACATGATCGACGGTGAACGCCGTCGCATATGGCTTGCCTCGGCGCTGAAGCACCTCAACGAACGCGAGATGAAGATCATCCAGGCACGCCGCCTCGTCGAGGATGGAGCGACGCTCGAGGAACTCGGCGCCGATCTCGGAATTTCCAAGGAGCGCGTGCGTCAGATCGAAAGCCGCGCGATGGACAAGCTCCGCAACGCGCTGGTGGATGCGGATCCCCGCATGGCGACCTATGCCTGAGAAGGGTCTTCTTCCGGCCGAGAGACGATAGACCGATTGCTATTCCGAAATAATCTTGACCTTGTCGCCCGGTGCAATCGTCGCCCCGGTCGGTAGGGCGTTGATCAGTTTGAACAGGTCGAGCTTGCGGTCGGTGCCCATCATGCGGGCGGCGAGCGTCGTGATCGTGTCGCCGGGCTTGACGGTGACGACGCGGACCCTGAGCGGCTTCAGCGAGGCGGCTTCGTCCGGCGTCATATGCCGGAAACTCGACCGTAGCACGTCCGCCGTCTGGTTGAGCTGAGCGATGTTCCCCTTCGGTACGGCCGTCAGGAAGCGGAAGATCTGCGTGCGGTCACGGATGACGGTGACATCGAAATCCCAACGATCGGCGGAAGCACGCGCGGTGGCGGCAGGCATGCCGTTGACGGTGATCGACCGGATCGAGGAGGGATCGAGGCCTGTCACCCAGCCGCTGGAAATATAATTCGTCAGGTTCTGGTTCTGGCTGTCGGCAACGCCGTCGAAACGAATGGCGATATCGCCCGGGCCAGTCGCCATCACGGCCTCGACCTTGTTGTCGATGCGGAAATCGGGCGGCACGTCGAAGCGGATGCCAAGGCCGCCATGCAGGAAGGTCTGGCCGCGCACATAGCCTTCCTCGGGGCTGTCGCCATAGAGCAGGCCATCGATGCCGTTCAGGTAATAATCGCGGCCGATGTCGCCGACCTTGCCTTCCTCGCCGAATTCGCGGGCATGCGCCTTGGCGAGATCGATGCGCTGCGGCGTGCTCGGGTGGCTCGAAAGGAAGTCCAGGCTCTGGTCGGCATCGGAATTGGCCGACATGAAGCGGCTGTAGTCTTCCATCGCGTTCAGGAAGCGGGTGGCGGCATAGGGATCGTAGCCCGCCTGGCCGAGTGTGCGGATGCCGATCTCGTCGGCCTGGAGTTCCTGCTGGCGCGAGAAGGCGGCGAGACGCAGCTTGCCGCGCGCGAGCGCCTGCTTGCCGGCCAGATCGCTCGACAGGACTTCCGAAACGACGCGGCTGGCGATGACTTCGGCTTCTTCGCGCTTCTGCCGCTCAATGCCGTGATTGGCTGTCACGTGCGCCATCTCGTGCGACAGCACGGCAGCGACTTCGGAAGCATCATTGGCAAGCGCCAGAAGGCCGCGGGTCACATAAAGATAGCCGCCCGGAAGCGCGAAGGCGTTGATCGAGGGCGAATTGAGAATGGTGATGCGATAGGATTGCTGCGGGTTTTCCGACACGCTGGTCAGGGCGCCGGCGATACGGGCGACAAGCCGCTCTGTCCTGGCGTCCTTGTATTCGCCGCCATAGCTTGCGAGGATGCGCGGATGCTCGCGTGCGCCCATCTGCGCGCGCGGATCGTTTTTTTGTACCTCGGAGACGATCTGCGGATTGGCGGAGGGCGAAACGCTCGGCTGGTAGGATTGGTCCATCACCGTTTGGCAGCTGTCCAGCACCATGGCAGCGACAAGGAGCGGGGCAAGGCGGCGCACACGGGCTGCGACGGTCACGCTGATCCTTCGTTCTGCTCGTTCGCTCTGCTTCAGTACCAGTGTCCCACTCATTTCGCTGCCATGCCGGCTTGGCGCCAAATCCGGTTGATCGTTACCGGGCTGCTCATCGTCGCGCGCCGATAAAGGTTGCTTGCATCCCCATCGGTCCGCATTTGCCCGGGCGGTCTCCGACCCCTGCTGTAGCCGATTTTAGCACCGGTTGCATAGCGAGACTCCGTTTAAATGTGGCGGCGTTGTATTTTAGCAAGCATTTCCCAGGACTTTCAGCCGTTCGGCGCGACGAAATTAAGGCAAAGCCGACAGCAGGATGCTGCAGCGCAATCAATGCTGCAGAAATGTGGTCAGAGCCGGAATATCGCCCGCCTTCAGGAAGGTCTCGAGGGAGGCGGCAAGCCTGATCGCGCCGCCGTCGATGAAGACGGCGTGGTCGGCAAGACGCCGCACCTCGGCCGGATCGTGCGAAACGATCAGCACCGTATTGCCGCTCTCGCGATGCAGGGCTTTCAGGAGTTCGACCATGCCGGAGCGCAGGCCGGGATCGAGGGCGGCGAAGGGTTCGTCCAGCAGCAGGATCGGCTTGTCGCGTACGAGCGCCCTTGCGAACGCGGCGCGTTGCCGTTCGCCGCCGGAGAGCGTTCCCGGCTTGCGCTTCTCGAAACCGGGCAGGCCGACGCGCGCCAAGGCCCCCGAGACCCTTTGCCGGTCCTGTGCCGAAAGCCTCAATGATGGGTTGATGCCAAGGCCGACATTGGTGAAGAGATCGAGATGGGCAAAGAGGTTGTTGTCCTGAAAGACCAGCGACACCGGTCGTTCGGCGGGATGCAGGCCGGTCACGTCCTGTCCGGCGAGCAGAATGCGGCCGCGATCGGGCTGTTCGAACCCGGCCACTAAATTGAGGAAGGTCGACTTTCCAGATCCCGACGGCCCGGCAATGGCGATGATCTTGCCCTGCGGCAACGTGCAGTCGAACCGAAAGTCATGCGTGCCGAGGCGCAGCTCGACGCCGGCCATGGCGATGCCCTGTTCCTTCATGTCGTGGCCGTCAGTCATTTCCCCTGCTTTCATGATCGCGCGTGCCTTGGCCGGCCGTGCCGGCGATGGTCAAAAGAAGGCACACCAGGCCGAGGATCAAGGCATATCCATCGGCGTCGTTCGTGCGGTAGCTGCCGAGCTTGCTGTAGACCAGCCAGGGCAGGGTCATGAGGCTATCCGAGCCGAAGAGGGCGACAGCGCCGAGATCACCAAGCGACAGCGCCATGGCGAAGGAGAGCGCGGTGAAGAACGGCTTGCGCAGACCCGGCCAATCGATCAGCCGAAGGCGGGCCATGCCGTGAAGGCCGAGGCTCGCCGCCAGCCGTTCGGTGCGGCTGACATGGATTGCATAGGCCGGCTCGACGACGCGAATGACGAAGGGCAGCGCCATCAGCGCATTGATAACAACGATGAGGATGGCGGCGAAGCGGCTGGGATCGCCTAATGGTCTCAGCGCCAGAAACCAGCCGGTTGCCAGCACGATCGGTGGGACGAGCAGAATAAGGGACGAGCTTGCGCTCAACGTGAGCGCTAGGCCGCACAGGCTGACGGTCTTGCGGCGATCCGCCGATATCACCGATCGGGCGCGAATGATGGCAAAGGATATCAAGACTGCCAGAAGGCCGGCGGCGAGCGCAATCGCCAGGCTCGTAACGGCCGCCTGCAGAAAGATCGGCTGGCCGGCGAGTTTCAGAAGGTTCGCCTCGAGCCCGGTCACCACGATGGAAGCGAGCGGCAGGCCGAGAAAGAGTGTGGCGGCAGACAGCAGAAGAGCGTCGATCCATCGGGCAGTCGTCCCTTGCCCATCGATGCGGTGGAGCGCGCGGCCGCTGGTCAGTCCGTGGTCGTCAGGCGCGCGAAACAGCGTCATGGCGCCGAGGATGAGGAGAGTGACGGCGATCTGCAGCAGCGACAGCATCACGGCGCGGCCGGGATCGAAATCGAAGCGGAGCGCCTGATAGATCGCTACCTCCAGCGTCGTTGCGGCCGGGCCGCCGCCGAGGATCAGGACCAGGGTGAAGCTGGTGGCGCAGAGCATGAAGATCAGGCCGGCGATGCCCGGAATGAGGCCTCGCAGGATGGGCCATTCGATGAAGCGAAAGACCGAGGCGGGCCGCATGCCGAGACCGCCGGCCACAAGCCAATATTCCGCCGGAACGCGCTCCAGCCCGGCCAGCATCAGCCGGCAGGCGAGCGGCATGTTGAAGAAGACATGCGCGAGCAAAATGCCGGCAAGGCCATAGATGCTGACGGGCTGCGACAGGCCGAGCGCTGCAAGCGCCTGATTGAACAATCCCTGCCGGCCCCATATGCCGAGCAGGCCGAGCGCGCCGATCAGCACGGGCAAGCCCATCGGCACGGCCATCAGCCGGAGCAGCCATAGCCGGCCGGGAAAGCGCGGCTGGCGCGCCAGGGCGCGGGCGACCGGTATGGCGAGCACTACGGAGAGCAGCGTCGAAAGCACCGCCTGCAGCAGCGTGAAGCGCAGGACGCCCAGCAGATAGGGGTCGCTCAGCGTGGTGTCGCCGCCGGATTCGATGCCGGCGGCCAAGAGGACGAGGACGGCGACCCCGACGAAGAGCACAATGCCGGCGAGGCTGAGCGCCCCGCCGGAAATGGCGCGTCTTCGTTCGGGTGCCGCGAGCATGGTCAGGGCGTCAATTGCCGCTGGTGGCTGCCAGCCATTCGTCGATCCAGGCCTTGCGGTTCTTGTCGACGTCGGCGGGGCTCATCAGGAAAGTCTTCGACGGCACGACGAGCTTGCTGAAGGCATCCGGCAGCGGCTCCGAGGTAGCAGAGACCGGCATCATCCAATTGCTTGTCGGGATGATGTCCTGGAAGCCTGAGGAGATCATGAACTTCAGGAAGTCGCGGGCGAGCTCCTTGTTCGGCGAGGACTTGATGAGGCCGGCGACTTCGATCTGGATGTAATGTCCCTCGGAGAAGGCGGCGGCCTGGTAGCGGTCGGTCTTGTCCTCGATCATGTGATAGGCCGGCGACGTCGTGTAGGAGAGCACCATCGGCGCTTCGCCCTTGGTAAAGAGGTCGTAGGCTTCCGACCAGCCGGGGGTGACGGTCAGGATACGGCCCTTGAGCTTCGCCCAGGCATCGGCTGATTTGTCGCCATAGATCGACTTGACCCAGAGCAGCAGGCCGAGGCCAGGCGTCGAGGTGCGCGGATCCTCGATGACGATCTTCTGCGAGGGATCGCCCTCGATCAGATCCTTCATGCTCTTCGGCGGGTTCTTGACCGTCTGGCTGTCGTAGATCACGGCGAAATGGCCGTAGTCGTAGGGCACGAAGACGTCATCCTTGAAATCGCCGGGGAGCTTGAGGGCCGAGGTGTCGACGCCGCTTTTATCGAAGAGGCCGGTATCCTTGGCTTCGTCGACGAGATTGGTGTCGAGGCCGAGAACGATATCGGCCTTGGTGCCCGCACCTTCCAGCTTCAGGCGGGACAGAAGGGCGACGCCATCGGTGACGCTGACATAATTGACCGTGCAGCCGCAGGTCTTTTCGAAGGCGGCCTTGACCTTGGCGCCCGGACCCCAATCGGCGGTGAAGCTCTCATAGGTGTAGATGGTCAGGGTCTTGTCGGCCGCCTCGGCGGTCTGGGCAGCAAAAAACGTTGCGCCGGCGGCAAGGGCCAGTCCGGCGAAGTATGACAATAGCGATCGGTTTTGCACGACAGCGCCTCCTCCTAGAGCCGGATGATTTTAGGTCTATCGACCTAAAATCTGAATCCGCTCTAAAATCAAATAATTAGAGCATGATGTCGCCCGAAAACCGTTTACACTTTTCGGCACCATGCTCTGGGTTTCGTCTTGAAGGGGAAAGGGCGCTATGATTTCGTCACGCGTCTAATCCCTCCGCCGGTGTTAGCCGGATCAGGTTCCGCGGGTTGGCCGGTGAAGCCTCTCAGCCAGATGTCCGGAAGGACATGAGGCACCCCGTTAGAGCGTCGGCAGATTTAGCCCTGTGACGAAGGGATGACAAGGGAAATGATTCCCTTGTCGATTGCAGGCCGGATGACCTTACTCGGCGGCCTGAGCGGCGGCGGTGCTTTCGAATTTCTTCACAGCACCGGGTAGCTGCACGTTCTTCAGCGTCAGCGCGGTCAGAAGGCCGATGAGGCAGATGCCCGCAGCCGTCATGAACAGCGGGCTGAAGGCGCTTGCATAGGCATTGGCGACGGCCTCGCGGGTCGCCTCGGGCAATGCGGCCATCATCTTCGGCGTCAGCTGCTCGATGTCGGATACGCCCGCGATGGAGACGCCGACATTGCCGAGCTTGGCGGCGATAATGGCGCCATAGATGGAGATGGCGATCGAGGCGCCGCCCATGCGCGAGAGCGTGACGGCGCCGGTCGCCGCGCCGACGTCACGGGCTGCTGCCGCGTTCTGCACGCCGATGACGGGAACCTGCTGCGCAAGGCCGATGCCGATGCCATGCAGCAGCATCAGTCCGCCGATGAAGACGATGGGCGTGCCCGCATGGACGAAGGCGAGCGAGCCAAATGCGATGGCGCTGCAGGCAGCACTCGCGATGGCAAAGGGCTTGTAGCGCCCTCTGGCCGCAATCAGCCTGCCTGCTGACAACGAGCCGCAGACGATGCCGCCGGTCAGGAGAATGAACAGCAGGCCGGCCATCGAGGGCGAAAGGCCCGTCGTCGTCTGCAGGAAGAGCGCGAAATAATTGACCATGCCGATGGCAACGGCGCCGCTGGTGATCGAGATGATCAGCAGGAGGCCGAATGTCGGGTTGCGGAACAGCGACATCGGCACGATCGGCTCGGGCGCGCGGCGCTCGATGAAAACCCAGGCGATGGCGCAGATCACGCCCAAGGCAATGATGCCGAGGCATTGCGGCGACAACAGCGATCCGAAGAGTTCGCTGCCGTCGGCGGCAAGCACGATGCTCGTCGTCGTCAGCGCAAGGAGGATTGCGCCGGCATAATCGATCTTCGGGCGGCGGGCCGGCTTGCGGTAGGGGAGCATGGTGGCAAGGCCGGCCAGCACGATAAAGCCGATCGGCACATTGACGAGGAAGATGGAGCGCCAGCCGAAGAGATCGCTCATCGTGCCGCCGAGAACGGGGCCGATGGCGCCGGAGGCCATCAGCACGAGGCTGGAATAGCTCTGGTAGCGGGCGCGCTCGCGCGGCTCGAACAGGTCGGCGTTGACGGCGAAGATCGACACGAGGATGCCGCCGCCGCCGAGGCCCTGAAGGACGCGGGCGGCGATCAGCGTGTTCATCGAAACGGCAAGGCCGCAGACGGCGGAGCCGATCGTGAAGATCGCGATCGCCGTCATCATCACATATTTGCGGCCGAAGAGATCGCCGAGCTTGCCGTAAACGGGCATGACGGCGGAGAGGGAGAGAAGATAGGCCGATCCGATCCAGCCGAAGCGTTCCAAATGCCCGAATTCGCCGACGATCGTCGGAAGCGCCGTCGAGACGATCTGGTTGTCGAGCGTTGCCATAAACATGGCAGTCATCAGAAACAGGAAGAGTATAAGCCGCCGTCTGTGATCCGCGACGAGCGGCGCGAAGGTTGTTTGCATGTCCATGGGGCAGGAAATCCGAGCTTGGCCGAAACGCTGCGCGGTCGATCGAATGCGCGGCACGCCCCGGTTTTCATACCTGATACATATGTGCCAATAGCATATAAATGTCAATGACATGTGAATGCTGTTTGCATGTTTTATTTCTTGTCCGCCTCTGGTATGGTGGAAAGATGACATCTGCGACGAATACACGTGAAGTTGAAGCTCAGGCCCTGACCGACGACGAGAATCTCCTGCGCATCGGCCATGCGATGACGCGCATGCGGCTGCTGACAGGTCGCCGCATGATCGGCAGGCTCGCCATTGAGAGCGTTGCGCCGGGGCTCGAGCTTTCGCATCTCGACGTGCTCGATGTTGTGCGGCGGGCGGAGACGACAGGCGAGGTCACCGTCGGCACCATCGCCGAGATGCTGCGCATCGATCCTTCGCGGGCGAGCCGCATCGTTGCCGACATGGTGACGCGCGGCGTGTTGCGGCGCAAGGCATCGCAGGCGGATGCGCGGCGCATCGTCGTGATACTGACCGCGCTCGGGCAGAAATTGCTGTCGGAGATCCAGGCGCAGAAATATTCCGTCATCGGCAGCATCTTCGCCGACTGGACGCCGGAGGAGATCGAGAGCTTCTCGCTGCTGTTCGATCGCTATGTCAGCGGCTACGAGCAGGTTTTCCAGGCGCGCCTCAAGGAAACGGACGACTGAACCGCCGTCGTGGCCGTTCTTGCCCATGCTGCTCTTCCCTAGGGATATGACTTTGCGCTATGGGCATGCCTCATGAGCCAGTCCACCACCTTCACCATCCTGCTCGGCGGCGAACTCCGCCTGACCGAGCGGTTGCGCGCCGCCATTTCCGGCAGCCGTTTCATCGCAGCCGATGGCGGAATGCGCCATGCGATCGCGCTCGGGGTGGAGCCTGAGCTGTGGGTCGGGGATTTCGATTCCACGCCCGCCGATTTGCAAGCTGCGTTTGCCAATGTGCCCAAGCAGCCCTATCCGGCGGCGAAGGCTGCGACCGACGGCGAGATTGCCGTCTCGGAAGCGATCGATCGCGGTGCCGTCAGGCTGATTCTCGCGGGCGCCATGGGCGGCGAACGCTCCGATCATGCCATCCAGCACCTGCTCTATGGCATCCGCCTGGCCGAGAAAGGCTTCGATGTCCTGCTGACCTCCGGTGACGAGGAGGCGGTGCCGCTGCCGCCGGGCGACCTCACACTGGCGCTGCCGGCTGGCTCGCTGTTTTCGGTTCTCGGTTTCAGCGATCTGACGGGCCTTTTCATCGATAATGCCCGCTATCCCCTGCGTGATTTCCATTTGCCCTTCGGCGCATCGCGCACCATTTCCAACGTGGCGGAAGGTGACGTGCGCTTTTCGCTCGGCAGCGGCAGGGCGATCGTTCTTGCCCGCCCTTATGATCTCAGCGGAGTCTGATCTTGGCCCCTCCCATTCTGAAACTCGACGACATCTTCCTGAGCTTTGGCGGCGCGCCACTGCTCGCCGGTGCCGCGCTGCAGGTGGAGCCGGGCGACAAGATCTGCCTTGTCGGCCGCAACGGTTCGGGCAAGTCGACACTGCTGAAGATCGCCGCCGGCTTGGTCGAAGCGCAGTCCGGCGAGGTGTTCCGCCATCCGTCTTCGACCGTGCGTTACCTCGAACAGGCCCCGGATTTTGCCGGTTACAAGACGGTTGCCGCCTATGCCGAAGCCGGTCTCGGACCGGGCGATGATCCCTATCGCGTCACCTATCTCCTCTCGCATCTCGGCCTGACTGGCGAAGAGGATCCGAACAATCTTTCGGGTGGCGAGGCGCGCCGCGCAGCTCTGGCGCGCGTTCTGGCGCCGGAACCGGATATCCTGCTGCTCGACGAGCCGACGAACCATCTGGACCTGCCGACCATCGAATGGCTGGAAGGTGAATTGCAGAAGAGCCGCAGCGCGCTCGTGCTGATCTCGCACGACCGTCGGTTCCTGGAAAAAGTCTCGACCGCGACCGTCTGGCTCGATCGCGGCACCTCGCGCCGGCTGGACAGGGGATTTGCCCATTTCGAAGCCTGGCGGGATCAGGTGCTCGAGGCGGAGGAATTGGAGCAGCACAAGCTCGGCAAGCAGATCGAGCGCGAGGAGCACTGGCTGCGCTACGGCGTAACGGCGCGGCGCAAGCGCAACATGCGCCGCCTCGGCGAATTGCAGGACATGCGTTCGCGCCATCGCGGCCATAGGGGCGCTCTGGGCACGGTGCAGGCGGCTGCCTCCGATGCGCAGGAGAGCGGCAAGCTGGTGATCGAGGCGGACAAGATCACCAAGACCTATGGCGATCGATCGATCGTCGCGCCGTTCTCGATCCGCGTGCATCGCGGCGATTGCATCGGTCTCGTCGGCCCGAACGGGGCCGGCAAGACCACGCTCCTGAAGATGCTGACCGGCCAGCTCGAGCCGGACAGCGGCACGGTGAAGCTCGGCACCAATCTGGAGATCGCGACGCTCGACCAGAAGCGCGAAGAGCTCAATTTGGAAGAGACGCTCGCCAACTACCTGACCGACGGTCGCGGCGAGAACCTGCTCGTCAATGGCGAGCAGCGGCATGTCACCGGCTACATGAAGGAGTTCCTGTTCCAGCCGGAGCAGGCGCGCACGCCGATCAGGAACCTCTCCGGCGGCGAGCGCGCCCGGCTGATGCTGGCGCGCATCCTGTCGCGGCCGACCAATCTCCTGATCCTCGACGAACCGACGAACGACCTCGACATCGAGACGCTCGACCTGCTGCAGGAAATCGTTTCCGGTTTTTCCGGCACTGTCATCCTCGTCAGCCACGACCGCGATTTCCTCGATCGCACCGTGACCTCGACGATCGCGCCCGCCAATCCGGAAGAGCCGGACGGGCGCTGGATCGAATATGCCGGCGGCTATTCCGACATGCTGGCCCAGCGCAAGGGCGCGATCGAAGAGCGCAAGCGGGCGGAAAAGGCGGCCGAGAAGCCGAAATCGGCGGAAACTGCGCCATCCGCCGCCGATGCCTCGAAAGGCAAGGCCAAGCTGTCCTACAAGCAGAAATTCGCGCTGGAAAACCTGCCGAAGGACATGGTCAAGGCGGAAGCGGAAATCGCTGCCCGCGAGCAGAAGATGGCCGATCCGAACCTCTTTTCCAAGGATCCCGCAACCTTCAACCGCCTTGCGGCGGAGATGGAAAAACTGCGGGAACGCCTGATCGGTATGGAGGAGGAGTGGCTCGAGCTCGAAATGCTGCGCGAGGAGCTGGAGGGCTGATCACCTCGGCCAGCTCATCTTATGGGCGTCCTTCGACATAATAAAAACAAACGGTTGCGTTTGGTCGCGGCCGCTTCATTCCCTGTTGTCCAATTCGATAAACCGTTTATACATTAACGCGTGACGCCGGCCGCAAGGGCTGGATGATACCCGGGCCCACGCGGCCCGTGGCGCATGTTGGGAAAGTCCGAAGAGACCTGATTGGATTGCGCCTGATGGCGACGGGTTCTTCGCGGAAAGTTGCAGACAAATTTTGTGAGCGCTTACCGTGATAACGGCGCCTCTTGCCGTATGCGGTTTTTCGAGGGGGGCTTCATGCCGATGCTGCCGCGTGTCGTTTTATTCAGCTGTGTTCTTGCCGTTTTCTCAGGCGCCCAGGCGCTGGCACAGGGTGCGCCGCCGGCCCCGCCGGTGACGGTCGCCAAGCCTATCGTTCGCGATGTCGTCGACAGCGACGAGTTCATCGGGCGCTTCCAAGCGGTCGATGAAGTTTCCGTGCGCTCGCGGGTGGGCGGCTATCTGCAGGAAGTGCATTTCCAGGATGGCACCATGGTTAAGCAGGGCGACCTGCTTTTCGTCATCGACCAGCGGCCGTTCATTACGACGCTGAACGAATCCACGGCGTCGCTGGAGGTGGCGAAATCGTCGCTGACGCTCGCTGACGCGCAATTCAAGCGGACGGAATCCCTGTCGACGACGGGTAGCCAGTCGGCATCCACGCTGGATGATCGCCGACGCGACCTTCTCTCTGCGCAGGCGAATGTGCGCGGCGCGCAGGCAGCCGTCGACCGTGCCAATCTTGACATGGATTTCACCAAGATCACCGCGCCGCTCAGCGGCCGGATCGACCGGCGGCTGATTTCGGTCGGCAACCTCGTGCAGGCCGACCAGACTGTGCTGACGACCATCGTCTCGCTCGATCCCATCGATTTCTATTTCGATGTCGACGAACGCCGGCTGCTTTCCTACGCCGATGAGGCTCGCAAGAACGGCAGCGCCCTGCAGCAGGGTGGCGGCGGGCTCGACGTGACCGTGACGATTGCCGATCAGCGGCAGAAGCCGTTCAAGGGCAAGCTCGATTTCGCCGAAAACCGCGTCGACAACGAGACGGGCACGATCCGCGTCCGCGCCAGATTCCCGAATCCCGATCTTACCCTTCAGCCCGGTCTCTTCGGACGTGTTCAGGTGCAGGGTTCCAACAGCTATAAGGCGATCCTGGTTCCCGATGAAGCCATCGGCTCGGACCAGAACCAGCGCGTCGTCTATGTCGCGGATACCGCCGGCAATATTACGCCGAAATCGGTGCGCCTCGGGCCGAAGCTCTACGGCTATCGCGTCATCCGTGACGGCATGACCGGCGACGAGACGATCGTCGTCAATGGGCTGATGCGCATCCGGCCCGGCGTCAAGGTGACGCCGCAGCTGATCGAGCTGCCGCAGCAGGCGACGAATGACGAGCCGCCGGCTCAGGCCGATATACAGGGGACGAACCAATGAGGTTTTCCCATTTCTTCGTCGATCGGCCGATTTTCGCATCGGTTCTATCCATCGTGCTGCTGATCGTCGGCGGCATCGCCTATTTCCAGCTGCCGGTGGCGCAGTATCCCGAGGTTGCACCTCCCACAATCGTAATTCGCACCTCCTATCCCGGCGCCGACGCACAGACCATCGCCGATACGGTGGCAACGCCGATCGAACAGGAAGTCAACGGCGTCGAGGACATGCTTTATATGTCCTCCTATTCCAGTGCCGATGGCTCCATGTCGCTGACGATCACGTTCAAGCTCGGCACCGATCTCGACAAGGCGCAGGTGCTGGTGCAGAACCGCGTCGCCATTGCCGAGCCGCGCCTGCCCGACGAGGTCAGGCGCATCGGCATCACGACGGTCAAGAGCTCGCCCGACCTGATGATGGTCGTCCATCTTCTCTCCCCGAACAATCGCTACGACCAGCTCTACATCTCCAACTATGCGCGCACGCGCATCCGCGACATTCTCGTTCGTCTGGACGGGGTCGGTGATGTGCAGCTCTTCGGCGAGCGGCAATATTCGCTGCGCATCTGGCTCGATCCGGAAAAGCTCGCGGCCTACGGCATGACCGCCGGCGATATCGTGCAGGCGCTCCGGGACCAGAACGTGCAGGTTTCGGGCGGCGCGATCGGTGGGCCGCCGGTTTCGGGCACCAATGCCTTCCAATATACGGTGACGACGCAAGGGCGCTTCTCCGACGCGCGGCAATTCCGCTACGTCATCGTCAAGGCGACGGGCAATGGCCGCCTCGTGCAGCTGCAGGATGTCGCCCGTATCGAGCTCGGCGCACAGGACTACGTCACCAACAGCTATCTGAACGGCAGCCCGGCGGTCGCGCTCGGTGTGTTCGCTCGGCCCGGCACCAACGCGCTTGCCGCCGCCGCCGATATCCAGAAGACGATGGAGAGCCTGGCGCAGGATTTCCCGCAGGGGCTCGAATATCGCATCATCTATAACCCGACCGAGTTCATCGCCGAATCGATCCACGAGGTCTACAAGACCATCTTCGAGGCGGCGATTCTCGTCGCCATCGTCGTGCTGGTCTTCCTGCAGTCGTGGCGGACGGCGATCATCCCGATCGTCGCCATCCCCGTCTCGCTGATCGGCACCTTCGCCTTTCTGCTGGCTTTCGGCTTCTCGCTGAACATGCTGACGCTGTTCGGCCTCGTGCTTGCGATCGGCATTGTTGTCGACGATGCGATCGTGGTGGTGGAGAATGTCGAGCGCAATCTCGCGCTCGGCATGACGCCGAAGGAGGCGTCGCATGTGACGATGAACGAGGTGGGCACCGCTGTCCTGGCAATCTCGCTGGTGCTGATTGCCGTCTTCGTGCCGACTGCTTTCATTCCCGGCATTTCCGGACAGTTCTACCGGCAGTTCGCGGTGACGATCTCGGTCGCGACGGCGATTTCCTGCCTGAACTCGCTGACACTCTCGCCTGCGATCGCCGCGATCGTGCTACGCCCGCACAGCCACGAGAAATCCAACAATATCTTCGCGCGGTTCGGCCGTGCTATGGGCGACGGGTTCAACCGGGGTTTCGAGCGGATGAGCCGCGGATATTCCTGGATCGTCCGCCATCTCGTGACCACATGGGTGGCGCTGGCCTGCACGCTTCTCGTCTTCGCCGGGCTACTCGCCGGCACATGGTACATGGGTCGGATCGTGCCGCAGGGCTTCGTTCCCACAATGGACCAGGGCTATGCGATCGTCGTCGTCCAATTGCCTGACGGGGCCTCGCTCGCGCGCACCAATGCGGTCATCCAGAAGGCGACCGGCATCATCAACAAGACGCCTGGTATCGCCAATGCCGTCGCCTTCGCCGGCTTCAACGGCGCGACCTTCACCAATGCCTCGAATTCGGGCGTCATCTTCACGCCGTTCAAGCCGTTCGAGGAGCGGTTGAAGAGCGGCGATACGGCCACCAAGATCATCGGCCAACTCTTCGGCAGCCTGCAGGGCCTCCAGGAAGCCTTCATCATCGCCATTCCGCCGCCGTCGATCCGCGGCGTCGGCAATTCCGGCGGCTTCAAGATGCAGATCATGGACCGGGAAAATCCGGATATGCGCCGCATCCTGCCGCTCGCTTACCAGATGATGGGCGCTGCCGCGCAGAACAAGGGCGTCAGCGGCGTCTTCACCACCTTCTCCGCCAACAGCCCGCAATATTTCCTGGCAATCGATCGCGACAAGGCGCGGGCGCTCAACGTGCCGATCCCGAATATCTTCGAGACCCTGTCGATCAATCTTGGCACGTCCTACGTCAACGACTTCAACGCCTTCGGCCGCGTCTATCAGGTGCGGGCGCAGGCCGATCAGCAGTATCGCATGGATCGCGAGGACATTTTGGCGCTGAAGGTCCGTTCGGCGACCGGGGCGCTGGTGCCGCTCGGCACGCTGGTCGATATCCGGGATACGACCGGGCCGACACTCGTGCAGCGCTACAATATGTA
This sequence comes from Rhizobium sp. CCGE531, assembly GCF_003627795.1. NCBI lineage: Bacteria > Pseudomonadati > Pseudomonadota > Alphaproteobacteria > Hyphomicrobiales > Rhizobiaceae > Rhizobium > Rhizobium sp. CCGE531. The sequence goes on along the minus strand of NZ_CP032684.1, from coordinate 3,864,893 downwards.
TGTCTCGGTTCCTCTCCAGGGTAATCCGGGGCCGGGGATTTCCACCGGCTCGGCCCTCGACATCATGGAGGGGTTGGCGAAGAACCTCTTGCCTTCGGGCACGACATTCGAATGGACGGAACTCGCCTATCAGGAGAAGCATACCGGCAATACGGCGATCTATATCTTCGCCCTGTCGGTCATCTTCGTCTTCCTCGCTTTGTCGGCGCAGTATGAAAGCTGGGTCCTGCCGCTTGCGATCATCCTCATCGTGCCGCTGGCGGTTCTGGCGGCGCTGATCGGCGTGTATCTGCGAGGGATGGATAACAACATCCTGACGCAGATCGGGCTGATCGTGCTGATCGGTCTTGCGGCCAAGAACGCGATTTTGATCGTGGAATTTGCACGGCAGGCGCAGCTCGAGGGAAAGAGTGCCGTCGAAGCGGCGATCGAGGCCAGCCATCTGCGCCTGCGTCCGATCCTGATGACGGCCTTCGCCTTCATCTTCGGTGTCGTGCCGCTGATGATCGCCACCGGCCCGGGCGCGGAAATGCGCCAGTCGCTCGGCACGGCGGTCTTTTCCGGAATGCTCGGCGTGACGCTGTTCGGCCTGTTCCTGACGCCTGTCTTCTACGTCGTCCTGCGCCGGCGGCGCCGACAGGCGGAGGCTGCGGCAGAAGAGTCATCAGCCTCCGATGCAGCCCAATAAACCGATCAGAGATGCGGATTGCGCGGCCGGTATTTCCTGACCAGCCGCTGATTGGTTTCCTTGGCGCCCGGCATGTTGGCGCTGAGGTAGACCGGCGCATCGCCATCCTTACTGAGTTCGGCGGCGACATCGGCGAAGATGGCGTTCAGCACGGTGGCGCCGACCGCCGTCGATGCCGGGCCGACCTTCAGGCCGGTGCCCGGCAGGTCGATCATGGCGTCGCCCGGCGGCAGGCCATTATCCAGCACGATCTCGGCGATATCGGCGAGTTTCCTGCGCCCGTTGGCAATCGCGGCAGAATAGGCGAGCGAGGTGATGGCGATCACGGTAGCGCCGATTTCGCGGCCATAGTCCGCCGCCTCAAGCGGCGCGGCGTTGACGCCCGAGTTGGAGGCGATGATCAGCACATCACCCGGCTGCATGCCGTAACGCTCGAAGACCGGGCGGATAAGGCCTTCGGTACGCTCATAGACTGAGCTGATGACGGCGCCTTCATGCAGCATGGCGGATCCCACAAGCACGGGGATGGTGAAGGCTAGACCACCGGCGCGATAATGCACCTCTTCCGCCAGCATGTGCGAATGGCCGGTGCCGAAGACGTAGACGCGGCGATCGGCGCGCGCGGCCGCGCAAATGGCGGCGGAAGCCCGGGACATGGGTTCGGCCAGCGCCTCGCGCAGGATTTCCAGCCGGCCGATGAGGGCGGAGAAATAGCTGTCCGTGACTGCGGTCATGCCGAACGTCCCTGTATGCTGTGTCAAGCCGAAGGTTGACCCGAGATCCATGTTTCCGTGACTTCGATGCCGTCGCTGATGTGAACGAGATCGGCGCGCATTCCCGGTGTGAGGTGGCCGCGATCCGCCAGTCGCAGGAAGCGGGCGGGATAGGAGGTCGCCATGCGCAAGGCTTCCGCCAGCGGCAGCTCGAGGATATTGACGCCATAGCGGATGGTGGAGGCCATATCGACATCCGAGCCCGCCAGCGTGCCGTCGTCAAGCGTCAGCTTGGAGCAATATCCGCCCTTGGTGCGATAGACCGTGCGGCCGTTCAGCGTGAAGCTCGGAAGATCGGTGCCGACGAGCGACATGGCATCGGTGACGAAGAACAGCCGGCCTTCGCCGCGCTTGGCACGCAGCGCAACCCTAAGCGCGATCGGCTCGACATGATGGCCGTCGGCAATGATGCCGCACCAGGGGGCGGGATGGTCGATCGCCGCGCCGACGAGACCGGGTGCGCGATGACCCATCTGGCTCATGGCGTTGAAAAGATGGGTGACGCCGCGCGCACCGGCATCGAAACGCGCATTGGCCGCTTCCGCCGTGCAATCGCTGTGGCCGATGCTGACGATGACGCCGCCTTCGCTGAGCGCCTGCACCTGCCGCTCGGTGACCTGCTCGGCCGCGATCGTGACCAGCAGCGTGCCGATCGCCTCGCGGGCGCGGATGAAGGTTCTAACGTCGCTGTCCTCGACGGGGCGCATCAGCTCGGCCAGATGCGCGCCCTTGCGGGCCGGCGCCAGGTGCGGACCTTCCAGATGCAGGCCGGCGACGCCGCGATTGGCCTTGACGGCCTCGATGGCCGCTTCGATCGCCGCTGTCGTCGCGGCTGCGACATCGGTGATGAGGGTCGTCAGCAGCGATGTCGTGCCGTAGGGGCGATGTCCCGCGGCGATCATATACATGGATTCGGGCGAGGGCTCATCGTTCAGCATGCGGCCGCCGCCGCCGTTCACCTGCGCATCGATGAAGCCTGGGGAAAGGACGCCGCCATCGAGGCCGATCGTTTCGGCATTCTCGGGCACGTCGTTGACGGCGGTGATGGCATGAATGCGGCCATTGCCGACGACAAGCGCGCTGTCTTCATGAAAACGGTCGCCATCGAAGATGCGGGCGCCGGTAAAGACCTTGTAGTCCATCACATGGTCTCCGTTACCTTAAGAAGATTAGCCGGCTTATCCGGATCGAAACCCTTGCGCCGCGTTACGGCCTCGACGAGGCGATAGTAGCACAGCAGCGACACCAGCGGGTCGAGCAGGCCGTTGCCGGTGCTCGGCATGCGCAGATTGATGCCGGCAAGCGGCGCGGTCGAGAAGGAGACGGCGGTCGCGCCGAGCTTCTGCAGGCGCTCCAGCGCCTGCGCATTGTTGGCGAAGGCGGCATCGTCGGGAGAGAAGGCGACGATCGGGAAGCCCGGCTGTACGAGGCGCATCGGACCATGCATGAGTTCGGCCAGCGAGAAGGCTTCCGCATGCAGGCCGGCGGTTTCCTTCGCCTTCAGGGCCGCTTCGAGCGCAATGGCGAAGGCGGGGCCGCGGCCGCCGGTATAGAGCGAGGAGGCATTGAACAGCACGTCTTCGGCAGCCTTGCCGTCGATGCCTGATGTCGCCGCAAGTGCTTCCGGCAGCTTCGCGAGGCCGGCAGACAGCGCCTTGTCCTGCGAAATCGTCGCGGTGACGCCGGCGAGCGCGGCGACGGAAGCGATGAAGGATTTCGTGGCCGCAACGCTCTTTTCCGGGCCGGCATTGAGGTGAAGCACGATATCGGCTTCCCTGGCGAGCGGACTGTCGGTGACGTTGACGACGGCGATCGTAGTTGCGCCGCCCTTCTTGGCGGCGGTCTGCAGCGCGATGATGTCGGGGCTGCCGCCGGATTGGGAAACCGTGAAGTGGATGCCGCCCTTCAGGTGAAGCGGCGCACCATAGACCGAGGCGATCGACGGGCCGACGGAGGCGACCGGGATGCCGCAGGAGATTTCAAAGAGATATTTGAAGAAGGTCGCCGCATGGTCGGAAGAGCCGCGCGCCGCCGTCGTGATCAGCGACGGGCGCCCCGAGGCGAAGAGCTTCGCGATCTCGGCAAAAGCAGGCTTTTCCTTCTCAAGCAGGGTTGCGACCACCTCCGGCGATTGTCCGGCTTCCGTCAGCATCAGGGATTGGGTCTCGCTCATTGGTCATCTCCAATTCTCAATTCAGCAACAAAATCATAGGCATCGCCGCGATAATGCGAACGTGTGTATTCAACGACGCGCTGGTCTGCGAGGCGGGAGACGCGTTCGATCAGCAGCGCCGGCGCCCCCGCCTTGACCGTCAGGATCGACGCGGAGGTGGGGTCGAGCGTCACCGCGGTCAGCCTCTGCTGGGCGCGCACGGGCTTGAAGCCCCTGGCGGCCAGCGCATCATAGAGCGATCCTTCGGATATGGCTTCTTCGCCCAGGAATTTGATGGGAACGACGGCGCGCTCGATGGCAAGCGGCTGGCCGTCGGCAAGGCGCAATCGGTCGAGCCGCAGCACGGGCTCGTCGAGGCCGAGGCCGAGGAGGAATGATTCTTCCGGGGCCGGTGCGCTGACGGTGCGCTGGAGGATGCGCGCTGCCGGTTCGCGGCCGCGCGAGCGCATATCGGCGGAAAAGGAAGAGAGGCGCCAGAGCGGCTGCTCAATGCGCTCGACATGCTGCGAGACGAAGGTGCCGCTGCCGTGACGGGATTCGATGACGCCCGATGTGAGCAGGTCACGATAGGCAGTTCGTACGGTAACGCGGCCGATCTGCAGGGCGCCGGCGAGATCGCGCTCGCCCGGCAGCGCCGTACCTGGTTTCAGCAGCCCTTCCTGGATGAGGCCGGTCAGCGCCTGCGCCAGGCGCTTATAAAGTGGTCCGTTCCCGGTTCCCTCGCCGAGGCCGCGATTGTTCAATTCGGCGATCAAACTGGTTCTATCCATGGTGTTTATTTAGAACCTATTTAGAACCAATTCACAAGGTGAATCTGTTCGCGTCGCAAAAAAATCGGCCGGGCGCTTTGGACGCCCGGCCGATTCTCAAGAGAGCAGGACGTGGCCCAGAGCGAATTCAGATTTTAGGTCTGTTCGGCCTAAAATCTGAATTCGCTCTGGAATCAAGGAAGTAGAGCATGATGTCGTCCGAAAACCGTTTACACTTTTCGGCATCATGCTCGGCCTCAGTTCTTGGTGAAGATATAGTCCGTTTCCTGCCGCAATACCTCGCCCGGGCGGAGCACGGCATTGGGGAAGCCTTCATGGTTGATGGCATCGGGCCAGATCTGCGTTTCCAGACAGAAGCCGGCGAACGGGCCGATCTTGCGGCCGTCATGGCCGGGAACCGGCACGTCGAGCTTGAAGCCGGCATAGAATTGCACGCCGGGCTCGGTGGTGCGCACCTCGAGCGACACGCCGGAATTGACGCTGCGGGCAAGCACGACGGAGCGTTTGGCGGTGCGCTCGCTCGACAGGCAGAAATTGTGATCGTAAAGCGCCTGCTCGCTTCCTTCAAAACGCTTCATCGGCGCCATCTCGCGGAAATCGAAGACCGTGCCTTCCACTGAGCGGATTTCGCCTGTCGGTATCTGCTTCTCATCCGTCGGCGTATAATGGTCGGCGGCGATCATGATGTCGTGGCCGAGCGCATCGTCGCGGCCGTCGAGGTTGAAATAGGCATGCTGGCAGACATTGGCGAGCGTCGGCTGGTCGGTGGTCGATTCGTAGGTCACCGAGAGTTCGCCATTGCCATGCACCCGATAGGTCGCGTGGATGGTGCAATTGCCGGGATAGCCGGCGCGGCCATCGGGATCGACGATCTTCAGGACAACGCGGTCGGTATCATACTCCACGATCGTCCAGTTGCGCTTGGCGATATTGTCCTTGCCGCCGTGCAGATGCGTGACACCCTTCTCGTTGAGCTCGAGCTGGTAGTCCTTGCCGTCAAGCGTGAAGCGGCCGGCGCCGATGCGATTGGCACAGCGGCCGGGCGTGGCGCCGAAATAGGAGGAGTGGGCGGGATAGTCGACGAAATTGTCGAAGCCGAGCAGAAGCGCCGGCTCGTGGCCGTCAAGGCGAAGATCCTGGATGACCGCGCCCCAGGACATGATATGCGCCGTCAGGCCACCGCCTGATATCTTGACGCGATAGACGGTCTCCCCATCGGCCGTCGTCCCAAAAATTTCCCGCTGCAAAGTGCTTTCCGTCATATCAGCTCATCCACTCCCTATCGAAATGCGAGGCCAGACCCTGCCCCCATTCGCGCCGTTCCGCAACCGATTCAATGGCGAAATTTAGAGGCATGGGGCTGCCGATCAAGCCTCGGCTCAGCCTCATGGTTCCCAGACTGCGCCGGGAGTATGCAATGGGTAAGACAGAGCGGCTGGTTTTCGTAACGGCCCCTCACCCTAGCCCTCTCCCCGCTCGCGGGGAGAGGGGATGACCGTGGCAGACGGTTGCACTTTGGTTCGTAAAGAGACCGCTGTAGAGCCCCTCTCCCCGCGAGCAGGGAGAGGGTTGGGGTGAGGGGCCAGGCACGAAGGTTCAGCAAGACAGTGCACGCCCGATTATTACGAATTCCAGATCACAACACTCAGCGCGACAATTCCCGCGTCGCCTTTTCCAGGCCGCCAAGCGTCAGCGGATACATGCGGTCGGTCATCAGGCGGCGGACGATGGAGATGGAGGCCGTGTGGCCCCAATAGCTCTCCGGCACGGGGTTGATCCAGATGCATTTGCGGAAATGGCCGGTCATGCGGGCAAGCCAGGCTTCGCCGGCCTCCTTGTTCCAATGCTCCACCGAGCCGCCCGGGTGGGTGATTTCGTAGGGGCTCATCGACGCATCGCCGACGAAGACGATGCGGTAGTCGGGGCCGAAGGTGCGGATCAGGTCCGTCGTCGCCGTGATGTCCACCCGCCGGCGGCGATTGTCCTTCCACACGCCCTCGTAGAGGCAGTTGTGAAAGTAGAAATACTCCATGTGCCGGAACTCTGATCGAGCGGCGGAGAAGAGTTCCTCGACAACACGGATATGGTCGTCCATCGAGCCGCCGACATCGAAGAACATCAATAGCTTGACGGCGTTGCGGCGTTCCGGCCGGGTCTGGACGTCGAGATAGCCATGTTCGGCGGTGGAGCGGATGGTACCGGAAAGGTCCAGCTCTTCGGCCGCACCCTCGCGCACCCAGCGGCGCAGGCGCTTCAGCGCCACCTTGATGTTGCGGGTGCCGAGCTCGACGCCGTCGTCGAGATTCTTGAAGTCGCGGCGATCCCAGACCTTGACCGCGCGGCGATGACGCGAGGTTTCCTGGCCGATGCGCACGCCCTCGGGATTGTAGCCATGGGCGCCGAAGGGCGAGGTTCCGGCCGTGCCGATCCATTTCGAGCCGCCCTGGTGGCGGCCCTTCTGCTCGGCCAGCCGTTCGCGCAACGTCTCCATCAGCTTGTCGAAGCCGCCGAGCGCCTCGATCTGCCGTCTTTCCTCTTCTGTCAGATGCCGCTCGGCGAGCTTGCGCAGCCATTCGTCGGGAATGGCGGTCGGCTCAACCGCTTCTCCATCGGCATTGCCGCCGATCGCTTCCACGCCGCGAAAATAGTCGGCGAAGATCTGGTCGAAGCGATCGATGAAGCGCTCGTCCTTGATCAGCGTCGTGCGCGCCAGATAGTAGAAGGCTTCGACGTCATAATCGGCAATCCCTTCTTCCATCCCTTCGAGCAGCGACAGGAATTCCCGGAGCGTGACCGGAACCTTCGCTTCCTTCAGTTTCAGGAAGAAGGGAATGAACAAGCCTCAAGTCCTTTCTTGGCCGATCTCCTCCAGATCATACGGCGTGGTCTGGTAGATCTCGTTGATCCAGTTGCCGAAGAACAGGTGCGCGTGGCTGCGCCACCGGTTCTGCGGGGCAGTCTCCGGGTCGTTGTGCGGGAAGTAGTTGTGCGGCATCTTGATCGGCACGCCCGCATTCACATCCCGGAAATACTCGTCCGCCAGCGAGGTGGAATCATACTCCACGTGATTGAACATGTAGAGCCGGTTGCAGGCCTGTTCGTGCACGAGGCAGACGCCCATCTCGCTCGAATCCATCAGGATCTGCAGGCCGGGCACTTTTTCGATATCGGCGCGCTTCACTTCCGTCCAGCGTGAGACGGGAATGGCGAAATCGTCGGAAAAGCCGTTGAGATAGACGGAAGAGGGCTTCAGGTTCTGGTGGCGATAGACGCCGAATGCCTTCTCCGTCAGCGTGTATTTCGGCACTTTGTGGAAATGATAGGCGGCCGCCATCGCGCCCCAGCAGACGTTCAGCGTCGAATGGACGTTGGTGGCCGTCCAGTCGAAGATCTGCTGCATCTCGTCCCAGTAGGTGACATCTTCGTATTCGAGCAGCTCGATCGGCGCGCCCGTTATGATGAAGCCGTCGAACTTGCGGTGCTTCACCTCTTCCCACGTCTCGTAGAAGGCAAGGAGATGCTCCTCGGAGGTGTTCTTGGCCTTGTGCGCGCCGATGCGCACCAGCGAAAACTCCACCTGCAGCGGCGATGCGCCGACTAGGCGCGCCATCTGGACCTCGGTCTTGATCTTGTTCGGCATGAGGTTGAGAAGCCCGATCTGAAGGGGGCGGATATCCTGACGGAACGCCACCGTTTCGGTCATCACCCGCACGCCCTCGGTTTGGAGGGTTTCAAATGCGGGCAGTGTATCGGGAATCCTGATGGGCATTGTTTCACTCGCCAAATACAAAAAAACCGGCCGCGATCATGAATCGCTACCGGTCCGCACGCGGCCCTTTAGCGACTTATTTAACGTGGCTGCAAGCCGGCCGGCCAAATCACCACAAGGAGAAATGCATAAACCTGCTATTCCTGCGGGTCAATGGGCAAGCGAGGCGGTGGGCTGGTTCCGTTTTTGACGTGGGCAAATAGGCTCCGGGGCTGCCTCGCCCTTCGAGGCCTTGACGCTTGCGCTGACGCTTCAGCGCCAAGGCACCTCAGGGTGAGGCAGAGAGGGTTCGTACTAGGGTGCAGGAGATCAGACCTCACCCTTGTACGTTGGCGATAGTGTAAGATGGGTGGCGTGACGGAGGTGCGTGTCATCCTTGGGTCTTGAACCCGTACCTCAGCAAGCGCCTCTGTCGCATCCTTTCTGCTCGAACGGTTGGCTGGGCTTCGAGCCCGCGTTGCAAGGAGGAGCACCCATGAATGCCTCACAGGATGTTATGGTCGGGATAGACGTCTCCAAGGCTTATCTTGACGTCGCGCTCGACGGCGCCACATCGGTGGCGCGATGGAACAATGATGCGGCAGGTTGCGATGGGCTTGCAGCCGCGGTCGCGGGAGCTAGTCTGGTCGTCGTCGAAGCAACCGGCGGCTACGAGATGCGCATGGTGCGCACATTGATGGCGGCCGGTATTGCGGTTGCCGTCGTCAATCCCCGCCAGGTCCGCGATTTTGCCAGAGCCAGTGGCCGATTGGCCAAGACCGATCAGGTCGATGCCCGGGTCATCCTGCACTTCGCCAAGGCGATGCGGCCGGCACAGATCCCCCATATCGACGACGGCCGCATCGCCTTGGCCGCGCTGGTGGCCCGCCGTCGGCAACTCATCGACATGGCCGTTGCCGAGAAGAACCGCCTCGAACATGCATCTGCGGATATCGCCGCCCTCATTCACGAGCTGCTTGCCTCCTTCAAGGCGCAGCTTACCCGCATCGACACGGCCATCACCCTGGCCATCGAGACCGAACCCGATATGGTCGAACGGCGCGATCTTTTGCTTTCCGTGCCCGGCATCGGCGAGATCACCGCCGCCATTCTCATCGCCGAACTCCCTGAACTCGGCAGCATCGATGACAAGAAACTTGCCGCCCTGATCGGCGTTGCACCAATGGCCCACGACAGCGGCGCCATGCGCGGCCAGCGCCATATCGCAGGTGGACGGTCCGCCGTGCGCTGCGCCCTCTACATGGCGACCTTGTCAGCCCTCCGCTGTTCGCCAACCATCAAGGCCTTCTACGCAAGGCTGCGCGATGCCGGCAAACCGCCAAAGGTCGCCATCGTCGCCGCTATGCGAAAACTCGCAACCATCCTCAACACAATCGTCCGAAGACGGACACCCTGGATCAACCAACACGGTTGCTGAGGTGCGAAGGCCGAAGGCCGGAGCCTCGAAGGGCGAGGGCGGGTGGCGCAGCTCTCTTATTCTTGCAAGTGACGTCTTCTTGCAAGTGACGTCCGCAGTTCTGCGGGCGAAAGGCTCGGCAAGCCGCATTACTTCCCTTGCCCGCGCGCCAGGAAGGCCAGCCGCTCGAAGAGATGGACGTCCTGCTCGTTCTTCAGAAGCGCCCCATGCAGCTTCGGCAGTGCGTTCTTCGCATCGGCGCGCAGCGTTTCGGCATCGATGTCGTCGGCGACCAGCAGGCGGATCCAATCGAGGGCTTCGGAGGTCGAAGGTTTCTTCCTAAGGCCCGGCACGTCGCGGATTTCGAAGAATTGCGTGAGTGCCGCATGCACCAGCGCCTGCTTGATGCCGGGATAGTGCACCTCGACGATGCGGGCGAGCGTTTCCATGTCGGGGAAGCGGATATAGTGGAAGAAGCAGCGGCGCAGAAAGGCGTCCGGCAGTTCCTTCTCGTTGTTTGACGTGATGATGACGATCGGGCGGACGGCGGCCCGGATGGTCTCGCCGGTCTCGTAGACATGGAATTCCATGCGGTCGAGTTCCTGCAGCAGGTCGTTGGGGAACTCGATATCGGCCTTGTCGATCTCGTCGATCAGCAGCCCGCATTTTTTCGGCGAGGTGAAGGCCTGCCAGAGCTTGCCCCGGCGGATATAGTTGCCGACATCGTGAACTCTGATGTCGCCGAGCTGGCTGTCGCGCAGGCGTGAAACCGCATCATATTCGTAGAGGCCCTGCTGCGCTTTCGTCGTCGATTTTACATTCCATTCGAGGAGATCGAGCCCGAGGGCCGCAGCCACCTGACGGGCGAGCTCGGTCTTGCCCGTGCCCGGTTCGCCCTTTACGAGAAGCGGGCGTTCCAGCCGGATTGCGGCATTGACGGCGACCATCAGATCCTTGTCGGCGATATAGTCCGCGGTTCCCTGAAATTGCATCGGAAGGCTTTCTCAATCTTTCATGTGCAAGCTAATTGCTGGCCGAATTCGGTTCAAGGCGTGAAACCGTGTATATAGCAACGTGATCGCACTGATCTATTGCAAGGATGGACATGGGGGCGGGTCATGGTTAATTGACGGGATGTGCGTCGCAGGGAAGTGCTGATGGCAGTTGAAGCGCAAGCCAAGCCGAATATCCAGGGAAACGAGCAGGTCGGGTACGATTTGAGCCTTTTCTTCCGGCTGAGAATGATGTTCTCGGCTTTCTGGAATTCGCCCGTCCGCATCAAGATCATTTCCCTGACCGTAGCGCTTTTCCTGATCATCATGGTCACGGCCTATGTCCAGGTGCTGCTCAACAGCTGGAACGCGCCCTTTTACGATTCGCTGGCAAGGCGCGATATCACCGCCTTCTTCCATCAGCTCGGCGTCTTCGGCATCATCGCCGGCTCGCTTCTGGTCCTCAACGTCGTCCAGGCCTGGCTCAACCAGATGACCGCGCTCTACATGCGCGAAGGCCTGGCGCGGGACCTGGTCAATCAGTGGCTCCAGGCCAAGCGCGCGCTTCGTCTCGCCTCCTCCGGGCTGATCGGCGTCAATCCCGACCAGCGCCTGCATGAAGATGCCCGCAATCTCGCCGAAAGCACGACCGGGCTTGCCATCGGCCTGGTGCAGGCAACGATCCTGCTCTTGAGCTTTATCGGCGTGCTCTGGGAGCTGTCCAGCGGCATGGTATTCAAGGTCAACGGCGCGAGCTTCGCGATCCCCGGCTACATGGTCTGGGCGGCGATCCTTTATGCCGGGTCGGCGTCGTTCCTCAGCCAGTTCGTCGGCCGCCGGCTGGTGCGGCTGAATGCGGACCGCTATTCGAAGGAAGCCGAGCTGCGCTTTGCGCTCATGCATGCCAACGAGCATATGGCGGCGATCACCATTGCCGGTGGCGAGGAGAACGAACGGCGGCGGATCAATCTCGATATTTCCGCTGTCCTTGGCGTCATCCGCCAGCTTGCCATCGCCAATACCAATCTGACCTGGGTCTCGGCAGGCTATGGCTGGCTTGTGCTGATCATCCCGATCCTCGTTGCCGCACCCGCCTATTTCTCCGGTGGTCTGACCTTCGGCCAGCTCATGGTGGCCGTCGGTGCCTTCAATCAGGTCAATTCGGCATTGCGCTGGTATGTCGCCAATTTCGGCCCGATCGCCGAATGGCGCGCCACGCTGATGCGCGTCACCGATTTCCGCAAGGCCCTGACGGAAATGGACGACAAGACCCCGATGCCGCACATGCTGGTCTTCGACAAGGCAGCACCGGGTACGATGGTGTGGACCGACCTCGAGATTTCGACGAAGACCAATGACGAGGACACCGAAAACGGCTTCCAGGTCGCCGAGGGTATGGTCACGATCAATGCCGGCGAACACCTCATGATCAATGGCGATCACGGGGTGAACCGGCGGTTGCTGTTCGAGGTGCTGGCGCATCAATGGTACAGCGGCTCCGGCACGGTCAGTTTGCCGCCGATGGACGATATGCTGTTCATGCCGCACACGCCCTACGTTCCGAGCGGCACTTTGAGAGAGGCGATCTGCTTCCCCGAGGATCGCGACGCCTATGACGATGCCGCCGTCGATGCCGTCATGGAGAAGGTGGGCCTCGGCCGCCTCAAGAGTCGCCTCGATACGCAGGCCCGCTGGGATCGATTGCTGGATACCGAAGAGCAGAAGGCCATCGGCTTTGCGCATCTGCTGTTGGCAAAGCCGAAATGGGTCATCCTGGACGATGCCTTGGAAGGGCTGGAGGCCGAAGTTCAGGTGAAGGCCTGTGCCTTGCTGGCCGAATTGGCTGGTGCGACCTTGATCTATATCGGCCGCTCCGAGGCCTTCATGCAGGCCATGTCGCCACGCCTCCTGCATCTGCAGACCTTGGTTTCGCATGAGCACAGCATTGAGATCGATACGCCGCCGGAAGCCGTCAGTACGGCGCAGAAGGGTCAGAAAAGGGCCAATACGCCATAACGCGATCTCGTGATGCCTCGACGAGATCGATTTGGCTTCCGTTCTCCCGAAACGCAAAACGCCCCGTCATCCCGACGAGGCGTTTTCTCATGCAATGAAGCGGCTGGCCGCTCAGAGCGGTTCAGCTTTTCACGGAAACTCCGAACCGCTCCATCTCTTTGTTTCCTAGCAATTCCGGGCGGAAAACCGCTGCGCAGTTTTCCTGGAATTGCTCAATCCTTGGCCCGCTCGACGTAGGAATTGTCTTCCGTGGCGATGACGACGCGGGTGCCGGCGTTGATGTGCGGCGGCACCATGGTGCGCACGCCGTTCGCCAGCATGGCGGGCTTGTAGGAAGACGATGCCGTCTGGCCCTTCACGACCGGTTCCGTTTCGGTGATTTCCAGCGTGACATGACGCGGCAGTTCGAGTGCCAGCGGAATGCCTTCGTGGATCGACAGAACGCAGGTCATGCCTTCCTGGAGGTAAGCCTTCTGGTCGCCCATGGTGTCGACGTCGACGACGACCTGGTCGTAGTTGGCCGGGTTCATGAAGTGGAAGCCTTCGCCGTCTTCATAGAGGTACTGGAAGTTCACGTCTTCGACGAAGGCGCGCTCGACCTGCTCGGTGGTGCGCCAGCGTTCGGAGACCTTCACGCCGTCGACGATGCGGCGCATGTCGACCTGGGTGACCGGCGTGCCCTTGCCCGGATGAAAGTTCGCGGCGGTGAGAACGACGTAGAGCTTGCCGTCGACGTCGAGAACGTTGCCCTTGCGGACGGAAGAGGCGATGACCTTGACCATAAGACTTCCTTGTAACGCTGCGTTTTGCGTCGTAGAGGGACTGTCGAAATGCTCTCCGAGACGCAGCTTTTGTTTGCTTGGGGGCGCAACTACCCTAAATTAATGGAAATTGCCACCCCTAAGGCGGCTGGTGTCCTGAAGAAAGCTAGGAATGAAGCCGAAGACGAGCAAAGCGTCCCCCTGGTGGACCCGCAATGTCCATGCGGACCGGCGGCCGTTCCTCATCGGCCGCAATGCCATTCAGGTGGCGCTGCGGGCTTTCTTCGCGCGCAACGACTTCATCGAGGTGGATACGGCGACGCTGCAGGTGTCGCCCGGCAACGAGGCGCATCTGCATGCCTTCGAGACCGAGGCGCTAACGACCGACGGCAGGGCCTCGCCTCTTTATCTGCACACTTCGCCGGAATTCGCCTGCAAGAAGCTTTTGGCGGCGGGCGAGGAGCGCATCGCCTGTTTCGCCCATGTCTACCGCAATCGCGAGCGCGGGCCGCTGCACCATCCGGAATTCACCATGCTCGAATGGTACCGGGCAGGCGAGAGCTACGAGGCACTGATGGCCGATTGCGCCGCGCTTCTGGCGCTGGCGGCCGAGACGGTCGGTGCAAAGAAGCTAAGCTATCGCGGTGCCGAGACGGACCCGTTCCTGACGCCCGAGCGTATCAGCGTCGCTGACGCCTTCGAGCGCTATGCCGGCATCGATCTCTTTGCCTCCATCGGCCTCGACGGGTCGACGGATCGCGAGCGTCTGGCGGCGGATATGCGCCAGGCGGGCATTCGCGTTGCCGACGACGATCTGTGGCAGGATCTCTTCAGCCGGGTGCTGGTCGAGAAGATCGAACCCAATCTTGGCTTCGGCCGCGCCACGGTCCTCGACGAATATCCCGTTTCCGAGGCGGCCCTTGCCCGGCCTTCGGCTGGGGATCACCGCGTTGCCGAACGCTTCGAGCTCTATGCCTGCGGCGTCGAGCTTGCCAATGCCTTCGGCGAGCTCACCAATGCCAAGGAGCAGCGACGCCGGTTCGAGATCGAGATGGCGGAAAAGCAGCGCGTCTATGGCGAGACCTATCCGCTGGACGAGGATTTTCTGCAGGCGCTTGCCGTCATGCCCGATGCGAGCGGCATTGCGCTCGGCTTCGACCGGCTTGTCATGCTGGCGACCGGAGCCTCGCGTATCGAGCAGGTGCTGTGGGCGCCGGTTGCGGAGTTCGACCAATGAATTCCATGCGCCCGATCCGGAACATCGGCGAGCTTGAGCGTGCCGGACTGATCGATGCGGATCAGGCGATCGGGCTCGAAGCGGTGGCGGAGCGCTATGCCGTCGCCCTGACGCCATCGGTCATTCGCCTGATCGATCCGGCCGATCCAGCCGACCCCATCGCCCGGCAGTTCGTGCCCGATCCGGCCGAATTGCTCGTCACATCCGAAGAGAGGGCCGATCCGATCGGCGATCACGCGCATAGCCCGGTCGAGGGCGTCGTGCATCGCTATCCGGACCGCGTGCTCCTGAAAGCCGTGCATGTCTGCCCGGTCTATTGCCGCTTCTGCTTCCGGCGCGAAATGGTCGGCCCGCAGGGGCTCGGGACGCTGGATGGGGATGCGCTCGACGGCGCTTTTGCCTATATCCGCGACCATAGTGAGATCTGGGAGGTCATCCTGACGGGTGGCGATCCGCTGGTGCTTTCCCCTCGGCGGCTGGAAGATATTCTGAGGCAGCTTGCCGACATCGATCATGTGAAGATCGTCCGCTTCCACACCCGCATTCCCGTCGTCGATCCCTTGAAGGTCGATGCGGCGCTGATCGCGGCGCTGAAGGCGAGCGGCAAGACCACCTACGTGGCGCTGCATGCCAATCATCCGCGTGAGATGACGGATGAGGCGCGCGCTGCCTGCGCCCGGCTCGTCGATGCCGGGATCGCGCTCGTCAGCCAGTCGGTGCTCCTCAAGGGCGTCAACGACGATCCGGAAGTGCTGGCGGCGCTGATGAAGGCTTTCGTCGAAACGCGTGTGAAGCCTTATTACCTGCACCATCCCGACCTTGCGCCCGGCACCAGCCATTTCCGCCTGACCATCGCCGAGGGCCAGGCGATCGTCGCGGCACTGCGCGGCCGTATTTCCGGCCTTTGCCAACCGACCTATATTCTCGATATCCCCGGCGGCTATGGCAAGGCGGATATCGGGCAAACGTCGGTGCGGGAGCTGCGCGAAGGCTGCTATTCGATTTCGGACTATCGCGGCGGCGAGCACATCTATCCGCCGGAAGGCTAACGGTCTTTGTCCCGCAGGCTTATACTTTCACTGACGCTCTGATTGTTATGACGTTTTTTGAATAAAACGTGGCGGCGAATTTTGGTGCGTTAACCTTCTTTCGCATCTCAACATTCCAAAAATCGCCATTGCTTAATATTAGTGATTTTCGATATTTATGCTTGGGCCGCGAGTTAGATGGCTTACGCATCGTAAATTCCAATCAGGTAAGTGTCGAATATAGCAATTTTCCATGAAGTATAAGTTGGTTGTATTTACCACGTCGCTTAGCGGAATGTTCTATTTTACCTGTTACTTCTTGGCCAACGATAAGACGGCATGACTTCGGTTGTGCTTGCCATTGCCAGAAGGGACTAGACTATGAACAAGACGATTCGCGATTTGCTGGCCAAGTTCGGTACGCTTCCCGTTGCCGTCGACCAGATCGAAGACGACGCCGACCTTTATGCTGCGGGATTGTCCTCCTTCGCCTCCGTGCAGCTGATGCTTGGCATCGAGGAAGCCTTCGACATCGAATTTCCCGACAACCTGCTGAACCGCAAGTCCTTCGCCAGCATTGCCGCAATCGAAAGAACCGTCGGCATGATCCTGGACAGCAGAAAGGTCGCATGATGAGTGCGGCGGTCGCTTTGCTTGAGGTTGGGACGGGTGAGGGGGCGGCGGTGCGTGCCGCGCGCGTCGCGGCGATCGCCAGCCAACACGCCGATGCCGTCGATGCCGAGGGCCGGTTCCCGCGCGAGGCTGTCGACGCAATGCGCGCCGAGAGACTGCTCTCCATCCAGATTCCCGTCGATCTCGGCGGCGAGGGCGCGTCGATCACCGAAATCGCCGAACTCGGCTCGATTATCGGGCAGGCTTGTGCCGCCAGCGCCATGGTCTTCGCCATGCATCAGATCAAGCTTTCGAGCCTGGTCGAACACGGCGTCGACAGCGAATGGCACCGCGAGTTCATGCGCCGCATCGCCAAGGAACAATTGCTGCTGGCTTCGGCGACGACCGAGGGCGGTATCGGCGGCAACCTGCGCAACAGCATCTGCGCCATCAAGGTCGAAGGCGACACCTGCTACCTCGAAAAGGATGCGACCGTCATCTCCTATGGCGCCCATGCCGACGCCATTCTGATCACCTCGCGCAGCCATGCCGAGGCGGCGTCTTCCGATCAGGTGCTCAGCTGCTTCCTGAAAGACCAGTACGAGATCAAGCGCACGGTCGAGTGGGATACGCTCGGCATGCGTGGCACCTGCTCCGACGGCTTCCTCTTCAAGGGCGAAGCGCCTGCCGTGCAGATCCTGCCGAAGCCGTTTGCCGAGATCGCCGCGCAATCGATGCTGGCAAGCTCACACCTCCTCTGGAGCGGCGTCTGGTACGGTATCGCCGCCGACGCGGTTTCCCGCGCACAGACCTTCGTACGTGCCGCGGCCCGCAAATCCCCCGGTGCGCCGCCGCCCGGCGCGCTGCGCCTCGCCGAAGCTTCCAGCATGCTGCAGATGGTGAAGTCCAATGTGGTCGCGGGGCTGAAGGCCTATGAAGAGGCGAAGCTCGATGCCGACCGCCTGTCGTCGATGGCCTTTGCCGTGGCGATGAACAACGTCAAGATCGCATCCTCGGAGATGATCCTGCCGATCATCAACCACGCGATGCTGATCTGCGGCATCATGGGCTACAAGAACGGTACGCCCTACAGCCTCGGCCGCCACCTGCGCGACGCGCACTCGGCGCAATTGATGATCTCGAACGACCGCATCCTCGGCAATACGTCGACCATGCTGCTCGTCCACAAACAAGATACCAGCCTGTTGGGGTAATCGCCATGGATATGCAGACCTCGTTTCTCGACCGGCTTTTCGAATCCGGTCTTCTGATCGACACCGGCGTTGACGGCCTCTATGGCCGCAGCGGCCAGTTCGAAGACGTTATTTCCGCCTTCGAGCGTCTGATCGACACGTTCGGCGGCGCCGATGGCGCCGAAGCCATCCGCTTTCCGCCCGGCATGAACCGCGCCTTCTTCGAAACGAGCGGTTACATGAAGAGCTTCCCGCAGCTTGCCGGCACCGTGCACAGCTTCTGCGGCAACGAGCTCGATCATATGAGCCTGTTGAAGTGCATGGAAGTCGGCGACGACTGGACGAAGGATCAGCAGGCGACCGATATCGTGCTGACGCCGGCGGCCTGCTATCCGCTCTACCCGACGGTTGCCAAGCGCGGCGCATTGCCCGACGACGGCGCGCTCTTCGACCTGCAGTCCTATTGCTTCCGCCACGAGCCCTCCAAGGATCCGGCCCGCCAGCAGCTTTTCCGCATGCGCGAATATGTCTGCATGGGCAGCGAAAAGCATGTGACGGATTTCCGCCAGAGCTGGATGGATCGCGGTGTCGAGATGATGAAGGCCGTCGGCCTCGACGTGACCATCGACGTCGCCAACGACCCGTTCTTCGGCCGCGCCGGCAAGATGCTCGCCAACAACCAGCGCGACCAGAACCTGAAGTTCGAGTTGCTGATTCCGATCACCTCGACCGCCAATCCCACAGCCTGCATGAGCTTCAACTATCACCAGGACGCGTTCGGCACGAAGTGGGGCCTGAACTTTGCCGATGGCAGCGTGGTGCACACCGCCTGCGTCGGCTTCGGCCTGGAGCGCATTGCGCTGGCGCTTTTCCACACCCACGGTCTCGACGTCAAGGAATGGCCCGAGAGTGTGCGCAAGGCGCTGTGGGGCTGAGCCTTCCATGGCCGTCGTCTTTCAGGGGCTGGAGCCCGCCACTTACAAGCCACATGCGTTGCATGACAGCGAACGCATGTGGCCCGAGACCAACTGCTACATCGATCTCTGGATCGAAGTGCTCGCGAGCCTGAAACTGCCGCCGGAGGCCATGCTCGGCTTCACGGTGGGCCAGGATTTCGAGGGCGACCAATTCACCTTCTTCAAGGTACCGCTTGAGGATCTGGAAGCGCTTTACGGTATCCGCTGCACAGAGCTTGCGATCTATGACAAGGTGCAGAACCATGTCGCCGAGCAGATCGGCCGCGGCCGGCTCTGCCTGGTGGAGATGGATTCCTTCTTCATGCCGGACACGCAGGGCGTCGGCTATCGCCGCGAGCACGGCAAGACGACGGTGGCGATCAACCGGCTCGACATGGAGGGCCGCACGCTCGATTATTTCCACAATGGCGGGTTCTTCCACCTGTCGGGTGAGGATTTCGACGGGCTGTTCCAGCTGCATCTGACGGATGAGGACCTGCCCTTCCTGCCCTATACGGAATTTGCGAAATTCCCCGAGAAGTCACCAAGCGAAGCCGCCATCCGCGAGACGGCGCGGCAGCTCCTGTCCTTCCATTTCCGCCGTCGCCCGCGGGCCAATCCGATCCGTGCCTTCGCCGAGGTTTTCCCCGTGCAGGTGGAAGCGGTTGCCGAACGACCTTTCGGCTTCTTCCATAAATACGCCTTCAATACGCTGCGTCAGCTCGGCGCCAATTTCGAGCTGGCGGGCAGCCATTTCGATTGGCTCTCGGCTGAAATGTCCGATGCGGCCGGCGAGGCGAGGAGGATTTCCGAAACGGCGAAGTCGGTGCAGTTCCAGCTTGCCCGCGCCATCACGCGCAAGAAATTCGAGCCATTGCGCACAGCGCTTGATCCGGCCGCCGATGCATGGGATTCCATGATGGGAGAGCTCGCACGGAAGCTTTGACCGGCTTCCGTTCGATCGCGATACGGCTGGGTTATTTCTGGAAATAGTGGGGCGGGGGAAATCCCCGGAAGATGTCATGGGCGGGCGCTTGGCGGATCTCGGCGGCGGTATGCGGCTGAGCGAAGGTTGGAATCTGGTATTGACGGATGCGGGCACCTGCATCTCGCCATCCGATGTGCCGCTGACATCAGGGTTCCTGCCAGCACCCGTACCGGGCACGGTGGCGGAGGCGCTGGAAAAGGCCGGGCGTTTCGAACGGACGAAGCCCCAGCCTCTTCATGATCGCGATGCCTGGTACATTTGCCGTCTGGTGGACGCCGAGGCCGGCGATGCCGTCCTGCGGCTGGAGGGGCTGGCGACGCTTTGCGAAGTCTTCCTCAATGGCCAGCAGATCCTCGTTTCCGAAAGCATGTTCGAGGCCCATGACATCGACGTCACCTTGCTTGGCGGCGACGAGCTGGCGCTCTGCTTCCGCGCGCTGGAGCCGAAGCTTTCCGAGCCGGGACCTCGCGCCCGCTGGCGACCGCAGATGATTACGCCGCAGGGGCTGCGGATGGTGCGCACGACGCTGCTTGGTCATATGCCCGGCTGGTGCCCGGAAGCGCATGCCGTCGGTCCGTGGCGGCCGATTTCGCTGCTGCGGCCGAGCGCGCCCGTTATTCGTGATCTCTCGCTGCGGCCTGATATGCTCGAAAATGGCGAGGGCAGGCTCTATGCCTCGCTTTCGATCGAGGGTGATGTCGAAGAACTGGTGCTGCGGTGCGGGGATGCCGAACAGCCTTTCGAGAAGGGCGGCGCGGGCCGCTACACCGCCATCCTGAAAATTCCAGGCGTAGCGCCCTGGTGGCCGCATATGCATGGCGCGCCGCAGCTCCATGATGTCGCGCTCGTTATCGATGGCGTCGAGCACGCACTCGGGCAGACGGGTTTTCGACGGCTGTCGGTCGATCGCGGTGCCGGCGGTCAGGATTTCGCCCTGATCGTCAATGGCGAGCGGATTTTCTGCCGGGGCGCTGTGTGGACCACGGCCGACATCGTTCGCCTGCCCGGCGGCCGCGACGATTGCGAGCGCTGGCTGCGACTGGCGGCTGAGGCCGGCATGAACATGATCCGCATCGGCGGCACAATGGCTTACGAAACGCCCGAATTCTTCCGTCTCTGCGACGAACTCGGCCTGCTGGTCTGGCAGGATTTCATGTTTGCCAATTTCGACTATCCGAAGAACGACAAGGCGTTCAATGCCCATGTCGAGGCGGAGGTTTCGCAGTTTCTGAACCGCACGCGCCTGTCACCGTCGCTGGCTGTCCTTTGCGGCGGCAGCGAGATCCATCAGCAAGCGGCGATGATGGGCCTGCCCGAACAGTTCTGGAAAAGTCCTGTTGTCGAGGAGATCATCCCGCCGCTGGTGCAATCGCTTCGGCCCGATGTGCCCTATGTGGTCGATTCGCCGTCGGGCGGCGCCATGCCGTTTTCGCCGAATGCCGGCGTCACGCATTATTACGGCGTCGGCGCCTATATGCGGCCGCTCACCGATGCGCGCCGCGCCGACGTTCGCTTTGCCGCCGAAAGCCTGGCGTTCGCGCATGTGCCGCAAGCCCGCACGCTCGGCCAGCATCTGCCGGTCCCTCCAGTTCATAGCCCGCTATGGAAAGAGCGCGTGCCGCGCGATCGCGGCGCATCCTGGGATTTCGAGGATGTGCGCGATCATTACCTCCAGGAGCTTTACGGCTTCGAGCCCAACCGGTTGCGGCGTGAAGATCCCGATCTCTATCTCAGCCTCTCACGCGCCGTGACCGGCGAAATTGCCGAGGAGACCTATGCCGAATGGCGGCGTCATGGTTCCGGCTGCAACGGGGCACTCGTCTGGACGCTGCAGGACCTGCTTCCCGGCGCCGGCTGGGGCGTTATCGATTCGACCGGGGAGCCGAAGCCGGTCTGGTACGCGCTGCGCCGCGCCTTCCGGCCGGTGCAGGTGCTGCTCATGGACGAGGGCACGAACGGTCTCGATGTGCATGTCATCAATGAGAGCGATGCGGCGCTTGATCTGACGGTCGAAGTGTCCTGCCTGCGCGATGGCCGCCAGATTGTCGTTGGCGGGGGTCGCGATCTCGTGCTTGAAGCCCGCGGCAAGCAAAAGATAGCCTGCACTGATCTTTTCGGCGCCTTCTTCGATGCGACCTATGCCTTCCGCTTCGGCCCGCCGTCGCATGATGTCACTGTGGCGCGGCTGACGGCATCGGCGACCGGCGCTGTCATCGCTCAGGCCTTCTATTTTCCGCTTGGGCGAGCCAGGGCGTTTCACGATGCGGAGATCACGGTATCGGCAGTGCAGGAGGGCGAGGATTGGTTCCTTGACCTGAGCACCGACCGGCTGGCGCAATCGGTGCAGATCGATCTGGAAGCCTATCGGGCTGAAGACGACTGGTTCCATCTGGCGCCGGGCAGCAGGCGGCTTCGGCTGCATCGGCGGGAGGGCATTCCGGCCGATGTCATTCCATCCGGCCAGATTCGCACCATCGGCAGCCGCCGGGTTGTCGAGGTTTGACCAAGTCGCCGCAAATGCGGGGACTTATCTCGCCCCTGGCGGGCGAGAAAGCAATTTCACTGGTTTAGGAATTGCGACACCGAAGGTTCAGCATGTTCAAAAGCCTAGCGCAATTTCTAAGCCATTGAAATTGCAAGAGCGGGGGGTCGATTTCTCGCGCCGATATGCTGGAAGCTCATTGCATCCCTGCCTACCCCCGCTCTTGTAAAAACTAAGAATTAGACGAGGGATGAACCCTCGCCTAATCCTAAGTTTTTACTTTCTCGCCCGCCAGGGGCGAGATAACTCCGTGCCCGCAGCTAGCCCCAACTACAAAGTCACGCCATCCGGACCGAACAGGTGGCAGCGCTCGGGATCGATATGGATGCTGACCGTTTCTCCAGCGCGAATGCTCTGCTGATCCTCCAGCGCGACCGTCAGCGCCTGACCGCCATGCAGGGTGACGTAGAGGATCGTCTGGCCGCCCAGGTGCTCGACGAGATCGACGCGGGCGTTGCCGAGTGCCAGGCCGCGATCACCGACGTTCAGATGTTCCGGGCGGGCGCCGAGGGTCACGGGCTGTCCGGGCTGGAGGCCGCCGAGCCGGCGCGGCAGGCGTACCGTCTGGCCGGCGAGATCGATAACCGCTGATCCGTCGTCGGAGGCGACGATCTTCGCATCGAGGAAGTTCATTTTCGGCGAGCCGATGAAGCCGGCGACGAACTTGTTCTTCGGCTTGTTGTAGAGCTCCAGCGGCGCGCCCACCTGCTCGATCTTGCCGCCGTTGAGCACGACGATCTTGTCGGCCATGGTCATGGCCTCGGTCTGGTCGTGGGTGACGTAGATCATCGTGTTGCCGAGCCGCTGGTGCAGGCGGGCGATCTCGACGCGCATCTGCACGCGCAGCTCGGCATCGAGGTTCGAAAGCGGCTCATCGAAGAGGAAGATGTTGGGCTCGCGCACGATGGCGCGGCCGATGGCGACGCGCTGGCGCTGGCCGCCGGACAGCTGCTTCGGCTTGCGTTGGAGAAGCTGCGCAATCTGCAGGACCTCGGCGGCCTTTTCGACGCGCGGCTGGATCTCATGCTTCTTCATGCCGGCCGTTTCCAGGCCGAAGGCGAGGTTCTTGTAAACGCTCATATGCGGATAGAGTGCGTAGGACTGGAACACCATGGCGATGCCGCGCTTGGAGGCGGGGACATCGTTCATGCGGCTGCCGTCGAGATAGAGCCCGCCGCCGGAAATCGGTTCCAGCCCGGCGATCATGCGCAGCAGCGTGGACTTGCCGCAACCGGAAGGGCCGACGAAGACGGTGAATTCCCCCGGCTCGATTTCGAGATCGATGCCGTGAACCACCTGAAGCTCGCCATAGCGCTTGATGACCTTCTGCAGCGAGACGCTTGTCGCCATGGGTGCTTCCTCCTTATTGGTCCTGATGGCTCGCGGGGCAACGTTCATGACGGCCTCCAGCTCTTGTATTTCTTGGCTTCCGGCCCGACGGGAAAGCGGACTTCGGCGCGGGTTTCCGATGATTCATAGAAGGCTGTGACCAGCTCCAGCGCCTGGCGGGCATCGGCTGTCGTCACCGGCAGCGAGCCACCCGACACCAGCGCTTCGTGGAATAGCTTCATCTGCGTGTTGAAGCGGTTCGGGATCGGTGACCAATCGGCAAGCAGCGCATCGATCTTCGCGCCGATCTCGTCATTGGCGGGCACGATCTTCCAAGGGTCCTGACCGGGGCTGTAGGGCTCGTGGTTGCTTTCGATAAGCACGTTTTCGAAGGCGAGGCGCAGGCGGCTGATCTGCTCCTGCGAGCCGAGCGTGGCGCTGATGGTGGCGAGCGCGCCGTTTTCCATCAGCAGGCTGGCGCTGGCGCAATCCTCCACTTCGATATCGTTGACGCGCGTGGCAACGCGGCCGAAGAGGCCCGCGATCGGTCCCATCAGATAGGTGAGCATGTCGTGCAAATGGATCGAATGCGTCATCAGCACGCCTCCGAGCTCGGTATCCCATTTGCCACGCCAGGGGACCGCGTAATAATCGGCGCCACGCACCCAATGGGTTTCGGAGGTGGCGACATAGGGCTTGCCGGCAATGCCTGAAGCGATAATGCGCTTGGCCTTCTGGATGCCGTCGCCATAGCGATACTGGAAGATCGGCATCAGCCGGCCCTTGGCTGTCTTCTCGGCCGCGATGACGGCATCGACATCGGCGAGCGAGCCGACGAGCGGCTTTTCGCAGACCACATGTTTGCCGGCAGCCAGCGCCTGCATGATCAGCTGGAAATGCGAGCCGGGCGGCGTACAGATGTCGATAATGTCGATATCAGGCATGTTGAGGACTTCGGAGAAATCCTTGAGGCGCCTGCCTATGCCGAATTCATCGCCGACGGCATTCAGGCGTTCCTCGTTGAGATCGCAGAGAGCCGCGACCTCGAAACGGTCCGAATGCGGCAGATAGCCTTCGACGATGTGGGAGCGGCCGATGCCGAGGCCGATGATCGCGACTTTCTTGATGTCGGACATATCGAGATTACCTTTGAATGCTGTTGAGCGATGTTGCCTCGGCGAGCGCCTGTGCCTTCAGCGCCAGCTCCATGGCCTTGAAGCAATGTTCCTGGCCCATCGCCGTTTCGGTACGGTCTCTTATGTCGGCGGCAAGCTGGCGGCCGTAGGGCAGGTCGAAGCCGGTGCAGTCGATATGCTGCATGCCCTTGCGGTCGGTGAGGAAGAGATGATCGGTGCCGGGCCGGCCGGCGACGTCGATATATTTGCGCAGCTCGATCGTGCCTTCGGTGCCGACAATGAAGAGGCGGCCATCCCCCCAGGTGGGGAGACCGTCCGGCGTGAACCAGTCGACGCGGACATAGCCCGTGACGTCGGGCGTGCGCAGGTGAAAATCGCCATAGTCCTGCAGCCCGGGTGTTTCGGGATTGGCCCGGTTGGACACCGTCGCCGACAGCACTTCGGCCTCAAGGGAATCGGCGAAGAACAGGAACTGCTCGCATTGGTGCGAGGCGATGTCCGTGATGATGCCGCCATAGCGCTTGCGGTCGAAGAACCAGTCCGGCCGGGTCGGCTTGCGCAGCCGGTGAGGCCCGAGGCCCGTCGTGTGGATGACCTTGCCGATGGCGCCGGCCTTCACCAGCTCGCCGGCCTTGACGGTCGATGCCGTCTCGAAATGTTCGGAATAGAGGATGGAGACGATGCGCTTAGTCTCGGCCTGCACCCTTTTGACTTCCGCGAGCTGATCCAGCGTCACCATGCCCGGCTTGTCGAGCATCACGTCCTTGCCGTGGCGCATAGCCTCGATGGCAAGGCCGGCGCGCTCGCTGGAAACGGCGGCGCTGACGATGAGAGCAATCGAGCGATCCTCAAGGATCTCCCTTTTGTCGGCAACCCGTTTCGCCTGCGGAAAGCGCTCGGCGAAGACGGCTGCAAGGTCATCCTCGATAGCATGGAATGCGATCAGCTCTGCGCCCGCACGCAGCATGACGTTGACCTGGCCGTAGATGTGATCGTGATTGAGGCCGATGGCGGCAAAGCGCAGCGCGCTCATGCGACATTTCCTTTCAATGGGTTTCTAAGATGCGGTCCCAAATCTTGGGCGTTCGGAACCGCGCGGCTCGTATCAGCGTTTGAGGCCTGCCGTGGCGATGCCGTCGATCAGCAGCCTCTGGAAGAAGAGGAAGATCAGGAAGACCGGGATCAGCGACAGGCTCGACATGGCGAACAGGCTGCTCCAGTCGGAACTTCCGGTGGAATCGACGAAGGAGCGCAGGCCGAGCTGCACGGTGTAGGTATTGATATCCGAGAGATAGATCAGCGGCCCGAAGAAATCGTCCCAGGTCCAGATGAAGGAGAAGATGGCGGCCGTTGCCAGCACCGGCAGCGACAGGGGCAGCATGATGCGCCAGTAGATGCGCCACGGGCTGCAGCCGTCCATCATCGCAGCCTCGTCCAGCTCGCGCGGGATGCCGCGGAAGAACTGCACCATCAGGAAGATGAAGAAGGCGTCGACCGCGAGGAATTTCGGCACGACGAGCGGCAGCATCGTCTTCACCCAGCCGAGCTTCAGGAAGAGGATATATTGCGGAATCAGCGTGACGTGATAGGGCAGCATCAGCGTGCCCAGCATCAGGGCGAACCAGAAATTCTTGCCCCAGAAGCTCAACCGCGCGAAGGCATAGGCCGCCAGCGAACAGGAAATGACGTTGCCGAGGACGGAAAGCACGGCGATGACGGCCGAATTCCAGACGAATTTGCCGAAGGTGACCTGGCCGCCGAACCAGCCGCGGGCATAGGAACTGAAATCGAAGTGCGAGGGGATCAGCGATGCCGTGCCGAAGATCTCGTTCTGGTCCTTGATCGAGCCGGAAAGCATCCACAGCAGCGGATAGAGCATCACGATCGATGCGGCGACGAGGGCGATGTGAATGAGGACGGAGAAGAACCAGGGGCGCTCGCGCGGCGGCTTCATGTCCTCGGCAAAATGGGTGAGCTTCGCGTCAGTCATCGTAGTGAACCCAATAACGAGCGGAGAGGAAGGAGAAGGCGGTGAAGATGGCGATGATAGCAACCAGGACCCAGGCGAGTGCCGCGGCATAGCCCATGCGGAAATAGCCGAAGGCTTCCTGGTAGAGGTAGAGCGTGTAGAACAGCGTCGAATCGATCGGTCCGCCGGTGCCGGAGGAAATGACGTAGGCCGGTGTGAAGGCCTTGAAGGCGTCGATCGTCTGGACCACGGCATTGAAGAAAATGACAGGCGTCAAAAGCGGCAGGGTGATCTTGAAGAAGATCCGCACCTTGGAGGCGCCGTCGAGACTGGCGGCTTCATAGAGATCGGTCGGGATCTGGCGCAAGCCGGCCAGGAAAATGATCATCGGCGATCCGAACTGCCAGATGGCGAGAATGACAAGCGTATAGAGTGAATAGTCCGGATTGGAGATCCAGCTCGGCCCGTTGATGCCGAAGGCGTACCAGAGCAGGGTGTTAACGATGCCGTCAGCGTCGAAGATCTGCCGCCACAGCACCGCGATGGCAACGCTGGAGCCGAGCAGCGACGGCAGGTAGAAGATGGCGCGGTAGACCGGCAGGCCCTTGATGCCACGGTTGAGCAGCAGCGCCACCAGCAGCGCGAAGGCAAGCTTTAGCGGCACGGAACAGACGACGTAGAACAGCGTCACCTTCATCGACGACAGGAATTTGTCGTCTGCCGTCGCGATCCGCACGTAGTTGTCCAGCCCGACCATGTTCGGCGCCTGGAGCAGATTATAGTCGGTGAAGGACAAATAGAGCGAGGCGATCGCCGGCCCGAGGGTCAGTCCGAAGAAGCCGATGAACCACGGCAGAAGGAAGAGATAGCCGGGTGCGTTGCGCGCGAACGCGCTCGGCGCCTTGTAGGCGGTTTCCACGCGCAATGGCGCGCGCGCGCCGACGGCCAAGCCGCCGGCAACGCTCTTGCTGTGTGTACCCACGATATCAGCCTCGCGTAATGTTTGCTGCTGCCTGTTCGGTGAATTTCGCGCCAGCGTCCTGTGTGCTGGTTTTGCCGAAAGCCGCCTCCTCGGCGATCTTCTTCAGCAGGAATGAATTCTCGCCAGCGCCATTGGGTGGAGACGGCGGCAGTGCTCCGACACGCGACGTCAGCCGGCCGATATAATCGACCACTTTCTTGCTTGTCTCATCCAGATCCAGCGTCAGCAGATCGCGGATCTTCGGCGAGGCGGGAACGCCGCGCTCGACGCCGAGCGTCTTTGCGCCGTCCGAGTTCTCCACCAGGTAATTGACGAAGGCGACGGCGGCGTCCTTGTTTGCGGATGTTGCCGAAACCGACATCAGCATCGAAGGTTTCAGGTACTGGCCGGGTTTGCCGCCGGCATCGACCGGATAGGAGACGAGATCGACCTTTTCCTTGACGAGCCCCTGAATGGCGACGAACTGGTTCGAATGAGCGTAGCTGACAGCTGCCTTCTTGGTCACGAGCATGTCGGTTTCGAGGGTCTGCTGATCCAGCGCCTGGACGTCGGCCGGCACGCAGGCGCCGATCTTGCGCATATGACCCCAGAAATCGAACCATTCGGCGGCATCCTTGGCCTCGAAGGCCAGCTTGCCGTCGGCCGTGTAGAGCGCCTTACCGCGCTGGCGCAGCCAGCATTCGAAGGCCGGCTCCCCGCCGCTCGCATCCGCCGTGCCGTAGAAGCCGCGCCGCTTCTTGGCTGATGTCACCTTGGCGCAGGCGTCGCCGAGCTGTTCCCAGGTCATGCCATCATGCGGCGGCTCGACGCCGGCTTCGCTCCAGGCCGCCGTATTGACGACCACCATCGAGGAATTCACGCCGAGGCTGACGCCATAGATCTTGTTGTCGACCTTGCCGGAATCGATATTGGCGGCGCCGAAATCCTCGATCGCCAGGCTTTTGCCGAGATAGGGCGTCATGTCGAGCAGCGCGCCGCGGCGGGCATATTCGAAGATGTAGCGATAATCCATCTGGATGAGGTCGGGCGCATTGCCGCCCCCGGTCTGCGTTGCCAGACGCGTCCAATAGCTGTCCCAGCCAAAGGATTCGCCGGCGATGGTGATATCCGGGTTCTTCGCCTGATAGGCCTTTACGGCTGCAAACGTACGGTCGCTTCGCTCCTTCGATCCCCACCAAAGAAGGCGCATTGCGGTTGCCGCATTGGCGCGTGAAAGCCCGATACCGCTGAAAGCGAGCGTGGCCGCCATGCCGGCAAGCAACTGCCGGCGGTCGATCGTCAAACTCATCCTGGTCTCCTCCCCAGTGAACCGATGATTTACGAACTGCTTTGCATGATATAACTATTTGGTTACAAGTTGGATAGAAACGTGACCGCTGTCAAGCGCCAATCGCGTTGCAGCCAAAACGGGGCTCATGCGCGCTGGCGGCATCCATCGCCGCAACACCGATCGGGAAGGAGATCGTCCATGGTGGCCAGGGCGAGGCAACAGACTGAAAATAAAGCAGAAGCCGACGCCGACAAGACCGTAGAGACGCGGTCGAAGAAGATATCGCGCAATCCGCAACGCACCCATGCCATGATCCTGGACGCGGCGACGGAGGAATTTGCCGCGCACGGTTTCGGCGGTGCCCGGGTGGATGCGATCGCGGCGCGGGCGCAGACCAACAAGCGGATGCTCTATCATTATTTCGGCGACAAGGAGGGGCTCTATCTCGCCGTGCTGGAAGCGACCTATGCGACGATCCGCAATGCCGAGAAGCAGCTCGACCTCGCGCGTCGCCATCCGGAGGAGGGAATGCGGGAACTCGCTTTATTCACCTGGCGGCACTTCCTCGCGCATCCCGAGTTTCTAAGCCTGCTTGCCACCGAAAATCTGCATCACGCACATTACCTGCAACGGTCCGAGAAGGTGTCGGCCATGCATTCCCACTTTATCGACGAACTCTCGGACGTGCTGCTTCGCGGCGAGGCGGCCGGCATCTTCCGGCCAGCGGTCGATCCGGTATCCGTCTATCTGACGATCGCCGCGCTCGGCTTCTTCTATTTGTCGAACCGGCACACGCTATCGACAATTTTTGCGCGCAAGCTGACGAGCCAGGAAGCGCTCAATGCCTGGGGCGAGCACATCGTTGCGGTCACGCTGGCTTCAATCCGGGCGTAGACAATTCTGATGTGGCGGCTTGGAGAAATTTTCAAAAGGCGATTGACAAGCCTTGAGGTAAAGCGCGATCTTGTAACCATATGGTTACATTGCTTGGGCGATCAAGCATTTGTTTTTCCCGATTCTGGAGGGAATTGGGAGGAGAGGAGAAATTGGGAAGTGTGTTGGCCACAATGTATGACGTGGCCGGCGATATGAAGAATTTCTTCTGCAACTATCTAAATGGCCCCTCACCCCAGCCCTCTCCCCGTTGAAACGGGGAGAGGGGCGACAGCGCAAGTCTGCTCGCTTCTAATTTCGAGCTGGCTGCAAGCAAAAGACTCCCTCTCCCCGCTTGCGGAGAGAGGGTTGGGGTGAGGGGCCATGCATGTAGTGCCTACGCGAACAGACCTGCCTGACAATCACGGGAGCTGACTAACATCATGACCGATCCATTGAAAATCAGGCTTATCGAGGCAGAGGCGTTCGAGCGCCCGGTCAAGCTGCGGCTTCCATTCCGCTTCGGGGCGGCAACCTTGCGCGAGGCGCGGCAGATTTTTTTGCGTGTACGCATCGAGGATGCGCTGGGGCGCTCGGCCGAGGGCGTGGCGGCCGAGCTGATGGTGCCGAAATGGTTCGACAAGTCGCCCGAGCTTTCCAATGCCGACAATGAAAACCAGCTTCGCCGCTCGCTCGCGCTGGCACTGGATGCGCTTGGGAGTGCGGAGTCGGGAACGGCTTTCGGGCTGCATGCGGCCGTCGAGGCCTCGCATCATGCCCGCGCTGCGGCTGAAAGGCTGAATGGCCTCGTCGCCTCCTTCGGCCTCGCACTTGCCAACCGGGCTGTTCTCGATGCGCTTTGCCGGCTGGAAGGACTGACTGTCGCTCAGGCGATCAAGGCGAACCGCCCTGGCATCGATGCATCGACAGCGCGCGATCTCTCCGGTTTCGATCTCTCCGGCTTCCTGTCGACTTTGGAACCAGCGGCAAGCCTTGCCGCCCGCCATACGGTCGGCCTGGTCGATGCTATCGTGGCGGGCGATATTCCGGCAAACGAGCGCCTGAATGACGGCCTGCCGGAGAGTTTCGAGGAGGCGATCGACGCCTATGGCCTCACCTTCTTCAAGGTCAAGGTTTCGGGTGCCCCTGACGCCGATATCGATCGGCTCTGCCGTGTCGCTGCCGTCATCGATGCCAAGATGTCCAGCTATTCGGTGACGCTTGACGGCAACGAGCAGTTTTCATCCGCTGAAGCGGTTGCCGATCTGCTGGCCCGCGTGAAGAGGGAGCCGAGGCTCGAACGGTTTGCGGCGTCGATCCTGTTCGTCGAGCAGCCGATCGCCCGTGCCTATGCTTTCGAAAAGCCGGTGAAGGCGCTTGCCGCCTTCAAGCCGGTGGAGATCGATGAATCCGATGCCGACATCGATGCCTTCGTCACGGCGAGAGGGCTCGGCTATACCGGCATCTCCTCGAAATCCTGCAAGGGTTTCTATCGCTCGCTATTGAACCGGGCGCGGGTCGCCAAATGGAGTGCGGAGGACGGCATCCCCTATTTCATGTCGGCGGAGGATCTGACGACGCAAGGGGGCCTTGCCGTGCAGCAGGACCTGGCGCTCGCATCCTTGATCGGCATGACGCATATCGAGCGCAACGGCCATCACTATGTCGACGGCATGGCCGGCGCGCCGGAGGCGGAGCAGGCGGCTTTCGCCGAGGCGCATTCCGATCTCTACCGCGTCAGCAACGGCCGCACCCGGCTGCGGATCGAGGCGGGGCAGCTTGCTATCGGCTCCGTTATCAATGCTGTCGGTCTAGGCTCGTCGGTCGAGCCGGATTGGGCGGCGATGGAGAGGTCTCCGAGATAAGGATCCGGCCAAGGTTATGAGAGTTTGTCCAAACCTATTGCCGCGCGTGGCTCCTCACCCCGACCCTCTGGCCGCAAGCGGTAGGGCAAGCGCATGTGAAATGAGATTGTTGCCGCGCACTTCCTTCTCCCCTCGGGGAGAAGGTGCCGCCCTTCGACAAGCTCAGGAGGCGGATGAGGGGGTGCCTGCCAAGAGCACGAAAATCCCCGCATTCAAAACGGTCAGCCCCCTCATCCGGCCCTTCGGGCCACCTTCTCCCCGAGGGGAGAAGGAACTTGCGGCGCCGATGTGCCTCATATGCGATTGTTCCGCCGCGAGCGGGGTGAGGGGCACACCACCGAAATAAATTCAGGCCGCCGAGGCCTCATCATCGCTGTTTGCAGATTCTGGAGGAGCAGATGCAGTCATCGAAAAAAAGCTACGTTCTGGTCGGCACGGGAAACCGTGGCGCGACCATGTGGGGCAAGGATCTGGTCGAGCGCTGGAGCAACGAGGTCGAGCTCGTGGCGGTGTGCGATCTCAATGCCATGCGTGCGAAGCGGGCGCTTGAGTATATCGGAGCATCGGTGCCTGTTTATACCGACTTCGATGAGCTGCTGCGCGTCGAGAAGCCGGATCTCGTCATCGTCTGCACGCGCGATTCCACCCATGACGATCTGATCGTCAGGGCGATGGAGGCCGGCGCCAATGTCATTAGCGAGAAGCCGATGACGACGACGGTCGACAAGATCAAGCGTATTCTCGATGCCGAGGCGCGCACCGGCAAGCGGCTGGATATTTCCTTCAACTATCGCTTCGCGCCGACGGCGGCGAAGATCAAGGAACTGATCAATTTCGGTGTCATCGGCGACGTCACGTCCGTCGATTTCCATTGGTATCTCGACACCAGCCATGGCGCCGATTACTTCCGCCGCTGGCATGCTTACGTGGAGAATTCCGGTAGCCTCTTCGTTCACAAGGCGACGCACCATTTCGACCTTCTGAACTGGTATCTGGATTCCGATCCGGAAACGGTTTCCGCCTTTGCCGATCTCAAGCATTACGGCCGCAAAGGCCCGTTCCGCGGCGAGCGCTGTCGCACCTGTCGCTACAAGCAGGAGTGCGACTATTATCTCGACATTAGCGCGACGCCGCTGCTCGAAAGCCTCTATGAGGAGCCCTCGACCGTCGACGGCTATGTGCGCGATGCCTGCGTCTTCCGCGAGGATATCGATATTCCGGATACGATGGTTGCCGCGATCCGCTATCGCAGCGGCGTCAACGTCTCTTATTCGCTCAATACCTACATGCCGATCGAAGGCCATCACATTGCCTTCAACGGCCACAAGGGCCGCATGGAGCTCAGGCAATATGAGAAGCAGAACTGGACAACGCCACCGGCCGACGAGATTGTCGTCATGAAGAATTTCGGCGATGTCGAACGCATATGGGTGCCGCATTCCTCCGGCGGGCACTATGGCGGTGATGACAGGCTGCGCAACATGATCTTGCGCTCCGGCCCGAACGACGAGCTGAAGCAGCGCGCCGGTTCGCGCGCGGGGGCGATGTCGGTCCTGTGCGGCATTGCCGCGCTGCAGAGCAGCCGCACCGGCCAGCAGGTGTCGATTGCCGATATCTGGGGTGAAGATGGCGGTTTGAACCTGCTGGAGCCGCGGCCCTAAGGCTGCGGTTTTATGCTTTCCGGCGTCGAGATTAGCTGCAGCTCGGAAGCTGCTGTGCGTAGATCCTCGTCATGCCGTTGAAACGTTTGGCACCGGCTAGCGCCGTGCCATTGCCGCGCCACGATCCCTGCAGATAGCCCTTGGCGCCTGAGTAATAGGCGAGATAGAGATCGTAGGAATCGTTCAGCGCGATGCCGGTCTGCAGGTGGGTCTGGTAGTGATACCAGCCGACGAAGTCGATGGCATCCGGGAAGTTGGTGCGGCTTGCCGTCCAGTTGCCGGTCTCGCGCTTGTACTTATCCCAGGTGCCGTCGAGTGCTTGCGAATAACCATAGGCCGTCGTCGGGCGTTTCCAGGGGATAAAACCGAGCAGATAGCGCCGCGGCGGCCGCGCGCGCGGCCGGAAGCCGGATTCGGTGTAGATCGTCGCCATCAGGATCGGCACCGGCACGCCGTATTTGCGCTGCGTGCGTTCGGCTGCCCGCTGCCAGTTGTTGAACCAGCCGTCGCGCTGGTCGAAGATCGCGCAGATGTTGCGGGTGCGCGATGGTGCGGTGGCGCAGCCCGCCAGCACGCCGAGCAGTATTACGGCCAGAATGGAAAGGACGCGGCTACGCATTACTAGAACCTCTTCGCTAAGAAGAGTGCTAGCGGGGAATGATTAAAAACGGGTTGTTTGCCTGTGCCGAAATGGGGCGATTTCAGGGTGTTTTCATGGATTTGCTGCGTCGCGTCATGCCATCAGCGCCATGTCCTCTCGGCGCACCCCGTAGAGCAGCGGCTTACCTTCGATGAAGCGGATGGCCTCGTCGACCGCCATCTCGCCGAGCCGGGTCCGCTCCAGCCCGACGGCGCCGGCAATATGCGGCGTCAGGAAGACGTTCGGTAGGTCATAGAAGGCCGATGCCGCCTCCGGAATTTCCGGATCGGTGACGTCGATGATCGCGTCGATGCGGCCGGTCTTCAGAACGGCGATCAGGGCGGTCTCATCGACCAGCGCGCCGCGCGCCGTATTGATGAAGGTTGCTCCTTCCTTCATCAGCGACAGGCGTTGGGCGTCGATCATGTGCCGCGTCGCCGGCAGGGATGGCGCGTGCAGCGAGACGATGTCGGCTGCTGCCATCAGGGCGTCCAGCTCGGTCTTCTTCACGCCCAGCCCGGCCGCCTCGGCGTCACCGACCATGGGATCATAGAGCAGGATGCGGTAGTCGAAGGGTGAAAGCAGCTCGATCACGCGACGGCCGATTCTTGAGGCGCCGATGATGCCGACCGTGCGGCCGTAATTGCCGATGGCCTCGGCCTGGATCGGCTGCGTCCGCTTGCGGTTGCGGTCGGCAACATAAAGATCACGAAACTGAAACACCTTCTTGCCGGCGAAGATGATGGCGGCGAGCGTGAATTCGGCGACCGGCAAGGCATTGGCCTGGGCGGCATGACTAACCAGGATGCCGCGATCGAACAGCCTGTCCCCCAGCAGTCCCTTCACCGTTCCTGCGGCGTGGACCACCAGCTTCAGATGCGGAGCCTGGGCAAGCGCGGCGGCGTCGATCGTCGGCGAGCCCCAGCCGGTGATCAGGATTTCGGTTTCCGCCAGCAGCTTTCTGGCGCGCTCGTCGTCGAAGCGCTGCATCGGCGCTGCGTCGAGCACATGGCCGATGGCCCCAAGGCGCTGAACGAGCGCGTCCGGCAGCACATGCTGCGTGCGCGACGGCTGCATGGCGAAGGCGATGGCCGGGCGGCTGGCAGAGAATGACGTCATGGCAGGCGACCCGGCGCCTCGATGGCGCTCACCGTGATGCCCTTGTCTTTCACGAGGGCACGCAGGGCATCGATATCGGGCTTGGCAGGTGGCTTCGTCCAGGCGTGATCGATGGCGGACGGGTCCCTCTCCGCAAGCACGGCGGAGACGAGAATGGTCTCGCCCGCTGGGATCGTGCCACGCAGCTGCGGCACCAAGGTCTTTGCGACGATGAGGTTGGTGTTCGGTGGCGCTTTCTGCGCGACGCCCTGTCGCGCAATCGTCGAGCCGAGGTCGAGAATGCCGCTGAAATCCTCCTCGCCGATGGCATAGGCGGCACCGGTTGCGGAAGAGAGCGTATCGGCTTCAGAATCACGCCTTGCGATGGCGAAGCCGCCTTCGGCCGTCTGCAGCGGTCGCGGCGTGGTGATCTTGTGCAGGCGGACATGCCAGGGCGAGGCGGGGATGAGCCATGTCTCCACCGTCATGTCGGGGTATGGCGACCATTTGGCGTAGAGCGTATCGCCTGCAAGCTTTGCCTCTTCGTTGGTTTCGCGCACGCGGTAGTGCAGGCCATCATCGCTGAAGGCGAGCACGCTGTCGAAGGCGCCGCCGGTAAAGATGCGTTCGTCGCTTTCGACGCTGAAGCCGTAGCGTGCGGAATAGGCAAATTTCGAATATTTCTCCGCGCCGAAGCGCATCTGCTGGTTTTCCTGGCCGGAGGAGAGTGCCACGACATCATCCCTACTGCGCAGCAGGACCATGCCGGGATGCTTTTGCGGGATGATAGCCGGCTCATTTTCTGGCGGTTTTTCTTCGGCGGCCCAGAATGGATGCGTTTCAGGCAGCGCCAAGGGCAGGAAGGCCTTGAAGGCCCAGTAGGGCGAGCCGGCGGAATTATAGTTCTCCGACATCAGCAGGTTGGGATAGGCAAAGCCGATCGGCAGCGTGCCGTCGCGATGGGCGATCGGCTTGTCGGACCACCAGCGCAGATGCCGCAGGCAGAGGCCCTTGATCTCGCCCCATGGCAGCGCCTCGACATCGGCAAAGGCGAGCGCCGACCAGAAGCCGGCGCAGGCGAA
The DNA here is from genome assembly GCF_003627795.1 of Rhizobium sp. CCGE531. NCBI lineage: Bacteria > Pseudomonadati > Pseudomonadota > Alphaproteobacteria > Hyphomicrobiales > Rhizobiaceae > Rhizobium > Rhizobium sp. CCGE531. The sequence continues at coordinate 3,829,094 of NZ_CP032684.1, read as the reverse complement.
GCGATAGGTGAGGCTCCGGCCGAAGGGGATGGTGGCCCCGTCGGGCGCGAACCAATGCCGGAAATCCCTGGCGAAGAGGATGGCGCGTTCGCGGTAGCGTTCGGCGCGGTCGTCATTGACGAGCTTGGAATAGATCAGCCCGTAAAAATGCATGGCGAAGGGAATGTAGTGATCGATGCGCCTGATATTGCCGTCGCGGTACCAGCCATCGGCGATGTAGAAGCCGTCGAGTTCGTTCAGGTAGCTTTCCGTCAGGCTGCGGTCGAAGGAAGCACCGAGCCGGTCGAGCGCGATGTCCACGAAGATGCGGAAGAATTTCCAGTTGTTGTCGGCATAGTCGAAGGTGCGGGCATGCTTGAGATAGGCAATCAGATTGTCGCGCGCGCGTTGATCGAGCGGCTCCCAGATCTTTTCCGGCACGAGGGCGAGCGCGAAGCCGAGGGCGGCGAGCTCGACCATGCGCTGGTCGCGGCCGTTGACCGTGCCCCAATATTCCGGATGTTTCGGGTCGACGCCATTGGCGAGGCCTTCTGCGTAGCGGTCCCAATGGCGGAAGTCGCCGTCGCCGGCGCCGAGCGGCGCAAGGCCCCAGAGCGGACGGGCGAAACCTTCGAGATCGGCGGCGGCGCGGTCGAAATGCGCGCCGGCGGCATCGATGCGGACGCGGGCATTGCCTTCAGAGAAATAGGAGAGCAGTGGATCGAACAGGTCGGTCAGCGCACGGCGCATGTCGGCAAGGGTCTTCAGCGGGTTGCCGGCGAGCGGATTGGTGCTGGCGGGGTCATAGATCATCGGTTCGGCTTTCTCGATCGTTTCCGCGGCGGGATTGGCTTCAGGTTTCGGGTGGCAGCGTGCCTCCGGTGACCGGTGGAACGCCGTGGCAAATCTGGCGTGCCGGCGCATCGCGGTCGCGGAAGCGCGCGATCATCAGGCCGATGGCCTCCCGGCCGAGCGCCGCGCGGTCGACGCGCATGGTTGCCAGCCGGGGATTGGTCATCAGGGCACAGGGCAGGTCGTCGAAACCGACGATGGCGAAATCTTCCGGCACGCGCAGGCTAGCCTCGGTTACGGCGTCGAGCACGCCGACGGCAATGAAATCGTTCATGCAGAAGGCGGCGGTATAGCCGCGTTTCTCGGCGAGGATCGCAGTCGTGGTGTCATGGGCTTCCTGGCTGGAGCTGCCGCGAAAGTTCATCGGTACGATGCGGCCTTCCGCACCTTCCACGGACGCGATCGCCGCCTCGAAGCCACGGATGCGTTCGCGGATCGTCTGGCGATGCGAGCCGGTCAGATGCAGGATGCGGCGGTGGCCGGCATCGAGCAGGCGCCGCGTCGCATTATAGGCGCCGAAGAAATTCGCAGGCGAAACGCCGTCGAAGCGCAGCTTCGGGTCGGTGCCGTTGACAAGCACGGTCGGCGTGCCGCTTGCCTCAAGCCAGCGGCATAGGTCTTCCGAGGGGTCGATGCCGACGAGAAAGAGGCCTTCGGCGCCGGCGGCCTGCAGATATTCCTTCACCAGTTCCGGCTCGGTCCTCGCCTCGCGGATGAGGCGGATGTCGAAGCGCATCCCGCGTTCGGTGGCGCCGGCGCGCAGGCCTTCCAGGATGCCTTCGTAGAAAACGCTCAAGCCGCCGGTGACGCTGTCGCTCGCAATCAGCGCCAGGCCGCCAGCCATCGCCTCGGCTGCCGTCTTCAGCGGATAGCCGAGATCGCTCGCGACCTTGAAGATATGCTGACGGATCGTCTCGCTGATACCGGGTTCGTTGGTGAGAACCCGCGACACCGTCGAAACGGAGACGCCGGCTGCGGCGGCAATATCGGCCTGCCTGATACGTTTGGAGCGAATATCGTTCATACCGCAAACGCTATGCAAAATTATGCAAATTTGCAATAGAAAGATTTTTTATTGCACAGCGCAAGGAAGTTGCATATCTTCGCTTCACCTTGTCCGCAAAGGCGTCGGGGAGATCGTCGCGGACGACAACGCAAGAGAAGGAGGAATCTCATGCGCATGAATCGCCGTTCATTCATGATCGGGGCCACTGGGGCCGCGGCTGGTCTTGCCTTCGGCGGAGGAGCGATGCCGGCATTCGCCGATGCGACGCAGCTGCGGGCGATGTGGTGGGGCTCGCCCGATCGCGGCAAGCGCACAGTCGCCGTCGCCGAGCTGTTCCACGGCAAGAATCCGGATATCTCCGTCGTCGGCGAAAGCATCAGCGGCGACGGCTACTGGGCCAAGCTCGCGACCGGCATGGCCAGCCAGAACATCGCCGATGTCTTCCAGCTCGAGCCGAGCACGATCTCGGATTATTCGAAACGCGGCGCCTGCATGCCGCTCGACCAGTTCCTGCCCTCGACGCTGAATATCGACAGCTTTGGCAAGGATGTGCTGAAGCTGACCACGGTCGACGGCAAGCTCTATGGTGTCGGCCTTGGGCTTAACTCCTTTGCGATGTTCTATGACGAGGACATGTTCAAGAAGACCGGCCTGACGCCGCCCGGCCCGACCACGACATGGACCGAATATGCCGATCTCGCGGTGGAAATGACCAAGGCTGCCGGCAAGCGCGGCTATTGGGGTGGTCCTTATGGCGCACGCTACAATTATGTGCTCGACGTCTGGCTGCGCCAGCGCGGCAAGAGCCTTTTCACGGAAGAGGGCGGCCTCGGCTTTGGCGTCGACGACGCCAAGGAATGGTACAGCTACTGGGAAGACCTGCGCAAACGCGGCGGCACGGTCTCTGCCGATGTCCAGACGCTCGACCAGAACGTCATCGAGAGCAACTGCCTGGCGCTCGGCAAATCGGCCATCGGCATGGCTTATTCCAATCAGCTCGTCGGCTATCAGCTTGTCGTCAAGAGCAAGCTTGCCGTCACTATGCTGCCGCGTGAGAAGAAGGACGGCCCCTCCGGCCACTACTATCGCCCGGCGCTGATCTGGAGCGTCGGCGCCACCAGCAAGAACGGCGAAGCGGCCGCGAAATTCATCAATTTCTTCGTCAACGATGTTGAAGCGGGCAAGATCCTCGGCGTCGAGCGCGGCGTGCCGATGTCGCCCGCCGTGCGTGCCGCCATCCTGCCGACGCTCAATCCGGTCGAGCAGCAGACCGTGCAGTATGTCGAGCTGCTGAAGGATCAGGTGGGCACCTATCCCGTACCGGCGCCGCTCGGCTCGGGAGAATTCGACCAGAACGTCGCCCGCCCCGTCGCCGACCAGCTCGCCTTCGGCAAGATCACGGTCGCCGAGGCGGCGAAACGGCTGGTGGAAGAGGGTGCGACGAAACTGAAGCGGAAGAGCTGATTGGGGCTCGTCGGAGGCCTCACAATATACGGAAAGGCTGGTACCCCCCTCTGTCACTTCGTGACATCTCCCCCACAAGGGGGGAGATCGTTGGGAGTTTGCCGCATGTCCTGCAGAAACAATAGCCTCGGCTTCAACAGATGCGATATTAATTGGGCGTGAGAGGCCACCACATATTACCAATCTCCCCCCTTGTGGGATCGTTGCATAAACGAGAGCAGAGACACGGCCTAAGGGTTGGGGCGGAGTTTTTGGGTCCGCTATGTTGGTGAGCGGGCTGTTTTTAGGTGGCTGTTTTGGTTTTGAGCGGGTGGCGGACAGAGTCCGCCCCTCGGATTAGGCGGTCAGCGTCACCCAGCGGCGCATGTTGAAGGCGATTGCCGTCATCAGCACCTGGGCTTGCGCCTTGATCAGTCCGCGATAACGAATGACCGAAAGACCCATGCGGCGCTTCCATGTAGCAAAGGTCGTCTCGACGGCAGCGCGCCGGCGAGCGATCAGATCATTCAAGCGTTGCAGCTTCGGGGGCAGTGTGCGGTGATGTTTGTTGGGCCGGCGCATCAGCCGCGCCTTGATGCCCCTGGCCTTCAGCGTCTTCTCGCGGGCATGGGTATGATAAGCGCTGTCGGCCAATACCGCCTGTTCGTCACCGCAGATCAGATCATCGGCACAGACCGTATCGTTGACATTGGCCGGGGTGGTGATCAGCCGGCGCACCAGGCCCGAGCCCTCATCGACGCCGACATGGGCCTTGTAGCCATAGGACGAGCCCTGCCGGCCCTTGCGCCGCGTGAAACGGGCGTCCGGGTCGCTCAGCCTCACCGGCGGCACCGTGTCCACGCCATCGGCATCTCCCCCACGCTCGGCAATCTCCCGTCCGGGCTCCTGTCCGGGCTCCCGTCCCGGCTCCTGTCCAGGCAGGCGCCCCTTCGGCGGCCGAGCCGCTCCCGTCTCGATGATGGTGGCGTCCAGCATCGTGCCACGCCGCAGAATCAACCCGGCTTTGTCCAATTGACTGTCGAGTTCAGCAAACAGCGCCTCCAGCAGTCGCGCCTCGATCAGATGATTGCGGAACCGGCACAAGGTCGTGTGATCGGGAACAGTCTCTTCCAAGCTCAGGCCAACAAAGCGGCGGAACGACAGCCGATCATACAGCGCTTCTTCCAGCTCCATGTCCGACAGGCCGTACAGCGACTGCAAGAGCAGTGCCTTGAACATCATCAACGGTGGATAGGCCGGGCGGCCGGCAGCCGCATCATTGCGCAGCCGCTGCAGCACCTTCTCGAACCGGTACCATTTGACAAGACCCGATAACCGATCCAGACGCTGGTTGCCGCCACCGGCCGGCATCAACGCATCCACAAAACTGAACTGACCTGTCCGCTTCAGCACCATGACAATCATCCCCGTTCAATAACAGGGAATCATATCCACTCAATTTTGCAATAGTCCCCTTGTGGGGGAGATGTCGCGACAGCGACAGAGGGGGGTGTTCCCTCGTTCGATTCCACTGCCAATGTTTATTTTCCATCCCAAGGCTTCAGCTTGCGATGCTCTCCCGCCGGCAGCTTCCTGACGAAAAATGCCGGAGCCCTTTCGAGCCCCGGCATCCGTATAGCATTATGAGCCTGGTTTATTTCGCCGCGTCGGCCCAGCTCTTGACCAGCTCGTCGTAATTGACGGTGACCGGCTTTTCCTTCTCGTTGCCGATCTTCAGCTGCGGAGCGAGATGACCGTTCTTGACGGCATCGGCGTTCCAATAGGCAAGATCGTGCTCTTGGGCGAGCTTCGGGCCGATGTCGCCCTGAACGCCCGCGCGTTCGATGCGCTGCATTACCTTTTCCTGGTCGGCGCAGAGTGCATCCATGGCGCCTTGCGCGTTCTTGGCACCCGATGCGGCATCGCCGATCGCCTGCCACCAGAGCTGTGCCAGCTTCGGATAATCCGGAACGTTGGTGCCGGTCGGCGACCACTGCACGCGGGCCGGCGAGCGATAGAACTCGATCAGGCCGCCGAGTTCAGGCGCGCGCTTGGTGAAGCTCTTGTCGCGGATGGTGGATTCGCGGATGAAGGTGAGGCCGACATGGCTCTTCTTCACATCCACCGTCTTCGACGTCACGAACTGCGCGTAGAGCCATGCGGCCTTGGCGCGGTCGACCGGGGTCGACTTCATCAGCGTCCAGGAGCCGACGTCCTGATAGCCGAGCTTCATGCCGTCCTTCCAGTAGACGCCATGCGGAGACGGCGCCATGCGCCATTTCGGCGTGCCGTCGGAATTCATGACCGGCAGGCCGGGCTTGACCATGTCGGCGGTGAAGGCCGTGTACCAGAAGATCTGCTGGGCGATATTGCCCTGCGACGGAACCGGGCCCGATTCCGAGAAGGTCATGCCCTGCGCTTCCGCCGGAGCGTAAGCCTTCAGCCAGTCGAGATATTTCTGGATCGAATAGACGGCGGCCGGGCCGTTGGTATCGCCGCCGCGCGCGACGCAGGAGCCGACAGGACGGGAGTTGGCATCGACCTTGATGCCCCATTCGTCGACCGGCAGGCCGTTCGGCAGGCCCTTGTCGCCGTTGCCGGCCATGGAAAGCCAGGCGTCGGTGAAGCGCCAGCCGAGCGACGGGTCCTTCTTGCCGTAGTCCATATGGCCGAAGACTTTCTTGCCGTCGACGTCGCGGCCGGTGAAGAATTGGGCAATATCCTCATAGGCCGACCAGTTGACCGGCACGCCGAGCTCGTAGCCGTATTTGGCCTTGAAGTCAGCCTTGTTCTTCGGGTCGTTGAACCAGTCGTAGCGGAACCAGTAGAGGTTGGCGAACTGCTGGTCGGGAAGCTGATAAAGCTTCTTGTCCGGAGCGGTGGTGAAGCTGGTGCCGATGAAATCCGCAACATCGAGATTGGGATTGGTGACGTCCTTGCCCTCGCCAGCCATCCAATCCGTCAGGTTGCGCACCTGCTTGTAGCGCCAATGGGTACCGATCAGGTCGGAATCGTTGACCCAGCCGTCATAGAGGTTCTGGCCAGTCTGCATCTGCGTCTGGATCTTTTCGACGACGTCGCCTTCCTGGATGACGTCGTGCGTGACCTTGATGCCGGTGATGGCCGTGAAGGCCGGCGCGAGAACCTGCGATTCATACTGGTGCGTGGTCAGCGTTTCCGAAGCGACCTTGATTTCCATGCCCTGGAAAGGCTTGGCCGCATCGACGAACCACTGCATTTCCTTTTCCTGGTCGGCGCGCGAGAGCGTCGAAAGATCGCCGATCTCCTTGTCCAGGAACGTCTTGGCTTCATTCATGCCGGCATTGGCCGCGCCGGCCAAGGCCAGCAGGGCGACAGCCGTCGTCGTCAAGAGATGTCTTCGCATATATTCCTCCCTACAGGTTGCGAGTGCATTTCAGGACGGCCGGATCGCCGGCCGCCGTATTGGTTTGCTCAGACCATACGGAAGACGCCGGCGGCGTAGACCACGGAAAGAGCAAGAGCCCACCACAGGCTGGGGCCTCCCAGGCCCAGCCAAGCGAGATGGATGAAGGCGGCTCCGAGCAGCGAGATGAACAGCCGGTCGCCGCGTGTCGTTTCGAAGCGCAGGATGCCGAGGCGCGGATTGCCGCCCGGCGAAAAATACTCCCAGACCGCCATGCCGATCAGCAAAAGCAGGATCGTCGCGAAAAAGAGCGCTGTCGGTAGTGTCCAGGCCATCCAGGAAAAGTCAGTATTCACAGCGGTTTCCTTTAGACGCGGCCGAGCGCGAAGCCCTTGGCGATGTAGTTGCGGACGAAGTAGATCACGAGCGCGCCGGGGATCAGCGTCAGCACGCCGGCGGCGGCAAGCAGGCCCCAGTCCATGCCGGCAGCCGAGACCGTGCGCGTCATGATGGCGGCGATCGGCTTGGCGTCGGTCGTCGTCAAGGTGCGGGCGATCAGCAGTTCGACCCAGGAGAACATGAAGCAGAAGAAGGCGGCGACGCCGATGCCGCTGGCAATCAGGGGAATGAAGATCCTGATGAAGAAGCGCGGGAACGAATAGCCGTCGATATAGGCGGTTTCGTCGATCTCCTTCGGCACGCCGGACATGAAGCCTTCGAGGATCCAGACCGCCAGCGGCACGTTGAACAGGCAATGCGCCAGCGCCACGGCGATATGGGTGTCGATCAGGCCGAAGGCCGAATAGAGCTGGAAGAACGGCAGGGCGAAAACCGCCGGGGGCGCCATGCGGTTCGTCAGCAGCCAGAAGAAGACATGCTTGTCGCCGAGGAAGCGGTAGCGCGAGAAGGCGTAGGCCGCCGGAAGAGCGCAGGCAACCGAGATCACCATGTTCATGACGACATAGGTGATGGAATTGATATAGCCCTTGTACCAGGACGGATCGGTGAAGATGATCGCGTAGTTGCGCAGCGTCGGCTCATGCGGATAGAGCGTCAGCCCGCCAATGATCTCTTCATTGGTCTTGAAGCTCATATTGACGAGCCAGTAGATCGGCAGCAGCAGGAAGACGATATAGAGCGTCGGCACCAGCCAGGACCAGCGCCCTTTTTCGCCGTGGCGGCGGATGGCTTGCGCGCCCGTCGCGGTGACGGTGTTTGCGGCGGCATCCGACGCTGCCATCTTGTGCATCGCGGCGTCATCGGCCGTGGTGGAGAAGGGTTTGCCGCTCATCGGCTTTCTCCCGCATCGTAATTGGTCATGACGGTGTAGAAGACCCAGGACAGCAGAAGCACGATCAGGAAGTAGATCAGCGACATGGCTGCTGCCGGGCCGAGGTCGAATTGGCCGAGCGCCACCTTCACGAGATCGATCGACAGGAAGGTCGTCGAATTGCCGGGGCCGCCGCCGGTCACGACGAAGGGTTCGGTATAGATCATGAAGCTATCCATGAAGCGCAGCAGCACGGCGATCAGCAGGACGCGGTTCATCTTCGGCAGCTGGATGTAGCGGAAGACGGACCAGCGCGAGGCGCCGTCGATCTTGGCGGCCTGGTAGAAGGCGTCGGGAATGGAGGCGAGGCCGGCATAGCAAAGCAGCACGACCAGGCTCGTCCAATGCCAGACGTCCATGACGATGATCGTCGCCCAGGCGTCTACCGGATCGGAGACATAGTTGTAGTCGATGCCGAGATTGACCAGAACATAGCCCATCAGCCCGATGTCGCTGCGGCCGAAGACCTGCCAGATCGTGCCGACGACGTTCCAGGGGATGAGCAGCGGCAAGGCCATCAGGACGAGGCAGACGGGAACGCCGATGCCCTTCTTCGGCATGTTGAGGGCGATGAAGATGCCGAGCGGCACTTCGATCGCCAGAATGACGAAGGAGAAGATCAGGTTGCGGATCATCGAATCCCAGAAGCGGCCGGAATGGAGGATCTCTTCGAACCACTGCGTGCCGGCCCAGAAGAAGACGTTGTTCCCGAACGTGTCCTGCACCGAATAGTTCACGACCGTCATCAGCGGAATGACGGCGGAAAAGCCGACCAGTAGCAGAACCGGAATGAGCATGAACCAGGCTTTGTTGTTCCAGGTCTTCTCCATCGTCAGGCTCCCATCTCGATGCGCCAGGAGTCGGCGTAGATATTGATGCCGGCCGGATCGAAGGCGATGTGCGGCTCTGCCGGCACCGTCTGGTCCTCGCCGATGACGGCGACGATATCCTGGCCGTCGAGCTTGGCGCGGACCACCTTGCGGCGGCCGAGATCCTCGACCTTCGTCACGGTCGCGGGCATGCCCTCGCGGCCGATGCGGACGAATTCGGGGCGAATGCCGAGTTCGGAGCGGCCCGCGCGTCTTTCCAGCGGAGCGCCGGGCAGCGCGATCGTGCGGTTGCCGATGCGTGCGCTGCTGCCTTCGATCTCGACGGGCATGACATTCATGCCGGGCGAACCGATGAAATAGCCGACGAAGGTGTGGCGCGGGCGCTCGAACAGGTCGTTCGGCGTGCCGATCTGCACCACTTCGCCATTGTACATGACCACCACCTTGTCGGCGAAGGTCAGCGCCTCCGTCTGGTCGTGGGTCACGTAGACCATGGTGAAGCCGAAGCGGCGGTGGAGTTGCTTCAACTGCGAGCGCAGCACCCACTTCATATGCGGATCGATGACCGTCAGCGGCTCGTCGAAGAGGATGGCGTTGACATCGGAGCGCACGAGGCCACGACCGAGCGAGATCTTCTGCTTGGCATCGGCGGTGAGCCCGCGCGCCTTGCGGTGCGCGCTGTCGGAAAGGCCGATCATCTCGATGATCTCATCGACCTTGCGCTTGACCTCGGCCTCCGGAACATGCCGGTTACGCAGCGGGAAGGCGAGATTGTCGTAGACGGTCATCGTGTCGTAGACGACAGGGAACTGGAAGACCTGCGCGATGTTGCGCTCCTGGGTCGACAGCCGGGTCACGTCCTTGCCGTCGAAGAGGATGCGGCCCTCCGAGGCCTGCACCAGACCGGAAACGATGTTGAGAAGCGTGGTCTTGCCGCAGCCTGAAGGCCCCAGCAGCGCATAGGCGCTGCCGTCTTCCCAGCTATGGTTCACTTCCTTCAGCGCGTAATCGGCGTCGGATTTCGGGTGGTCGTTGTAAGCGTGCCTGATGTGGTCAAGATCGATGCGGGCCATTGTCTCTCCTCAGGCGGCTTGTTGCAGGGCGGGAGTGACGGCGGCGCCTTCGGTGTCGAAGACCATGATGTGGCGCGGATCGATAAAGACATCGATCGCATCGTCGACATCGATATCCTGCACGCCCTGGGTCAGCATCACCCAGCGCTGGCCTGAAACATCGATATGGATGAAGCTTTCCGAACCGGTGATCTCGGTGACGGTCACTCTTGCCGGCGCGGCGATGGCTTCCGGCGTCTGCGGCGCAAGCGCCAGGTGATGCGGCTGGAAAGCGATCGTGTAGCGGCCATCCGGCTGGTCCTGGAGATCCTTCGGCACGGGCAGGCGGATATTGCCGTCGCGCATGAATTCGCTGCCGCGCTTGTCGAGCATGATCGTGTTCAGCGGCGGATCGGCGAAGGTGATTGCTGTGATCAGGTCCTTCGGGTTGCGGAAGACCTCGATCGTCGGTCCGAACTGGGTGATGCGGCCTTGCGCCAAGGTTGCGGTATTGCCGCCGAGAAGCAGGGCCTCGGATGGTTCCGTGGTGGCGTAGACGAAGATGGCGCCGGATTCGGCGAAGATTTTCGGCAATTCGGCGCGCAGCTCCTCGCGCAGCTTGTAGTCGAGATTGGCGAGCGGCTCGTCGAGCAGGACCAGCCCCGCGTTCTTGACGATGGCGCGGGCGAGCGCCGTGCGCTGCTGCTGGCCGCCAGAAAGACTCAAAGGGAGGCGATCGAGGAAGGGGCCGAGGCGCAGAAGATCGGCTGCCTTTTTGACCTCCTTGTCGATGATCGCCGTGCTTTTGCCGCTCAATCGCATCGGCGAGGCGATATTGTCGTAGACGGTCATGGAGGGATAGTTGATGAATTGCTGGTAGACCATCGCGACGTTGCGGCGCTGCACCGGCAGGCCGGTGACGTCGGCGCCGTCGACATGGATCGTGCCTGCGGTCGGCTTGTCGAGCCCGGCCATCAGTCGCATCAGCGACGTCTTGCCCGAAAGCGTCGGTCCCAGCAGCACATTCAGCGTGCCGCGCTGCAGGGTCAGGTTCGTTTCTGCGATATGCGTCTCTCCGCCGACCGACTTCGATACGCCTCTAAGTTCAAGCACGATAAATTCCTTCCATGCGTCGCATATCGATGCTGCCGCGAGGATCGCGAAGAGACTGATCCGTCCGGAAATGCCGTTGCCGGGCGGTGTCCGTTGCTGAGATTATGGTTGTCGGGAAGTGGATTGTGCCGATCTGCCTGCGGAAACTTCGCGCCGGCAAGAATTGCGCCGCGTGATGTCAATGGCGGTGCGGACGAAGTCGCAAACCATGCCGTTTTCCGTACTGATCTGATTTTCGGACAATTATTCCTCCCTTTGTTTCGATTTGCACCCCTCACGCGAAAACCGAAACCAGAATGACGATAAATGAAGATAAAGGAATGTCAAACGAAAACTGGTCGCGTTTCAGCTTCGCTTCATGAATCTCGTCAGAGGCCTATTTTAGGGATAAATAACAAAACCGGTAACCGATTGATCGGCATTGGAAATGAAACCTGACGAGCCTCGTGGCCGCGGCCTTGCGGGTCGCGTCCGTTCCGGCTCATGGCCGCACTTCAGTGTCGGCAGCCGATGGTCGAGCACGAAGCAGCCGCCGAGCGCGAAGCGAGAATCTGGGATGTCTGGGATGGACTGGGGGAGGCGGCCCTAGAGAACGGACGCCGCGCGGCGTTTTCGCCGGCAGATTATAGCGGCGGCCTGTCCGGCCTGATCTGGCTGTTTGTTGAGGCTCCGGCGGGTGGTCGAGCCCGATGGAGATGCTTTCGCAGGGCCGCTCCTCAAATGATATGAGGAGCGGTATTTTCGAAAGATATGGAGCGCTCAGCGCGCCGCCCAGTTGGCGCCGCGGCGGAAGATGGTCTTCATCTGCGGCACGTCGAATTCCTTGGCCTGGTGGCCGAGCGAGGAATAGAAGACGCGGCCCTTGCCGTATTTGCGCTTCCAGGCGACCGGCATGACGACGCCGTCGATCCAATAGGCGTGGTCGCCGGTGAAGGTCGTGGTCGCCAGCACCTCGTTCGACGGGTCGACATGCATATAGTACTGCTCCGACGTGTAGGGGAAATCGGTGATTCCCTCCATGATCGGGTCGTCCGGCCGCGTGATATTGACCGTATAGTCGATGATGTTGCCGGGATGGGCGACCCACTGGCCGCCGATGATGAACTGGTACTCAACGCTTTCGCGGAACGAGTCGCCTGCGCCGCCATGATAACCGGCGATGCCGACGCCGCTTTCGATCGCCTCGGCGAGGTTCTTCACCTCTTCCTTCTCGATCTTCGACATGGTGACGATCGGCACGATCAGGCTGAGATCGTGGATCGAGGGATCGGCGAAGGCTTCGGTGCTGTTTTCGAGGTAGACCTTGAAGCCGTCCTCTTCCAGCATGTCGCGGATGATATGGGCGCATTCCTGTGGTTCGTGGCCGCTCCAGCCGCCCCAGACGATAAGTGCTTCACGCATGATAGTCCTCCTGAACTAGCTCAATTAGCGGCCGATCTGTCCATCCACCAGGGATTCGGACAGAGGGGCCGGGCGCTCCGTTTGCGTCGTGATGGTGACCGTGCGCCCGCTGTCGGAGGCCGTCTGGAAGGCTTCCATGACTTCGAGCACATGCAGCGCGAGGCTGCCATTGGCGCGGTGCGGTCGATTCGAGCGGATGGCATGCGCCATGTCGGCGACGCCGAGCGAGCGGTAATTGCCGTCGGCATAGGGCGCGGTGATCTCACGCTCGGCGAATTCTCCACCCTTCTTCAAAAACTCCACCGGGCCGCCGAAACGGTTGGGATCGGGCACGATCAGCGTGCCTTCGGTGCCGTAGACTTCGAGCGGCACATGCTTGTGGCCGGCGACATCGAAGCTCATGCCGATCTGGACGACGGCGCCATTGGCAAAGGCCATGACGCCGGCGACATGCGTCGGCACATGCACCGGGATGTGCTCGCCATTGCGCGGCTCGCTGGTGATAATGCGTTCCTTGCGCGGCGCGACGGCAAAACCGGCGACCTGGGAGACGGGGCCGAGCAGGTTGACGAGATCGGTGATGTAATAGGGACCCATGTCGAGCATCGGGCCGCCGCCGACTTCATAATAGAAAGCCGGATTCGGATGCCAGCGCTCATGGCCGGGGCACATGAAGGTGGCGCTGCCGCCGACCGGGATGCCGATCGCGCCCTCGTCGATGATGGCGCGCGCCGTCTGGTGGCCACCGCCGAGAAAGGTATCCGGGGCCGCGCCGATGCGCAGGCCCTTGGCGGTTGCGGCATCCGCAAGCGTCTTGCCCTCGGCGAAATTGATGCCGAGCGGCTTTTCCGAATAGGTGTGCTTGCCGGCGTCCAGCGCCTGCAGTCCGACGGCGACATGCGCCTTTGGAATGGTCAGGTTGACGATAATCTCGATCGAGGGATCGGCAAGCAGGGTGGCGATATCGACCGCCTTCAGGCCGAATTCGGCTGCCTTTGCCTCGGCGAGCTGGCGATTGAGGTCGGCCACGCCTTTGATGTCGAGAATGGGAAAGGATTTCATGGCGGTGAGATAGGCGCCGGAAATATTTCCGCAGCCGATGATGCCGATGCCGACCTTGTTCATGGACTTCCTCCAGATAGCTTGTCTTTGTCTGTACTGGAGCGGTTCAGTGTTTCAAGGAATCGCTGAACCGCTCTATCCTATTGTTTCGACGCAATTCCGGACGGAAAACCGCTGCGCGCTTTTCCTGGAATTGCTCTGGGGATCAGAGGGCCGGTGCCGGTCCCGTCGTTCCCCAGGGCGATTCGTAGAGTTCGCGCAACGCGACGACCGCGGCGCCTTGCGCCCAGGTCTCGTCCGTCGATTGGTCGAAAACGAGTTCGGTCACGCCCTTGATCGACGGTGGGATCGCCAGCGAATAGGCTTCCCGCAGGCTGTCGAGGAAGGGCTGGCCGAGCGCCAGGCTCGATCCCACAAGAATGACGCGCGGCGGGGCAAACAGCGTGACGATATTGGCGAGCGCCGTGCCGCAGGCTTCGCCGGCCCGGATCGCCGCGCCGATCAATGTATTGTCGTCCGCCGCAATCAGGGTCTTCGCATGCGCCATGCCCTGGCCGAGGCGGATGGCCTCGGCGAAGCGGCCGCTCGGCTGATCGCCGAGAATGGCGCTTTCGCCGGCAAGGCTTGCCAGCCTGACCATACCTTGCGAACCGATGCCGAGAACCAGATCGCCGAGATTGTGGCTGAGGCCGCCGGCGCCGCGAAACAGCTGGCCGCCATGCAGAACACCGAGCCCCAGCGTCTGTTCCAGCGACACGAGCACCATGTCGTCCAGGTCTCTTGCCTTGCCGAACCAGTGATGCGCCAGCGTGATGGCATGCGCGTCGCTCTCGACGATGGTGGTCACGCCCAGCCGCTCGGACATTTCCCTGGCAAAATCGACGCCCGTCTCGCGAAAGATCGGGCTGGTGCGGACATGGCCGGTGCGGTGCTCGATGACACCAGGCAGGCCGAGGCAGACGGAATCGATCTCGTCCAAAGCCAGATTGGCGTCGACGACGCAGCGGCGCACGCCATCTTCGATCAGATCGGCGATGACGCCGATCGGCTGCCGGTCGACGCGCAGCGCCAGCGTCAGCGTGGAAAGAACCTCGCCGCGAAAGTCCGTCACCACGAAAACCATGCGGTTGGCGGCGATTTTCGCGCCGACGACGCGCGCGGCATCCGGATTGAGCTCCAGCATGACGCGGGGCCGGCCTCGAGTGGCGGCCTCGCGCAGGTCGCCTTCCGTGCGCGCCAGGATGAGCCCGTCATCCAGCAGCGACGCGGTGATCGCCGACACGGTGGTGGTCGAAAGCTGGGTGCGGTCGCTGATTTCGATACGTGCGATGGAGCCCGCCCGCCGGATCGTATCCAGCACATTAAAGCGGTTTATCGCCCGCATAAGCTCGGGATCTGCTGTTTTCATAAGAATGGCGCCGAATGATGGACCCGCTCGGCTGCGGCCTGGTATTTTTAACGGAATGCGAATTAAATAACCTATGGTCATCACTCAATGTCAAGCCGTTTTGCGGTAAACCTGCCGAAAATTTAGCGGTGGTGGTTGACATTTCAGCAAAGCTCCGTTGAATTATTCCGCATAAGGGAAAAAATATTGAGGCTCTTGGTTCCCTTGGGAGGAGAAAATCATGATCCATCTACGTGGGGCCAAGGCCCTTCGCATCGCTGCCGTTGCCGCCACGACCGGCTTGGCGATCCTGGCCGGCGCGACGGGCGCCGCCGCCGACACCGTCGTCAAATGGCTGCATCTGGAAACCGACCCGAACTATGTCGCCGTCTGGCGCAAGATCGCGGATCAGTACGAGGCCAAGCATCCCGGCACGAAGATCGAGATGCAGTTCCTGGCCAACGAGGCCTTCAAGGCGAAGCTGCCGACGCTTTTACAATCGAAGGACGCTCCCGATTTCTTCTTCAGCTGGGGCGGCGGCGTCTTGAAGCAGCAGCAGCAGACCGGCACGCTCATGGACCTGACCGCGGCGATGAACGCCAAGGATGGCGCCTGGCTGAAGAGCTACAATCAGGCGGCGGTGAAGGGTCTGACCTTCGACAACAAGATCAGCGCCGTGCCCTACAAGCTCGGCACGGTTTCCTTCTTCTATAACAAGGCGCTGTTCGCCAAGGCCGGCGTCGATGCCAATGCCATCAAGAGCTGGGACGATTATCTGGCCGCCGTCAAGAAGATCAAGGCGGCCGGCATCGCGCCGATCGCGGGCGGTGGCGGCGAGAAGTGGCCGATCCACTTCTACTGGAGCTATCTGGTGATGCGCGACGGCGGTCAGCAGGTCTTCAACAACGCCAAGAACGGCAAGGGCAACGGCTTCAACGATCCCGCCATCATCAAGGCCGGCGAACAGCTTGCCGAACTCGGCAAGCTCGAACCCTTCCAGGCGGGCTATCTCGGCACCACCTGGCCGCAGGCGCTCGGCGTCTTCGGCGACGGCAAGGCCGCGATGATCCTCGGCTTCGAAAATACGGTTGCCAACCAGCGCACCAATTCCGGCGACGCCAAGGGCCTGGCGAACGACAATATCGGCCGTTTCGCCTTCCCGGCCGTGACCGGCGGCGCCGGCCTTCCGACCGACACGCTCGGCGGATTGAACGGCTGGGCCGTCACCAAGAAGGCCCCGCCCGAGGCCGTCGATTTCCTCGCCTATCTGACCAGCGCCGAAAGCGAGCGCGCCATGGCGCAGGCCGGCATGATCATCCCGGTTGCCGTCGGCGGCGAAGACGGCGTCAAGGGTCCGCTGATGCACGAAGCCGCCGACCAGCTGGCGCATTCGACCTGGCACCAGAACTTCTTCGACCAGGATCTCGGCCCCTCGGTCGGCCGCGTCGTCAACGATGTGGCCGTCGGTATCGTCTCCGGCCAGATATCGCCAAAGGATGGCGCGCAGCAGGTCCAGGACGCCTTCGAACAGGACCAGCTCTAGCGGCATCCGGCGCCGGCCGCTCCCTTGTGCCGGCGCCGGTTTTTCCCTGAATTGCAATCGTCGAGACCGCCCATGACCGATGTCAGCGCAACGACCGCCATACCGTCCATCGCCAGAGCGAAACCCGCAGCGAAACGAAAATCGCCGGCCGCCCGCGGCCGCCTGCCCGTCATCCTGCTGTTCCTGCCGCCGGCGCTGCTGCTCTTTACCATCTTCGTCATCCTGCCGATGGGGGAAGCGGCCTGGTACAGCCTTTATCGCTGGAACGGCTACGGCCCGCCAACAGAGTTTGTGGGGCTGCGCAATTTCCAGGTTCTGTTCAAGAACAGCGCCTTCCTGACGTCGCTGAAGAACAATGCGCTCATCATCCTGGTGTCGATCGCCATCCAAGTGCCGCTTGCCATCTGGCTGGCGACGATGCTGGCGCACCGCATTCGCGGCGTCGTGCTCTTCCGGCTGATCTTTTTCCTGCCCTATGTGCTGGCCGAAGTGGCCGCCGGCCTGATCTGGCGCTTCGTCTATGATGGCGATTACGGCCTGTTTGCCGCGATCGCGCATTTCCTCGGCACGCCAACACCCTATGTGCTCGCCGACAAGGACCTGGCGATGTACGCCGTGCTCGGCGTGATCGTGTGGAAATATTTCGGCTTTCACATGATGCTGTTCATCGCCGGCATGCAATCCCTCGACAAGAGCGTGCTCGAGGCGGCTGAGATCGACGGCGCCACCGGCTGGCAGAAATTCCGCTACGTGACGCTGCCGCTGCTCGGCTCGACGCTGCGTCTTTCCGTCTTCTTCGCCGTCGTCGGATCGCTGCAGCTTTTCGACATGATCATGCCGCTCACCGGCGGCGGCCCGTTCAACTCGACCCAGACGATGGTGACCTTCCTATACAATTTCGGTGTCACCCGCATGCAGGTCGGCCTCGGCAGCGCCGTCGGCGTCGTGCTGTTCGTGATCTGCGTCACCCTCGCCTTCGGCTACAAACGGATATTTATGCGCAATGACTGACATGGCCTCATCCGTTCGACTGACTATCGGCACGAAGATCTATCTCTATGTGGCGCTGACCATCATCGCCGCCATCGTGCTGATCCCGCTTTTGACGACCGCGCTCGGCGGCTTCAAGACGCTCGGCGATCTCCGCACCAATCCCTTCGGCCTGCCGGCCGAATGGCATTTCGAGAATTATACCGGCATCCTGTTCGGCGACCGCTACTGGCGGCAGATGATGAATTCCCTGATCATCGCCGTTCTCACAGTGTTCCTGACGCTGTCGGTCTCGGCCATGGCGGCCTTCGCCTTCGCGCATGTGAAATTCTTCGGCTCGAACTTCTTGCTGAACTATTTCCTCATCGGCCTGATGTTTCCGGCCGCCACCGCCATCCTGCCGCTCTTCATCCGCATCCGCGATCTCGGCCTGCTCAACACCTATTGGGGCGTGGTGCTGCCGCAGGTGGCGTTCGGCCTCGGCATGAGCATCCTGCTCTTCCGAAACTATTTTCGAAACCTTCCGGAAGAATTGTTCCAGGCGGCCTTTGTCGATGGCTGCGGCTATATCCGCTTCTTCTGGCACATCTCGCTGCCGCTCTCGCGGCCGATCATCGCCACCGTCAGCATCATTTCCTTCGTCGGCAGCTGGAACAGCTACATCCTGCCGCTGATCATGCTGAACTCGGACTCGATCTATCCCTGGCCGCTCGGCATGATGGTCTATAGCGGCGAGTTCGGCACCGAATGGGAGCTGGTTCTCGCCTTCATCACGCTGACCATCCTCCCCACCATCATCGTCTTCTTCCTGGCGCAGAAGCATATCATCGCCGGCCTCACCGCCGGTGCGGTGAAGTCCTGAGCCTTACTGGAGCAAAAAGCATGGCATCCGTCGAACTGCATAACATCCATAAGGCCTATGGGGCGCTGACCGTCATCCACGATATCTCGCTTTCGATCGAGGACGGCGAGTTCATCGCCCTCGTCGGCCCCTCCGGCTGCGGCAAGTCCACGCTGCTGCGGATGATCGCCGGGTTGGAAGAAATCACCGATGGCGATGTGTCGATCGGCGGGCAGGTGGTCAACGCCATGACGCCGCGTGAGCGCAACATCGCCATGGTCTTCCAGTCCTACGCGCTCTATCCGCATATGACGGTCGCCGAGAACATGGGCTTCAACCTGAAGCTCTCGGGCCAGACCAAACAGGTCATCGAACAGCGGGTCAACGAAGCCGCGCGCATGCTCGATCTTACCAAGTTGCTCGACCGCAAGCCGGCGCAGCTCTCCGGCGGCCAGCGCCAGCGCGTCGCCATGGGCCGCGCCGTCGTGCGTAATCCCGCCGTCTTCCTGTTCGACGAGCCGCTCTCCAACCTCGATGCGAAGCTGCGGGTGCAGATGCGCTCGGAGATCAAGGCATTGCATCAGAAGGTGCAGACCACCTCGATCTACGTGACCCACGACCAGATCGAGGCCATGACGCTGGCAGATCGCATCGTGGTGCTGAACCAGGGCAAGATCGAGCAGCAGGGAACGCCGATCGAGCTCTATCGCAAGCCGGCCAATCTCTTCGTCGCCGGCTTCATCGGCTCGCCGGCGATGAATTTCCTCGAGGGTGTCGTAGATGGTGTCGATGGCCAGCCGGCCGTGCGGCTGAAGGACAGCACGCCGGTGCGCATTGCCGGCGAACGCAAGGTGAAGCCGGGGCAGAGCGTGAAGATCGGGCTGCGGCCCGAACATCTAAGCCTTGCAAGCGGCGGCTCGCCGCTCAGTGGTCTGACCCTATTGGTCGAGCCGACCGGCGCGCAGACCCATGTGCTGTTCGATCTTGCCGGCGAGCAGGTGACGGCCGTCGTCGATGGCGAGGCGCCGGTGCGCTATGGGCAGCCGCTGAACGTTTCCGTGAGCCCGGAACAAGTCTATGTCTTCGACGCGTCGAGCGGTCTTGCTCTTTAGAGCATTTCCGCTTTTCCTCGAATCGCGAAAAGGCTCTATCCTCTTGTTTTTCCGCAATTCCGGACGGAAAACCGCTGCGCACTTTTCCTGGAATTGCTTTAGGTGACGACGTCGATCGAATCGACGCGATCGGGATAGAAGGCCATATAGTCCTTGATCCGGCTGACGGATGCATAGGGATTTTCATAGCTCCAGATGGCGTTCACCGAACGCTCGCCGCCGGCCGGGATGCTGTAGTAGGAGCATTCGCCCTTGTAGGGGCAGTAGGTCTCGTGGCCGGTCTTTTGCAGCAGGGACATGTCGACATCCCTGCGGGGAATGTAGAGCACGGCCGGATAGGATGCCTCCTTGAGCGACAGCGCCTCGTGCGTGTCGGCAATCACCTTGCCGGCGACGGAGACGGTGACATGCGCATGCTTTTCCTCGATCGTGATGGGATGATCGGGACCGGGGATTTTTACCAGCTTTTCGGACATTCTTGCTCTCCTCAGCTTGGGTAATGGTCAGGTGAGTTCAAAAGCATATAGGAAGCATTCTGCCGATTATCAGGCCCCTTGCTGCCCCTGCGTTTTCGGGGCACCCCAGCGCAATCCATCCATCAACAGGCGCACGAGACGCTGGGCGCGATCGTGCCATTCCGGCGAATTGGGCATGGAATAGGCGCCCGACAGGGCATGCAGCACGTCCGTGCTGTCGACATCGGTGCGGATCGAACCGGCCGCGACCGCTCTTTCGATCAGGCCGGCAAGCGCGACGGGCACCTTGCCGTAGCTGTCGGCGAAGAGCTTGGAGTTGCTATTGACGAGAATGCGCAGGCTGTCGGCCATGCCGCGCTTGGTGGCGAGATATCCAACGAAGCGGTGCATCCATTCCTCCAGGGCCAAATCGGGGGCAAGTTCGCTGGAAAGCGTCTCGGCCGCAGCGCATAGCGCCTCGACTTCGTGACGATAGACCACCTCCACGAGATGCTCCCGGCTGGGGAAATGGCGATAGAGCGTTCCGATACCGACATTCGCCCGCCGCGCTATATCCTCCAGCGAGGCGGCGGTGCCGTGGCTGGCGAAGGCATGCGCCGCGACTTCAATCAGCGTGTCGCGGTTGCGCCGCGCATCGGCGCGCAGGCGCCTGCTTTCGCCTGACAACGTATCCTTGGGTTCCGGCAACGGCTTGCGCGCCAATGTCTGCTCCTTGCGGATTGCCGTGGGACGATTTCGTCGTGCCTATTCACACGGCCCAGCGATATCGTCTCCATTGGCGATGTATCGGAGGATTGTTATCGCATTCGGCACCGAGGCGCCATTGCCGCCCGCACGGATCGCAAGATGACCGCGCAGGTACCGGTTTTGACCGGCTTATGGCGACGGCGCGCCGTAATGGTTCGGCCCGAAACTTGGTCCGAGGTTCGGGCCTAAATTCGGCGCCGGATCGAAGCTGGAGAAGGGCGCGGGCTGATTGCCGCGGGCCGGCGGAACGTCGAGATAGCTCATGATGTTTTCGACGTGGCTGACCTGCGAGCGCAGCCTGTCGAGCGACTTGCCGGTGAGATTCGTGCCGGCCGGCAATTGCGTTGTCAGCGGGTTTTCATAGCGGCCGTTGACGCGCAGTTCATAATAGAGATGCGGGCCGGTGGAGTAGCCCGTCGATCCGACATAGGCGATGACCTGACCCTGCGCGACACGCTGGCCGATGCGCAGATTTTGCGGCGTTGCGGAAATATGGGCATAGGTCGTCTCATAGCCGCCGTCATGACGAATGCGGACATATTTGCCGTAGCCGGTTTCCCAGGAAATCTTCTCGACGACGCCGTCGCCGGCCGCCTGGATGGGGCTACCCATCGGCGCGCGGAAATCGACGCCGTTGTGGAATTTCTTCACGCCGAGAATGGGATGGATGCGCCAGGCAAAACCATCGCCGAGCGTGCCGTTCGGCACCGGGCGGTGGACGAGCGACTTGGCGATCGAGTGGCCGCTTTCATCGTAGAATTCCGAGGAGCCATCGCTCCCGTCCTTATGCAGATAGAAGCGATGCATGTCGCCATCGGCATGGAATTCGATGAACATCAGCTCGTTGCGGCCGTCATCGGACTTTCGGAAGAGGAGGTCGACGCTGTCGGGAGCATCCTCGATGCTGGTCAGCGAAACGCCTTTCGCCTTGGCGAGCTTGATGAGCTGCAAGGCGTATTCCTTGCTCAGGCCGGATCTCTCCAGCTTGGCGCTGACCGCCGCCTCGTCATTGCCGTCGACGTTCCTGAGATCGACCGCCGCTACTTCCGAAGAGGACGGCGCCTCGGCCTGACTTTCGCCATAGAGCGTCGAAAACAGCCTGTCGTTGGCCATTGGCACGAAGCCGTTGGCATCGTCGCGGGCAACGACCCGCTCCGGCGTCCTGTCGCCGCTGAGGCGGGCCATGATCAGTTTCGGGCGGGCGTTCGGCCCCGTCTTCTCGAGCAGCAGTTCCAGGCTGTCGCCGGGCGAAACCGTATCGGTCTCCAGGGCGCGCTGCAGCTCGTCGCCGGCGTCGCTGCCGAGGCCTGCGGAAGCCAGGATGTCCTGCAGGTCCTGCTTGTCCTTCGGCATGGAGACCAGCCGGTGGAATTCACGGCCCTGCTCGCCTGTCGTCGCCCTCGATACGCTGACGTTCAGCGGTACGCCGCGAACGGGGAAGCGGGAGCGGCGCACGGCATCATAATGCGTCGTTTGCGGATAGATGCCGTTGCGGATATCCGAAAGCGACGGTGGTGAAAACACCATGTTGTCGGCACGCTCGCCGCCATAGGCGACATTGATGGCTTCCGCACTGTTGCGCGCACTTCCAGACTCATCGGATTTGAAGACGAGCGTCGTGCGGTGATAGGTGAAGATGCGGGTTTCCCCGCTGGAGAGCTTTTCCGCAACCTGAGCGAAGCGAGCGCCGTCGAAACGCTGTTTCGCAGCCAGCCGGCTGGCTTTGCGCATTGCAGGCTGGGGATGGGCCAGCTCTGCCGTGCGCAGAGGCACGGCTTGTTCGATCGTATGACGGGCCAGCAGCGGGTAGAGCACAGTTGCCAGAAGGCCGAAGGATGCCGTGCCCGCCAGGCCGATGGCGATCAGATGACGCAGATGCGCGGAGCGCGGCAGAAACGGAATGTGAAAATCATGATGCGGCCGCGCCTGGATGGCAGCCTCCGCAGGAAATTGAACGCGCAATGGACTTTCGGCCATGAAGTGAGGAACCCTGCAGACTGCGGTGGGCCCAAACTAGGGCAAATCGTGGCGAAATCTAGGCAAATATTACGAGTCAGTTAATTGTCGTGATCATCCACAGATCCAGATTCGCGCGTTCAAAATGATTCGTCAACCGAAGATGGTGTCGTAGAGCAGCTTGAAGTTCAGCAGCAGGATGATTGCCGCAACAGCCCAGGAAAGAATGGCAATGCTTCTGGAGACTGTGAAACTGCCCATTTTCTCGCGATTCGTCACGAACTGGACGAGCGGGATGACCGCGAAAGGCAGCTGCATGGACAGGACAACCTGGCTCAGCACGAGCAGATTCGCCGTGCCTTTTTCACCATAGAAGGCGGTCACGAACACAACCGGAATAATTGCGAGGCCGCGGGTCAAAAGTCGTCTTGCCCAGTGCGGAATCCGCAGCCGGAGAAAGCCTTCCATCACGATCTGGCCTGCAAGCGTCGCCGTGACGGTCGAATTGAGACCGGAGGCGAGCAGCGCCACCGCAAACAGCGTCGAGGCGATGCCGAGGCCGAGCAGCGGCGATAGCAGTTCGTATGCCTGGCCGATCTCGGCGACATCGGAGTGGCCGGTGGTGTGGAAGGCGGCGGCTGCGACGATCAGGATCGCGGCATTGACGAACAGCGCCAGCATCAGCGCGACGGTGCTGTCGACAGTTGCCCATTTGATGGCGTCGCGGCGTCCGTCTTCCGTGCGCTTATAGGCTCGCGTCTGCACGATCGAGGAGTGCAGGTAGAGGTTATGCGGCATGACCGTCGCGCCGATGATGCCCATGGCAATATAGAGCATTTCGTGATTGGTGACGATTTCGGTCGAGGGAATGAAGCCATGGAGGATCGCTGCAACCGGCGGGGAGGCGGCGGCAATCTGGATGGCAAAACATGTGGCGATGACGATCAGCAGCGCGATGACGAAGGCTTCGAGGTAGCGGAAGCCCTTGCTCATCAGAAGCAGCAGCAGGAAGGCGTCGAGCGCGGTGATCAGCGCACCGCCGATCAGCGGAATTCCGAAAAGCAGCTGCAGCGCGATTGCCGTGCCGATGACTTCCGCGAGGTCGCAGGCGATGATCGCGAGTTCGCAGGCAAACCATAGAGCCAGGTTCACGGGCCGGGGATAATGATCGCGACAGGCCTGGGCGAGGTCGCGGCCGGTAGCGATACCCAGCCTGGCCGACAGCGCCTGCAGGAGGATCGCCATCAGGTTCGACAGCATGATGACGGCAAGCAGCGTATAGCCGAACCGCGCTCCGCCGGCGAGATCCGTCGCCCAGTTGCCGGGATCCATGTACCCCACGGAAATCATATAGCCCGGGCCGAGGAAGGCGATCAGGCGCCGGATCCAGCTGCCGGCATGGGGAACCTTAACAGTCGAATTGACCTCCGGAAGGCTGGGGCGGTCGTCCTCGTCGCGGCTCGCGAACTTCCATGCTCGTTCTTGCGCGGCGGCTTCCTGAAATTGCGTCATGCGGGGCTCCGGGGGAGGATCGGACTGTGAGGTTACTAAATAAATATGTCAGGTAACAAATTTATGCAATAGGCTATATTTCATAGTTTTTGCATTTCACAGGGCCGAAATCCGAGCTTTATGGCTCCTTGAGGGAAGGCGTCAGCGGTTTCCCGGTGCCGGCGGGGCCGGGTGATTTGCTTGATGAGGAAGGGGGCGGCCGATTTGACCGTTAAGACCAGGGAGAAGATGCCCCGGCCCGTGCGTCAATCGATTGACGGCCGAATGCTTGCGAGGGACCGGATCGCAACACCCTTGGCGGCGTTTGCGGAATGGACAATGACTGTGGGTCTATCCAAGGAAACTGGGTCTGCCCGACAATCGAAGGCCTTCCGCTGAAATCGGCGGCAGCGGAAGGCTGTTTCCAGTCAGCGCCTATTCGGCGGCGTCGTGGTTGGAAATGGAATCGCGGACGACGCCGTATTCGCTGCCCCAGCGATCGGTCATCTCGGCGCGGATGTCCCAGAGGTCGGGAAAGAAGCGATGGCGGGTGCCGGCCTGCAGCAGTTCGACCGGGCGGCCTTTCAGCGATTTCGAGCCGAGCCCGATGGAGCGCTGGATCAGGTAGATGTGGTTGGCGCGGAATTTCTGGAACAGCTCGTCATATTCCACTAGAGCTTCGGCGACCACGTAGCTGTCGCCGTGATCATATTTGCCGTCATAAATGTCCGCGACCGTCAGGCCGGCCGCATCGAGATAGTTCGCCTTGAAGGCGTGCCAGAGGTCGGGCGGCATGCGCAGCAGGAATTTGAAGCCGGGCGATTCCTGCCCGCTGCCGTTGCCGAGCTGCAGGCGGATTTGCTGATATTCCTTCGGCGACATGGTTTCCAGGAGGTCGAGCTGGGCCGTCATCATGCGCATGATCCGGTGCACGCGGCCCATGAGCGTGACGACGCGATGCGTGTTGCGCTCCTCCAAGAAAGCAATGACATCGACCAGCGTATAGGCCATGAGCTTCATCCAGAGCTCTTCCACCTGATGCACAATCTGGAACTGCAATTCGTCGCCATTGACCATGCCGTCAAGCGGCTTCTGGCAGGCGAGCAGCCTGTCGCATTGGAGGTAGACTCCATAGTCGCGCATTTCGGGCGCTTCGATGCGCGCGTAATAGTCTTTCTTCTGCATCCTCGTTCCCTTTGTTCCGGCGATTGGCCACCAAGCATGTTTGCTTTTCCTCCAGGATACGAAATTTCGACTTGAACATTGTTCCTATTTGTCATCCAAAATCGCAGAAATAGAGTACGATCGATCATCTTTTGCGCCATGGAGAGAACAATGGAATTGGACGCTTTGGATCACAAGATCATCGCCGCCCTTGAGGCCGATGCCCGCATTTCGTTTGCGGCGCTTGCCGATCACGCCGGCCTCAGCAAGACGCCTTGCTGGAAGCGGGTGAAGGCGCTGGAGGAGGCCGGCGTCATCAGGGGGTATAGGACACTTCTTGATCCGCCCCGGCTCGGCTTCGGTCTGGAGGCCTTCGTGCAGGTCTCCATCGATGTCGAGCGCTTCGACGCGTTTGAGGCCGCCGTGCGCCGGCACCCGCTGATCTGGCGCTGCCATGCGACGACGGGGGAGGCTGATTATCTCCTGCACATCCTCGCCACCGACATGGCGGCGCTCGACAGGTTGTTGCGCCAGGAGCTCAACAGGTTGCCCGGTGTGCGGCACACGGTGACGTCGATGTCGACGCGGGAAATCAAATCGGACATTTCGCTGGCCGAGGCCATGCGGCATGCGGGCGCCTAACGCGTGGTTTCGCCGCGCATGGAGCGGATCAGGCTACGGACCAGCCGCTCGCCCACGTCGACCAGCGGGAAGGATTTGCCCGACCGAAGCCATTCGGCAAGCAAGCCGTTCATGGAGCATTGAATGGCGCGGGCGGCGGCATCGGCGGTCCATAGCGGCCCAAGCGGGCTCTGTTCATCCGCCATCTCGATCAGCTTCTGCAGCTTGCCGAACATTTCGGCATTGGCCGTGACGATCCGCTGGGCTGCGTCGGACAGGTGTTCCGTAAACTCGCAGCCGAGGATCATGATGGCGAAGACGCGCTGCTGATGCTCATCATTCACCAGGATCTGCAAGACTTCGATTGCGGCATTTTCGATCAGGCCGAGGGGATCGTCATGGCCGTGAGCAATCGCGTAGTCGACGATCGTCTCTTGCGGCAGGCGGATCTCGCTATGCAGCGCTGTCAGGACCTCGGCCTTGTCCTTGAAATGCCAGTAGATCGCGCCGCGCGTTACGCCTGCGCGCTGGGCGATCTTTTCGAGGCTCGAGCCGCTGACGCCGTTCTCGTAGAAAATTTCGGCGGCGGCGGTGAGGACTTCCTCTCTGGTTTTGGCTGCATCTTCCTTGGTTCTACGCATGCTCCTCCTGGAAGCCTTGTCGAGAGGAAAGGGGGGCGTTCCATCTCATTCTATAGGTTTGATTTCATGCGCTGATACCTGCTTAGCGGCGAGCTGTTCTCGATATCGGGCAAAAGATCACGTCGATTTGATATTTACAATCATTCATGAATGTTTGTATATTTCGGCGCAACAAAAATGTCGAATCTCGCGGTGATTTTCCCATGACGACGCATCATTCTCTCCCCCTCCGCAGCAGCTTCATTGCAGCCGGACTGCTTATCTTCAGCGCATTTCCCTCCCTCGCGCAGCAGGCCGCACAAATGCCGCCGCCGCAGGTGACGGCCATCGACGTCAAGCCGCAGACCGTATCGCTGACCTATGAATATGCTGCGCGCATCTCCGCCTTTAGGCAAGTCGATGTGCGGGCGCGTGTCGGCGGTATCCTGTTGAAAAGGAACTTCGTCGAAGGCGCCGAGGTCAAGGCGGGCGACGTGCTCTTCCTGATCGATCCGGCGACCTACCAGGCAGCGCTTGCCCAGGCTCAGGCCCAATTGCAGCAAAGCCAGGCTCAGTTGGCCCAGGGGCAGCGCGAGGAAAAGCGTAACGTCACGCTGTTCGAGCAGAGCGCCGTCACCCAGAAGGCGCGCGACGATGCGATTTCGACACGGCAGCTGGCGGAAGCGGCGGTTGCCGCTGCGCAGGCGCAGGTCCAGACGGCGCAGCTCAATCTCGACTATACCAAGGTCACAGCACCGGTCGGCGGCATCACCAGCCTGGAACAGGTGTCCGAGGGAAGCCTGATCGGCACTACGGGCGATACCGGCCTGCTCACCAGCATCACGCAGCTCGATCCCGTCTACGTCAATTTCTCCTTCTCGGATTCCGAAGCGGCGGAAGTGCGCCGGCTGATCGACATGAAGAAGGCCAAGGGCGAGGCGCCCAATCTCGGCGTCAAGATCTCCTTCGGCGACGGTACGTCCTATAATCATGACGGCGTCGTCGACTTCACCTCCTCCACGATCGACGTGTCGACCGGCACGCTGCAGGCCCGCGCCGTGGTCGACAATCCCGATCGCCGGCTGCTGCCGGGCCAGTTCGTGCGCGCGAAGGTGACGGGCGTTTCGCTCGACGACGCCATCACGATCCCGGAAGTGGCGCTGATGCAGAGCCCGCAGGGCCAGTTCGTCTATACGATCGACCAGGAAGGCAAGGCACACGTCAATCCGGTGACGCTCGGCCAGAAGATCGGCGGCAGCTGGCTGGTGCTTTCCGGCCTCAAGGCCGGCGACAAGCTGATTACCGAAGGCATCATCAAGGTGCGCCCGGGCGCCCCGGTGCAGGCGACGGCGGATGCAACGCCCAAGGATGCGAAGAAGGTGGTGCAGAACTGATGTTGGGCAACAGATTCTTCATCGATCGCCCCGTTTTCGCGGCGGTGATCTCGATCGTCATCCTGCTTGCAGGCGCTGTCTGCATTCGTATCCTGCCGATCGCACAATATCCCGAGCTGACGCCGCCGCAGGTGGTGGTCACCGCGACCTATCCCGGCGCCAGCGCCGAGACCGTGGCGCAGACCGTTGCCGCTCCGCTCGAGCAGCAGATCAACGGCGTCGAAAACATGCTCTACATGCAGTCGACGAACTCCAACAGCGGCGCGATGCAGATCACGGTGACCTTCGCGCTTGGCACGGATCCGGACCAGGCGGCGATCAACGTCAACAACCGCGTGCAGCGGGCGGTTTCCACCCTGCCGCAGGATGTGACCCGTCTCGGCGTCGTCGTCACCAAGCGCTCGACGTCGATCCTCGGCTTCGTGGCGATGTATTCGACCGACAGCCGCTATGACCGTGCCTATGTCGGCAATTATGCCCTGCTCAACGTCATCGACGACCTCAAGCGCATTCCGGGCGTCGGCGACGTCAACCTGCTCGGCGATGTCGACTATTCGATGCGCATTTGGCTGCGGCCGGACAAGCTGGCGCAGTACAATCTGACGCCAAGCGATGTCGCGACCGCCATCCAGGAGCAGAATTCGCAGTTCGCCGCCGGCCGTTTCGGTGATCAGCCCAGCAACAATCCGCAGGCTTTTACCTACACGGTGACGACGCAGGGGCGCCTGCCCGATGTCGATGCCTTCGGCGAAATCATCCTGCGTTCGACCGCCAATGCCGCGACGCTCCGGCTGAAGGATGTGGCGCGCATCGAGCTCGGCACCAAGAGCTATTCTGTGCAGAGCAGCCTGAACGGCACGCCGGCGATCCCGATCGCCGTCTATCTGCAGCCCGGCGCCAATGCCTTGAATACGATGGCTGCGCTGAAGTCGCGCCTCGACGAGCTGCAGAAGTCCTTCCCGCAGGGGGTCGCCTATCAGATCCCCTATGACACGACGAAGTTCATCCAGGTGTCGATCGAGGAGGTGGTCAAGACTTTCATCGAAGCCATCCTGCTCGTCATCATCGTCGTCTTCGTCTTCCTGCAGAACTGGCGCGCGACGCTGATCCCCGTCATCGCCGTGCCGATCTCGATCATCGGCACCTTCGCCGGCATGTATCTGCTCGGCTTCTCGATCAACCTGCTGACGCTGTTCGGACTGGTGCTCGCGATCGGTATCGTCGTCGACGACGCCATCGTCGTGCTCGAAAATGTCGAGCGACTGATGTCGACCGAGAAGCTGTCGCCGAGGAAGGCGGCCATCAAGGCGATGGGCGAGGTCACCGGTCCGGTCATCGCCATCGTGCTGGTGCTCTGCGCCGTCTTCATTCCGGTCTCCTTCATGGGCGGGCTGGCGGGCCAGATGTACAAGCAGTTCGCCGTCACGATCGCGATCTCGGTCACTTTGTCCGGCATCGTGGCGCTGACGCTGACGCCGGCGCTCTGCGCGCTGATCCTGAAGCCCGGCCATCACGAACCGGTCTTGCCGTTCCGCATCTTCAACCGCGCCTTCGAGCGGCTGACTGAGGGCTATGCCGCCGGCGTCGCCTTCTTCCTGAAGCGCGTCATCGTCGGCTGCGTGCTGGTTGCCGGCCTGCTCGGCGTCACCGGCTATCTCTTCTATACGCTGCCGGGATCGCTGGTGCCGGACGAAGACCAGGGCTCGCTGTTCCAGATCGCCATCCTGCCGCCGGCGGCTTCGCTGACGCGCACGCAGGCTGTCATGGACGAGGCGCTGGTCAATACCGAGAAGCTGCCCGGCGTCGAGAACGTCTTTGCGGTCGCGGGCTTCGACCTCTTGTCGGGTGGCTTGAAGAGCAGCGCCGGCGTCGCCTTCGTGACGCTGAAGGACTGGAGCGAGCGCAAGACGCCGGAACTCGATGCCCGCAATCTCGCAGGCCCGATGATCGGCGCCAATATGGGCATCAAGGATGCCATGGTGCTTGCCTTCAACCCGCCGCCGATCCAGGGCCTGTCGACAACAGGCGGTTTCGAAGTCTATGTGCAGGACCGCAGCGGCAAGGGCGTCGCGGGGCTTTCCGAACAGGCGCAGAAGCTCGTGGCGGCCGCCTCCAAGCGGCCGGAGCTTGCGGGCGTGCGCACCACGCTCGACACCAACGTCCCGCAATTCCGCGCCGACCTCGACCGCGAGAAGGCCAAGGCGCTCGGCGTGCCGATCAACTCGGTCTTCGATGCCATGCAGGCGACCTTCGGCAGCCTCTACGTTAACGACTTTACGCTCTACGGCCGCAACTATCAGGTCAACCTGCAGTCGGAAGCGCCGTTCCGCGAGTCCCCCGACGATCTGCGCCAGGTCTTCGTCCGCTCCGACAGCGGCAAGATGATCCCGCTCGATGCGCTCATCAAGGTGACGCGCACCATCGGTCCGGACCAGCTCGAACGCTACAATGCCTTCAACGCCGCCAAGATCACCGGCAACCCGGCGCCCGGCTACACGTCAGGCGATGCGATCAAGGCGATGCAGCAGGTGGCGGCCGAGACCTTGCCCGAGGGATTCCAGATCGCCTGGACGGGCTCCGCCTACCAGGAGCTGGAGACCAGCGGCGCCGGCACGCAGGCGATGATCTTCGGCATCATCATGGTGTTCCTGATCCTGGCCGCGCAGTATGAAAAGTGGAGCCTGCCGCTCGCCGTCATCACCGCGATCCCCTTCGCGCTGTTCGGCGCGCTGCTTGCCACCTATCTGCGCGGGCTCACCAACGACGTCTATTTCCAGATCGGTATGGTGACGCTGATCGGCCTGGCGGCGAAGAACGCCATCCTGATCGTCGAGTTCGCCGTGCTGAAGCGCAAGGACGGCATGGGTGCGGCGGAAGCGGCGCTCGAGGCTGCGCGGCTGCGCTTCCGCCCGATCGTCATGACCTCGCTCGCCTTCATCCTCGGCGTCGTGCCGCTGGCGATCAGCAGCGGTGCAGGTTCGGCGAGCCGCCATGCCATCGGCACAGGCGTCATCGGCGGCATGCTGGCGGCGACCTTCGTCGCCACCTTCTTCATCCCGATGTTCTACCGACTGATCGCCTGGAAGCAGCCGAAGCCGGATGAGGACGACGAGGATGCGGCGATCGATCATCGCCCGCATGCGCAGGCGGCGGAGTAGGATTTCCTGCTCCGTTCGGTCTCAGGTTTCCTGGGGGCTGATGAGCGTGACCGATCTGAAATAGGTTCGGAAGCGCTTCGTATCGCGCGTCAGGAGAGACAGGCCGCCAATGGCCGCATGAGCGCCAATGAAGAAATCGGGCAGGACGCCGCCGCGCGTTCCGCCCGATTTTCTATATTGAGCGAAAACCTTGGCGGCGAGGAAAAGCGCCGCCCGCGGAATCGGCACGATGCTGACGCCAGTCTCGCCAAGCATGTCGTCGAGATCTTCGATCCTGTCGTAGCGCACCGAAATTTCGGCATAAACGACGTCGTTGATGCACAAAGGGCCAAGAAGGCTTGCGGCATCGAGCTGCGCGAGCGACCAGTCGTACCAAACGGGGTCATTCGTGATGATATCGAGCAGTATGTTAGAATCGACGAAAATCACGTCAATCGTCGCCGCGCGTCAAAGCCATGATTTCGTCCGTGCTCATCCCCTTTCCGGCATGACCACGGAATTTGGCAAATCGGCTAACCTGCTCCTGCGCGTCCACCGGGACGACGACGATGCTGCCATCGGGCATCCGTCGAAAATCGACCTGGCTTCCAGGTCCGATTCCCAGCATGTCGCGAACAGCCTTGGGAATCGTGACCTGTCCTTTTGCTGTTAGGGTCGTGCTCATCCGTTCCTCGGTAATAGTCTCTCAAGAAGAGGTATTACTTTTGCCCGCCGAGTTCAAGGCTGCGAGGCTGCTCGCAGGTCTCGCGGCCATCACATCGGCGGCACGGTGCCGTTGAGGCCGACGGCGATGCGGTCGGCTGATACGGTGGAATCGCCATTGCGTTCGCCTGTTATGAAGACCCCGACGCCGGGCTTCAGATCGGCTTTCGTCGCCGATGTCAGCGTCACGACGGGCGTGCCCTTGGGAATGTTGATCTTGCGTTCGCCGCCCTTGTAGGTGAGCGTCAACGTCGGACCGTCGACGGAGGTCACGGCATTGGCGACCGTGGCATTGGTCATCGAACTGTTCGGCTTCGAATCCCAGGGGCGATCGCCTTCGCCGGTTCCCTTCATCGAGGCCGGGAAGATGACCACTTCTATGGCGCCGTTGATGCCGCTATCGGTCGGCTGTGAGGCGATGCCGACGAAATCGCCGGGCTTGATGTCGCCGACGGCGGCCTGGACGACGCCGCCGACGTTCAAGCCGGATTTCAGCGTGACGGTCACGTCGTTGCCGTCGCGGGACTTGATCTTGAGCATATCGCCATCGAGGCTTTCCACGGTGCCGCGCACTTTCACGAGTTCGGCGGCATCAGCGCTTTGCAGCGCGGCAAACATGGCGACGGAAAGCGTCAGCGCAGCCGTGATCAGACGTTTGCGATGCATGGGCATTGTCTCCCTTGATATACCGGCCGAGCGATCTGTCGGTCGCCTTTGATATGGAGGATATGGAGGGTTCAATTGATCGGCAGCAGGCCGCGCAATGGGTTTGCGCCATCTGCATCATGATCCTAGGCGCCGCTTTCATCACTCGCCACTCAAACAAGCGTGAGACGGACGTCTCGTCCGGTGCGGCCAGAAATTCCGGGAAAAGGCCGGATATTTCCCGGAACATCAAGCATTGCTTAACATTTATCGTTAGACTGCGCTGGTTATCTCGAATTCCCTATCGCGCTTTGCGCTGGGCTGGGGAGATTGGAGAACGAAATGACCGCGATTCGTCCGCTTCTGATCGGAATCCTCCTGATTCTGGCACTGGTTCTGATTGCGCTCAGTATCCTGCTGGTCGATCCCGTCCAGCCTGTCCGTCAATCCGAGAGTCTCATTCCGCCGCCGACCGAGTCGCCGCAGCGCCCTTAGAGCATTCTCGCTTTTCTCCGAATCGCGAAAACGCTCCATCTTTTTGTTGCTACGCATTTTTCCCGGAAATGCTCCAGCGGGCGAGCGTCAGCTGGAAGGGGTAAAGCGTGCCACGAGGCTATGACGATCACCGGGATAAGTCAGCCGGACATGGGTAATCGGGCCGGCGGCGCTCCAGGTGCGTCGTTCGACCACGAGGCAGGCCGTGCCTTTCTGAACGTCGAGGTTTGCGGCAGCATCACCCTCGACCGATATGGCGCGGATCTGGTGTTCGGCGGTGCTCCACGGCACCTGGTTGAGCAACCACGGCCCCGGCGGCAAGGTCCCGAAATCGGCCGTGGCCGCCTCTGGCACGGCATCGAGATTGATGACGCGATCTTCCAGACAGAAGGGGCGCGGGCCGGCATAATGGATGCAGGTGATCTCCATCACCGAAACCGAGCCGACGAATTGCAACCGGTGGGCGTCTTCCGGCCGTCCGCGCCGCTCCGCAAGCTTTGTCAGCCTGTGTGAATAAGGCAGGTTGAGCGACAGGACCTCCGACTTGATGTCGTGGATCTCCAGCACGGCGGATTGCGCCTGCGGATGCGTGACGAAACTGCCCGAGCGTTTTCGCCGTTCGATCAGGCCGGCACGCGCAAGCTGGGTCAACGCCTTGTTCACCGTCATGCGCGAGCAATCATATTGATCCGCCAATTCCATTTCGAATGGAATGCGATGCCCCGGCGGCCAGGCGCCGGAGACGATCTGGCCCTCGATATCGGTGAGGATACGCTGATGCAGGGTCGCATCTTTGCCCGTGCTCATACCGCCCATCTGTTCCGTGAGAGACATGGAATTTCCCGCAAGTTATTTAGGGGCCAATCAATGGGAGGAAAAGCGATATTTAGGCGACGAGTTCAGCCATCGCCTTGCGGAATCGCGCCGAGATTGCTTCCCGCTTGATATGACGACCGCCTTCGACCTGCTTGCGCCCCAGCGCCCAGACCCCATCGACCTTGACGCCGCCGGCAAACGTCCAGTGATCGAGAATGCGGTCGCCGGAGAGATAGGGTGCCGCACTGGCGTCGAGCGAAACGATGTCGGCATGATTGCCGACGGCAAGGACCGCCGGTGCCTTCAGAGCCGCGCCGCCGCCCGCCAGCGCGCCGTCGAACAGCATACGGGCAGTCGAACCACCGGTCGTTGCGATGACGTTGCGGGCGCGCAGCGCCAGACGCTGCGAATATTCGAGCTGCCGCAGCTCTTCCGGCACCGAAATCAGGATATTGGAATCCGAGCCGACGCCATAGCGTCCGCCTTCCTCCAGGAAGAGCGGTGCGGCAAAGACGCCATCGCCGAGATTGGCTTCGGTGATCGGGCAAAGGCCGGCAATCGCGCCGCTCTTCGCCATGCGCCGGGTTTCGTCCTCGGTCATGTGCGTGGCATGGATCAGGCACCAGCGTTCGTTCATCGGGGCGTTATCAAGTAGCCATTGCACGGGGCGGGCACCCGACCAGGCAATGCAGTCCTCGACTTCTTTCACCTGCTCGGCAACATGGATATGGATCGGTCCGTCTCCGGCGATCGGCACGAGCTTTGCCAGTTCCTCCGGCGTCACGGCCCGCAGACTATGCGGCGCAATGCCGAGTTCGGCGCCGGGCAGGCGGCTGGTGACCGTGCGGCAGCCGGCCATCAGCGCTTCGAAGCTTTCGATCGAATTGATGAAGCGGCGCTGGCCTTCGATGGGGGCCGCGCCACCAAAACCGGAATGGGCGTAGAAGACGGGCAGCAGCGTCAGCGCAATGCCGGTCTCAGTGCTGGCGGCGCCGATGCGCTCGGCCAGTTCGGCGATATTGGCGTAGTGGCTGCCGTCCTTGTCGTGGTGCAGGTAGTGAAATTCGCCGACGCGGGAGAAGCCGGCTTCCAGCATTTCCATATAGAGTTGCGCGGCGACGGCCTCGACATGATCCGGGGTCATCGACAAGGCGAACTTGTACATGACGGTGCGCCAGCTCCAGAAGCTGTCGTTCGCCGGGCCGCGGACTTCGGCAAGGCCGGCCATGGCGCGCTGGAAGGCATGGCTGTGCAGGTTCGGCATCGCCGGCACGAGTATCCCCTGTCGGTCATCGCCGCTTTCGGGTGCAACATCGGTCGCGATCTCGGCGATCCGGCTGCCTTTGAGGGTCAATCGCACATTCTCGTGCCATCCGTCGCCAAGCAAAGCCGTGCGTGCATGAAGTATCGTCATGGTCTCACCCTTTCCTTTCGGACACGGAGTCCAAAATCCCTCTTGTCAGTCTTTCGATTATGTATATACATTATGAGCCAACGAGGAAAGGCGTAAAGCTGATGGGTGGGAACAATTTTTCCGACGATGGCAAGGAAAACGGCGCGGCCAGCCGCGTGTGGCGCAATGCCTGCCTCGCGACCCTGAAGGAGGGCGAGGCCCGGCTCGGCACGATCGAGAAGGGCGCGATCCTGACCAAGGATGGCCGTATCGTCTTTGCCGGCAGCGAGGCCGACTTGCCCGATACTTCCGGCGCCGAAACGATCGATCTCGAGGGACGCTGGGTGACGCCCGGGCTCGTCGATTGCCATACGCATATCGTTTACGGCGGCAACCGCGCCCGCGAATTCGAGATGCGGCTGGGGGGTGCGAGCTACGAAGAGGTCGCCCGCGCCGGCGGTGGCATCGTTTCCTCCGTCAACGCCACGCGTGCGCTCTCGGTGGACGAACTCGTTGCCGTTGCGCTGCCGCGCCTTGACACGCTGCTTTCCGAAGGCGTGACGACCATCGAAGTAAAGTCCGGCTACGGTCTCAGCATCGAATCCGAACTGAAGATGCTGCGCGCGGCGCGTAAGCTCGGCGAGGTTCGCCCGGTCCGCGTCGTCACATCCTATCTTGGCGCGCATGCGACGCCGGCGGAGTATAAAGGCCGCAACGGCGACTATATCGATGATGTCGTGCTGCCGGGCCTCAAGCAGGCCCATGCC
This sequence comes from Rhizobium sp. CCGE531, assembly GCF_003627795.1. Classification (NCBI taxonomy): domain Bacteria; kingdom Pseudomonadati; phylum Pseudomonadota; class Alphaproteobacteria; order Hyphomicrobiales; family Rhizobiaceae; genus Rhizobium; species Rhizobium sp. CCGE531. The sequence goes on along the minus strand of NZ_CP032684.1, from coordinate 3,793,323 downwards.
GAAGGGCTCGTTGATGCAGTCGACGGCTTTTGCGAGGGGATCGCCTTTTCGACGGCGGAAATCGCCCGCGTCTTCGATCTCGCCAAGTCGCTCGGTATTCCGGTGAAACTGCATGCAGAGCAGCTTTCCAATCTCGGTGGCGCCAAGCTTGCCGCCTCCTACGGCGCTCTATCAGCCGATCACGTCGAATATCTGGATGAGGACGGCGTCGAGGCGATGGCTGCCTCCGGTACTGTCGCCGTGCTTCTCCCCGGCGCCTTCTATGCCATCCATGAGAAGCAGAAGCCGCCGGTCCAGGCGCTGCGCGAAGCCGGCGTGTCGATCGCCATCGCCACGGACTCTAATCCCGGCACCTCGCCGCTGACCTCGCTGCTGCTGACCATGAATATGGCTGCCACCCTTTTCCGCCTGACGGTCGAGGAATGCATCGCCGGAGCCACTCGCGAAGGTGCTCGTGCCCTTGGTCTTCTGTCCGAGACCGGAACGCTCGAAGCCGGAAAGTCGGCCGATTTTGCGATCTGGAATGTCGAAAGCCTGGCGGAGCTTGTCTACCGCATCGGCTTCAATCCGCTCCATGCCCATGTCTTCAAGGGAAAAAGGTTCAACCGATGACCGTCGTTCTCCGTCCAGGCTCCGTTTCGCTGCAACAGCTGGCGACAATCTATTGGAGCGGTGAGCCGGCTAAGCTTGATGCGTCCTTTGACGCCGGCATTTCCAAGGCCGCCGCCCGCATCGCTGAGATCGCCGCCGGCAATGCGCCGGTCTATGGCATCAATACCGGCTTCGGCAAACTGGCATCCATCAAGATCGACAGCGCCGATGTCGCCACGCTGCAGCGCAATCTCATCCTTTCCCATTGCTGCGGCGTCGGCCAGCCGCTGCCCGAGAATGTCGTTCGCCTCATCATGTCGCTGAAGCTGGTTTCGCTCGGCCGCGGCGCGTCCGGCGTGCGGCTGGAACTCGTGCGGCTAATCGAGGGCATGCTCGAAAAGGGTGTCGTGCCTATCATCCCTGAGAAGGGGTCGGTCGGTGCATCGGGCGATCTCGCGCCGCTGGCGCATATGACCGCCGTCATGATGGGTCACGGCGAAGCCTTTTATGCCGGCGAGCGGCTTTCCGGCGCGGCAGCGCTGGAAAAGGCAGGCCTGACGCCGGTCGTGCTTGCCGCCAAGGAGGGGCTGGCGCTGATCAACGGCACGCAGGTATCGACCGCGCTTGCGCTTGCCGGTCTCTTCCGCGCCCATCGTGCCGCTCAGTCCGCCCTCATCACCGGCGCCATGTCGACGGATGCGGCCATGGGCTCCTCGGCACCGTTCCATCCCGATATCCATACGCTGCGCGGCCACAAGGGCCAGATCGATACCGCCGCCGCCCTTCGCGGCCTGCTTGCCGGTTCCGTGATCCGTCAAAGCCATATCGAAGGCGACGAGCGCGTGCAGGATCCCTATTGCATCCGCTGCCAGCCACAGGTTGACGGCGCTTGCCTTGATCTCTTGCGCTCCGTTGGCCGCACGCTTGAAATCGAAGCCAATGCGGTGACGGACAATCCGCTTGTGCTGTCTGACAATTCCGTCGTTTCCGGCGGCAATTTCCACGCCGAGCCCGTCGCCTTCGCCGCCGACCAGATCGCCATCACCGTTTGTGAAATCGGCGCGATCGCGCAGCGCCGCATCGCGCTTCTCGTCGATCCCGCACTGAGCTACGGCCTGCCAGCCTTCCTTGCCAAGAAGCCGGGGCTGAATTCCGGCCTGATGATCGCCGAGGTGACCTCGGCGGCGCTGATGTCTGAGAATAAGCAGATGTCGCACCCGGCTTCGGTCGACTCGACGCCGACGTCAGCCAATCAGGAGGACCATGTGTCCATGGCCTGCCATGGCGCGCGCCGCCTACTTGGGATGACCGATAATCTCTTCGCCATTATCGGCATCGAAGCGCTGACCGCCGCCCAGGGCGTCGAGCTGCGCGCGCCGCTGACGACCAGCCCGGAACTGACCCTTGCTATCTCGGCGATCCGTGCGGTCGTGCCGTCGCTCGAAGAAGACCGCTACATGGCAAACGACCTGAAGGCCGCCGCAGATCTTATCGCCTCCGGCGCACTCAATGCCTCGATCTCAACCGACATCCTGCCCTCCTTGGAGATGTGACATGACCAACCCACGCCATAATATCCGCGAAATCCGCGCTCCTCGCGGCCCGGAGCTCAACGCCAAGAGCTGGATGACCGAAGCGCCGCTGCGCATGCTGATGAACAACCTCGATCCGGACGTTGCGGAAAACCCGAACGAGCTGGTCGTCTATGGCGGCATCGGCCGCGCCGCCCGCACCTGGGACGATTTCGACCGTATCGCCGCGACGCTGAAGACACTGAACGAAGACGAGACGCTGCTGGTGCAATCCGGCAAGCCGGTCGGCGTGTTCCGCACCCACAAGGATGCGCCGCGGGTGCTGATCGCCAACTCCAATCTCGTGCCGCACTGGGCGACCTGGGATCACTTCAACGAGCTGGATAAGAAGGGCCTTGCCATGTACGGCCAGATGACGGCCGGCTCGTGGATCTATATCGGCACGCAAGGCATCGTGCAGGGCACCTACGAGACCTTCGTGGAAGCCGGCCGCCAGCATTATAACGGCAGCCTGAAGGGCAAGTGGATCCTGACCGGCGGTCTCGGCGGCATGGGCGGTGCCCAGCCGCTGGCTGCCGTCATGGCCGGCGCCTGCTGCCTCGCCGTCGAGAGCGACGAAACCCGCATCGATTTCCGCCTGCGCACCCGCTATGTCGACGAGAAGGCATCGAGCCTCGACGAAGCACTTGCCATGATCGACAAGTGGACGAAGGCCGGTGAAGCCAAGTCCGTCGGCCTGCTCGGCAATGCCGCCGAAATCTTCCCGGAACTGGTGAAGCGCATGAAGGCCGGCGGTCCGCGCCCCGACATCGTCACCGACCAGACCTCGGCGCATGATCCGCTGAACGGCTATCTGCCGCTTGGCTGGACCGTGGCCGAAGCCAAGGCGAAGCGCGAGAGCGATCCGAAGGCCGTCGAAGCTGCCGCCCGCGCTTCGATGAAGGTGCATGTGGAAGCCATGGTCGCCTTCTGGGATGCCGGCGTGCCGACGCTCGACTACGGCAACAACATCCGCCAGGTCGCTCAGGACGAAGGCCTCGAAAACGCCTTCGCCTTCCCGGGCTTCGTGCCGGCCTATATCCGCCCGCTGTTCTGCCGCGGCATCGGTCCTTTCCGCTGGGCTGCGCTCTCGGGCGATCCGGAGGATATCTACAAGACCGACGCCAAGGTGAAGGAACTCACGCCCGGCAACACCCACCTACACAACTGGCTGGACATGGCGCGCGAGCGCATCGCCTTCCAGGGCCTGCCGGCACGCATTTGCTGGGTTGGCCTCGGCGATCGCCACCGCCTCGGCCTGGCCTTCAACGAAATGGTCAGGAACGGCGAGCTGAAAGCGCCTGTCGTCATCGGCCGCGATCATCTGGACTCCGGCTCGGTCGCTTCGCCGAACCGTGAGACGGAAGCCATGAAGGACGGCTCGGATGCCGTGTCCGACTGGCCGCTGCTCAACGCGCTGCTCAACACCGCTTCGGGCGCAACCTGGGTATCGCTGCACCACGGCGGCGGCGTCGGCATGGGCTTTTCCCAGCATTCCGGCATGGTCATCTGCGCCGACGGCACGGATGATGCGGCCAAGCGCCTGGAGCGCGTTCTCTGGAACGACCCGGCAACCGGCGTCATGCGCCACGCCGATGCAGGCTACGACATCGCCCTCGATTGGGCCAAGCAGCAGGGCCTGCGCCTGCCGGCAATCCTGGGGAATTGATAAAGCGCTTCCCGGTCTCAGTATTTCCGATTGAGGCCGGGATAACGCAAGATGGTTTCATCGACGGTAATCAACGGAATGCCTTCGACAATAGCCTGAGCGATCAAAATACGATCGAAGGGATCCTTGTGAAGCAGTGGAAGCCCTGCAATTGCGATTGTGTGTTCGCTGGTGATTGGCAATTCCGTGTAGCCATTCTCCGTTAGCTTATAGCGCAACCGAAACGGGTCGGTGTGAAAATCGGTTCGCCCGGAACCGTGTTTAATCGCGACCTCCCATATGCTTGCCGGGCTGAAGAGGAGCTCGTTTTCGTCGTTGTCGATAAGCGCTCTCACTTCCTGCGAGAGAAGCGCGATATCACCGGCCGCCCAGATGAGGATATGCGTGTCGAGGAGGAATCTCATTTGCTGGTGATGCCGTCTCGATTGCCGTAAAACATCTCTTCGATTTCATCAGCCATCATGGTGTCGAAATCTTCGGGAACCACGATCTCGCCTTTCATGAAGCCGATGCGGCGCTTCTTCGGCACATCCTTCTCCTCGAGGGGGACAACTTTCACCATCGGCTTGCCCGCCTTGGCGATAATGAAAGCTTCGCCCTTGGCGGCTTTTTCGATCAGCCGCGACAAATGCGTTTTCGCCTCATGAATATTGACGGTTTCCATAGCAGGCTCCAAATGGACTTAGTCCACTAAACTTAGTTTACCCTGAATCGAATTGCAATGATGGGACAGGAATAGATGGCAACGCCGAAAATCATGCTTCTCCACCGCGATAGTCACCGTCGCATGCCCTGGAAAAACGGCGGCGGCGAGACGGTTGAGATTGCCGTTTCGCCTGATGGAGCCGGGCTTGCCGATTTCGACTGGCGCGTCAGCATGGCGATCGTTGCCACGGACGGACCTTTCTCGGTCTTTCCGGGTATCGATCGTACGCTATCCATTCTCGATGGCGAGGGCATGACCCTCTTCATCGAGGGGCGCGCGCCCGAGCGGCTGACACAGGCGAGCGAGCCGTTGCCCTTTGCGGCCGATGCGCCGACTTCGGCGACTCTGATCGACGGCACGATCACGGATTTCAACGTGATGACGCGGCGAGGGCGCTTTACGCATTCGGTGCGGCGCGTTTCGGTTGATGGCAACAGCGAAGTCGCGATTGGCAGCAAGATCGGGTTGATTCTTTGCTGTCGTGGTCATCTCGATATTGGTGATTGGACGCTTTCAGCTGATGATTGTTTGCTTGTGGTGAGCAATGCCGGAACGCGTTACTCCGTTTCAGGGGCAGCGATATTATTTCTGGTTGAGATTCAGGCGGTTTAGGAGTTCGGCTCTTCGCGTGGTCTTTCTGAATCCCTCCATTTAGCGGCCGGTATTTGGAGTAGAACGGACTAGGTGATTCGATTTACCTAAAGTAGAAAATACTCATGTAATCGTGTTCAGTCTCATTCCAGCCAGAGTTTTTATGTAGGATGTCACGGCGCGTTAACTGATTCAGGGTAAGCTATTGATAGCCCTGATTAAAAGGTGTGCGGCTTCTTACCTTTACGTAAGGATAGAGGATTTTATACCTAGCTTGACAGTTGACTATTGAGCACCTTGAGCATAGGTTGTCGTTAATAAAAAGAACGAATGTTGTTGAAAATCATAGACTTAACTATGGATCAGCGACTATGAGGAGCACGGTTATGACCGACCTAAAAACAGATGAAGCTCTTCTAAGAAAACTTCGCAGTGCAGCTTTGCGTAAGCTTACCGCTGAGGAGCTTTACAAGCAGCGCGTGTCATTTATTATGGGGTCGCTTTCTGACTCGAGCACCGTTACTCGCGCACAGGTTACGAAAGCGCTAGCGGATATCGAAGGTAAGAAGAGCGCATAAGTGATCCTGTTTGAACTGACGGGTACAGAGAACAATCCGGTATATCAGAAATTGGCGATTGCGAATGGCAATCGCCAATATGATTTTTTAAAATCTATTGTGGAATCGTCGTTGGAAATTGGGCGACCATTCCTTTCTCAGCATGTCATTAAGGCACTTAACTTCCAGGCCATAACGTGTCTGCATACCAATGCAGGTGAATATCGACCCTGTCCGGTATACGTTGGTGATTATGCGCCGCCAGAACACTATCGTGTCCCAGCGCTGATGGATGACTTTGTTAATACAGTCAACCGTTCATGGGAGAGTTCGGATCCTGTAGGCTTGGCATGTTTTGTATTATGGCGCCTAAATCATATTCATCCCTTTATTAACGGAAACGGAAGAACAGCCCGCGCTGCATGTTACTTCGTGCTCTGTCTCAAAGTTGGCGCTCTTTTGCCGGGCGAGAAAATTTTACCTGAACTTCTAACCCAAAATAGAGATCGGTACGTAGTGGCGCTTAAGACGGCAGATGTTTCGTTGGAAAATGGGGGTAGCCTCGATCTAACAGAACTACATGCCCTTGTTTCTGAGCTCTTAAACCAGCAACTTGGTCCGGTGGATGGTGACGAGGCGCCGCCGGAAAATTAAGCAGGAGCGCTTGCAGCGCGTTAGAATAATTCACGGTGGCATCTATTTCTGCGCAGCAGAGAGGATACCTGCATGAGCGACGACCAGATTCCCGCCGATAGCAAGCTCACCACCTCCAAGCGCCGCTGGGCGGCCGAGGGCAAGTTTCTGACGGGGCGTGTCAGCCGGCCCGAGACCGAGCGGCTGCCGCCGGGGCAGCATCTCGTCAAGAACTGGCCGGTGCTCGATCTCGGCGTGCAGCCGCAGGTGTCCTTGTCAAGCTGGCGGCTCGATGTGGTCGGTTTCGTGGAAACGCGGCTCAGCCTGGATTGGGCGGCTTTCCAGGCGATCGAACAGAGCACCCGCGTCAGCGACATTCATTGCGTGACGACCTGGTCGCGCTACGACAATCGCTGGGAAGGTGTCTCGACGCGCGATCTCCTTGATCTCGCCATGCCGACGGCCGAGGCTCATCATGTGTTGCTGACGAGCTATGACGGCTACACCACCAACCTGCCGCTTTCAGATTTCGCGGCCGAAGATGCGATCCTCGCCACCGGTTGGGAGGGCCAGCCGCTGACCGGCGAGCATGGCGGCCCGATGCGTCTCGTCGTGCCGCATCTTTATTTCTGGAAGAGCGCCAAATGGCTGAACCGCATCGAGCTCATCGGCGCCGATAGGGCCGGCTTCTGGGAGAAGAACGGTTATCACATGTATGGCGATCCCTGGCGCGAGCAGCGTTACTCGGACGATTGACGCCTGCAGGACATGGCAGTTGGGCGGTATGGCCGAAGGAAGCCCGATAAGGATAGCGATTTCTTATGTCACCGTGCCAATTTTTGATGGCGCTGGCGTAGGTTTACGGCTTTGCAAGTCGCCATGATAGGCGTATTCAATGATCGTATGATTGCTGCCGGCACTGCTCGGCTCCCGTGAACGCCAATCTCCGAAATTTCATGTCATGACCGTTGCCCGGACCATAGAAGAGCCTTCCGAAGCAAGCTTCGGCCGGCAGTCTCGCATCATCGCCCTTGTCGTCGCCGTCTCCTTCTTCATGCAGATATTGGACGGCACCATCGTCACCACGTCCCTGCCGCAGATGGCTAGGACATTCGGCGTCGAGCCGGTGTCGATGAGCATCGGCATCACGGTCTATCTGCTCACCATGGCGGCTTTCGTGCCGCTGGCCGGCTGGGTGGGTGATCGCTACGGCGCGCGGCGGGTGTTCCTGGCGTCGATCACCATCTTCACCGTGGCGTCGCTGTTTTGCGGTCTCTCGGGCAATTTGACCGAATTCATCATCGCCCGCGCCGTCCAGGGCGTCGGCAGCGCGCTGATGACCCCTGTGGGACGCATTATCGTGCTGAAGAACGCGCGCAAATCCGATCTGGTGCATGCCGTGTCGATGATCACCTGGCCGGCGCTGACGGCCCCGGTCATCGGTCCCGTACTCGGCAGCTTCATCACCACCTATCTCAGCTGGCACTGGAACTTCCTGATCAATATCCCGATCGGCATCATCGGCCTCGGTCTTGTCCTGCGCTTCGTGCCGGATCAACGGGAGGAAAAGGTCGCGCGGCTCGATTTCATCGGCTTCCTGCAATCGGCGGCGGGGCTGACGTTTCTGCTTGCCGGTCTGGAATTGGTGGTGCAGGGGACGACGGGTTTGGCGCCCAGCATTGCGCTCATTGCCGCCGGCGTGGTTTTCTCCGTCATCGCCACCCGGCATTTCATGAGGGTCGATGCGCCCTTGCTCGATCTCTCCGCTTTCAAGGTGCAGACCTTCGCCATGTCGACGCTTTCGGCCGGCACGGCAAGCCGTGTCGCGATCAACGCCACGCCCTTTCTAATTCCCTTGTTCTTTCAGGTCGGTTTTGGGCGCACGGCGATCGATGCCGGCACCTATCTGCTCTTCTACTTCGCCGGCAATCTCGGCATGAAGGCGATCACGACGCAGATGCTGAAGGTCTTCGGCTTTCGCAATGTGCTCGTCATCAATGGCCTGATCTCGTCGGCCAGCGTTGGCGGATGCGCGTTCTTATCCCCGGCGACGCCGGACCTCTTGATATATTGCTTGCTATTCATTGCCGGCCTCTCGCGGTCGATGAACTTTACGGCGCTGAATACGCTGGGGTTTGCCGATATCCATGCCGCGCAGCGCAGTTCCGCCTCGACATTGTCAAGCATGCTGCAGCAGGTTTCGCTGCTGCTGGGCGTTGCCGTAGCCGCCGCCGTCCTCAATCTCTCGCGCATGATTCATGGTGGGGAAACGCTTTCGCTTGTCGATTTTCGCTGGGCTTTCCTTGTCGTTGGGCTTATCGGTGCCATCTCCGCATTGCGCTTTATCAACCTGCCGCGCGATGCGGGCGCAGAGGTGTCCCGCCATAAAGTGAAGACCCGATCAAAACCTTCAAATTCTTAACGATATCGAGACGCAAGCCGCTGTAAAAATGGCTCGTCCGTTCCCATATGATTGTTGCTTCAACTCCCATAGGAGGCAGTCTTATGCTGCTCAGAACCCTCGCCATCTCGGCTCTTGTCCTCGGCATGTCCAGCGCCGCCATGGCGGAACAGGCCCACAAGCATCATCCCAAGCGCGTCAATGTCGAGGCGTTCCAGGCCGATGTCGGCAATGTCGACCATTCCAAGGACGCAATCCTCCCGGACGGCACGATCAACACCGACCCGTCGGTGACCGGCCCGATCCGCGCCGGCGACTCCATTTCCCGCCTGCAATGCGCCGCTGCCCCGAACTCGGTCGGCGCTCGTTCGAGCACATATAGTGCAGGCTCCGCTTCGCTTTGCCCGTAACGGCTTGATGGCTCGAGCTCGCCTAAAGCGCGTTGCGATCTTTCAGATTCGCTTCCCGCGCTTTAGGTCTTTGATTTTGTGCATGTCGTCGTCGCAAAACCGCTGCACACTTTTACGCGACATGCTCTAGGCCAGCTCGATATCCGTCTGCTTGAACCGGTCGCTTTTCGACAAGAGCGGCTGGCGATAATAGCGAGCGCAGGCATAAGTCATGCAATCGTCAAGGCTGAGGCGCGCCGGATGGTCGCCTTGGCCATAGCGCTCGTAGGCTTCGGTCGCCAAAGCGGCGGCGCGGGGCGGCACCGCAAGCAGCTGAATGTTCATGAGCTGCAGAAACGTGCGGACAGCGTCGCCGGCCTCGGTCGGCGATAACGACAAAATGCCTGAAATCAGAATTGCGGCATTCGCCGCTGCAAGCGGCGAGGTCATTCGGGCCGTTGCCGGCTGCATGCGGATGGCGAAGGCGCGCGCCTCTCCCTCGTCGGTCATCATCGCCGACAGCACCGAAGTATCGATAAACATCAAGCCCCTCCCGCCGTGCCGGTGCTTGCGGCCTTGTTGGTAGCTTTCTGCTTGAGATTGCGGCAGAAAGCGACGGCGACATCGGCCAAGGCCGGTTTCGTCAGCTCCTCATCCAGCGCCTTTTGCAGGGCGAGCCGCACCGCTTCGGTCTTTGTGGGAGCCTTGGTCAACGCCTGGTAGCGCCGTGCCAGCCGATCGATGGCGTCGTCCTTGATATAAAGCGGCATCGAATATCCTTTTCAATTTTTTGGATATGCATAAGGCGCATCCGCTGCGATGGCAATTGCATCTACTGGCAGCTTTGTGTGCAGCTTCTTGTGATATTTAGATGACGCGCATCATCTAACGTGGTAGCAATGGAGGTCGAAGAGATATGTTTTGCTGACCGCGAGGAGATGTCATGCCCGCTATCGATCCCGTCGTTATCGTTTCCGCCACGCGCACGCCGCTCGGCCGTTTCCAGGGAGAGCTCTCGTCATTGCAGGCGCCAGAACTCGGCGCACACGTCATTCGCGCCGCGCTGGAGCGTGCCGGTCTTTCGGCAGAGAAGGTGGATGAGGTTCTGTTCGGCTGCGTGCTGCCCGCGGGGCAGGGGCAGGCACCGGCCCGGCAGGCGGCACGTGGAGCCGGCCTTCCGGATGCCGTCGGCGCCACCACGATCAACAAGGTCTGCGGTTCGGGCATGAAGGCGACCATGCTGGCGCATGACCTGCTTCTCGCCGGTTCGGCCACCATCGCGGTTGCCGGCGGCATGGAATCCATGTCGAATGCGCCCTATCTGCTGGCCAAGGCGCGAGGCGGTTATCGCATGGGCCATGACCGCATCTTCGACCATATGATGCTCGACGGGCTCGAGGATGCCTATGAGAAGGGCCGCTCCATGGGCGATTTCGGCGAGATGGCGGTCGAGGCCTATCAGTTCAGCCGCGACGATCAGGATGCCTATGCCGTGGAGACCCTGTCGCGCGCCCGCAACGCGCTCGAGACGGGTGCTTTCGAGGCTGAGATCACCCCGGTTTCGGTGATGGGCAAGGGCGGCCCGGTCACGGTCTCCAAGGATGAGCATCCGCAGAAGGTCTCGCCGGAGAAAATCCCGACGCTCAAGCCGGCCTTCCGCAAGGACGGTACGATCACGGCCGCCAGTGCCTCGGCCAATGCCGATGGCGCGGCCGCATTGATCCTGACGCGCCGCTCGGTTGCCGAGCGCGAGGGATTGCCGATCCTCGCCGAGATCAAGGCGCATGCCACGCATTCGCAGGAGCCAGCCTGGTACACCACCGCGCCGATCCCGGCGATCCGCAAGGTGCTCGACAAGACGGGCTGGAAGATCGGCGATGTCGATCTCTTTGAGATCAACGAGGCCTTCGCCGTCGTCGCCATGGCGGCCGCAAAGGAGCTCGGCATTGCGCGTAATCGCCTCAACGTCAATGGCGGCGCCTGCGCGCTTGGCCATCCGATCGGCGCCACCGGGGCACGGTTGATCGTGACGCTGCTGCATGCCTTGGAGCGTCAGGGCGCGAAACGGGGAGTCGCCGCACTCTGCATCGGCGGCGGCGAGGCGACGGCGATTGCTATCGAGAGAGTGAGCCAAGGATAGAGGCGGTGGCCGCCTCGTCCTTCGAGGCCCAGTCGCTTCCGCTAACGCTTCATCGCCCGGGCACCTCAGCAACCGTGTTGGTTGATCCAGGGTGTCCGTCTTCGGACGATTGTGTTGAGGATGGTTGCGAGTTTTCGCATAGCGGCGACGATGGCGACCTTTGGCGGTTTGCCGGCATCGCGCAGCCTTGCGTAGAAGGCCTTGATGGTTGGCGAACAGCGGAGGGCTGACAAGGTCGCCATGTAGAGGGCGCAGCGCACGGCGGACCGTCCACCTGCGATATGGCGCTGGCCGCGCATGGCGCCGCTGTCGTGGGCCATTGGTGCAACGCCGATCAGGGCGGCAAGTTTCTTGTCATCGATGCTGCCGAGTTCAGGGAGTTCGGCGATGAGAATGGCGGCGGTGATCTCGCCGATGCCGGGCACGGAAAGCAAAAGATCGCGCCGTTCGACCATATCGGGTTCGGTCTCGATGGCCAGGGTGATGGCCGTGTCGATGCGGGTAAGCTGCGCCTTGAAGGAGGCAAGCAGCTCGTGAATGAGGGCGGCGATATCCGCAGATGCATGTTCGAGGCGGTTCTTCTCGGCAACGGCCATGTCGATGAGTTGCCGACGGCGGGCCACCAGCGCGGCCAAGGCGATGCGGCCGTCGTCGATATGGGGGATCTGTGCCGGCCGCATCGCCTTGGCGAAGTGCAGGATGACCCGGGCATCGACCTGATCGGTCTTGGCCAATCGGCCACTGGCTCTGGCAAAATCGCGGACCTGGCGGGGATTGACGACGGCAACCGCAATACCGGCCGCCATCAATGTGCGCACCATGCGCATCTCGTAGCCGCCGGTTGCTTCGACGACGACCAGACTAGCTCCCGCGACCGCGGCTGCAAGCCCATCGCAACCTGCCGCATCATTGTTCCATCGCGCCACCGATGTGGCGCCGTCGAGCGCGACGTCAAGATAAGCCTTGGAGACGTCTATCCCGACCATAACATCCTGTGAGGCATTCATGGGTGCTCCTCCTTGCAACGCGGGCTCGAAGCCCAGCCAACCGTTCGAGCAGAAAGGATGCGACAGAGACGCTTGCTGAGGTACGGGTTCAAGACCCAAGGATGACACGCACCTCCGTCACGCCACCCATCTTACACTATCGCCAACGTACAAGGATGAGGCGGAGAGAGTGCAGCGGAAAGCATTAGAGCTGCTGCGGCTTATTCTCTTTCGGCAAGGGCGGCTGGCGAGAAGATCAGCCCTCACTCTGAGGTGCGGAGGCTGAAGCCGCAGCCTCGAAGAGCGAGGGCGGGTGGCTCAGCAACCTCACCCCTCAGACAACTCCTCCAGGATCGGACAGTCCGGCCGTTCATTGCCGTGGCAGGAGTGAACGAGATGTTCCAGCGTACGGCGCAGTTCCGTAAGCTCGCGGATCTTGCGGTCGATCTCCGTGAGTTTCGTGGCGGCGATGTCCTTGACGTCGGCGCTGGCGCGGCTCTTGTCCTCGTAGAGCGCCAGAAGCTGCCGGCACTCCTCCACCGAGAAGCCGAGGCTGCGCGAGCGGTGCAGGAAGCGCAGCTTGTGCACGTCGTCGGCGCCATAATCGCGATAGCCGTTGCCGCCGCGATCGGGGCGGATTAGCCCGATGTCTTCGTAGTAGCGTATGGTTTTGGCCGGTAGGCCGGAACGGCCGGATGCTTCGCCGATGTTCATCTGAGATCTCCCGAGCGGTTCAGCGTTTCATGGAATCGCTGAACCGTCTGTTTGTTTTTGCGCAATTCCGGACGGAAAACCGCTTCGCACTTTTCCTGGAATTGCTCTATTTCGCCAGCCGCAGCCGGAGTGCGTTGCCGATGACCGAGACCGAGGACAGGCTCATGGCCGCCGCCGCGATCATCGGCGACAGAAGCAGGCCGAAGACCGGATAGAGGACGCCGGCCGCCAGTGGGACGCCGAGCGCATTGTAGCCGAAGGCGAAGGCGAGGTTCTGCTTGATGTTGCGGATGGTTGCTTCCGACAGGTGGCGCGCCCGCACGATGCCGTTGAGATCGCCCTTTACCAGCGTAATGCCAGCACTTTCCATCGCGACATCGGCGCCGGTGCCCATGGCGACGCCGACATCGGCAGAGGCGAGCGCCGGCGCATCGTTGACACCGTCGCCGGCCATGGCAACGATGCGGCCCTTGGCCCGCAGCTCGTCGATCAGCGCCTTCTTGCCTTCCGGCAGCATGTCGGCGCGCACCTCGTCGATCCCAAGCTGCTTCGCGACGGCAGCGGCGGTCTTGCCGTTGTCGCCGGTCGCCATGACGATCTTCAGGCCGCTGTCATGCAGCGCCTTGATGGCGGCGGCCGTGGTCGGCTTGATCCGGTCGGCAACGGCGACGAGGCCGGCGAGCTTCCTGTCGATGGCGACGAACATCACGGTCTTGCCTTCGCCGCGCAGGCGCTCGGTCTCGGCCTTCAGAGCGTCGGTCGCGACGCCAAGGTCGGCCATCATCGCGGCATTGCCGAGAGCGATCGCGGTTTCGCCGGCGCGGCCTTCGACGCCCTTGCCTGTTATCGCCGAAAAGCCGGAGATCTCGATGAACCGCGCTCCGCGCTCTTCGGCGCCGGCAACGATGGCTTCCGCCAGCGGATGCTCGGAGCCGCGTTCCAGGCTGGCGGCGAGCGAGAGCAGGCGTACCTCGTCGGTGCCCGTGGCCGTAACAATGTCGGTGAGATTGGGCTTGCCCTCGGTCAGCGTACCGGTCTTGTCGACGATCAGCGTGTCGACCTTCGCGAAGCGTTCCAGCGCTTCGGCATCGCGCACCAGCACGCCTTCCTGGGCGCCGCGACCGGTGGCGATCATGATGGACATGGGCGTTGCCAGGCCGAGCGCGCAGGGGCAGGCGATGATCAGCACCGCGACGGCGGCCAGCAGCGCATGGGCAAGGCGCGGCTCTGGCCCAACAAAGGCCCAGACGGCAAAGGCGATGACGGCCGCCGCGACGACGGCTGGCACGAAGATGGCGGAGACGCGGTCGACCATCGTCTGGATCGGCGCGCGAGAGCGCTGCGCCTTGGCAACGAGCTCGACGATGCGCGACAGCGTCGTCTCGGCGCCGACCTTCTCGGCCTGCATGACGAGCGTGCCGTTCCTGTTGATCGTGCCGCCGGTCAAGGCGTCGCCCCTGGCCTTTTCGACCGGCAGGGGTTCGCCCGTGATCATCGATTCATCGATGGTGGATTGCCCTTCGATGACGGAGCCGTCCACGGGGACACGCTCGCCGGGGCGGACGCGCAGCCGGTCGCCGGCCTGGATGTCGTCGATGGGCACATCGGTCTCGCTGCCGTTGGCGTCGATACGCCGTGCCGTTTTCGGCGCGAGATCGAGCAAAGCGCGGATGGCCGAGCCGGTGCGCTCGCGCGCCTTTAGTTCCAGCACCTGGCCGACAAAGACCAGGGCGACGATGACGGAGGCCGCCTCGAAATAAACGGGTATGGCCTCGCCGTGTCCACTAGACATCATGGGGAACAGGCCGGGCGCCAGCGTGGCGACGACGCTGTAGAGATAGGCGGTGCCGACGCCGAGACCGATCAGCGTCCACATATTCGGGCTGCGATTGACGAGCGAGTTCCAGGCGCGGCGGAAGAAGGGCAGGGCCGCCCAAAGCACGACCGGCGTTGCCAGGACGAGTTCGACCCATGTGGCTGTGGGTTCGCCGATCCAGTCGCGGATGGGCAGGCCGATCATCGGACCCATGCTGATGATGAGCAGCGGCAGCGACAGGACGGCGCTAATCCAGAGCCGGCGCGTGAAATCGACCAGCTCGGGATTCGGGCCTTCATCGGCGGCGGGCACGCCCATCGGCTCCAGCGCCATGCCACATTTCGGGCAATCGCCGGGATGGTCGCTGACGACTTCGGGGTGCATCGGGCAGGTATAGAGCGTGCCCTTCGGCACCGGTTTCGGCGTGGGCTTGTTGCCGCTGAGGTAGGCCGATGGATCCGCCTCGAACTTCGCTTTGCAGCCGGCCGAGCAGAAATAGAATTTCTCGCCCTCGTGCTTCAGGAAATGACGCGCGGTGGCGCGGTCGACCGTCATGCCGCAGGTCGGGTCCTTAGCGGTGAGATAATTCTCAGGCGCCGCCTCGAATTTCGCGCGGCAGCCATTGCAGCAGAAATGGAACGTGCGGCCCTGATGGTGCAGCGACGGCTTGCCGGCGGGATCGACGGTCATGCCGCAGACGGGATCGCGCGTCACCGTCTCCTGTGGCTGGCCGTCGTGATGGTGATGATCGTGGCCGTGATGGCTGTGATCATGTTCGTCGTGCAATGCCATATTAAACTCCATTGCCCGGAATCGGGTGTTGGATAGGTTTATGAACCTTCCCGTTGCTGGAAGGTCAAGATGAAAAATAGTGATTGTCGTCCACAGTTCACAGAGCTCCTTTCCTATCGCATCGCGTAGGGCGATGCTAAGTTCCGTAAGGCTGATTCAATGAAGCGATTCCAATGCGATATGATCTGACCACACTCCCGATACCGACGCTTCTGCCCGCCATCATCAAGGCGGAGGACATGCTGGCGCGTCTCGACGAGCGGGTTCTGCGGCATGCCGTGGCGGAAGGTTTTCGCGAGCGCGGGCATTTCTTCGATGCGGCAGGCGCCCTTTGGGTCGGCGGCGAGCTGGTGCATGTGGAGGATCTGGTCCTGCATGATGCGCGCATGGATACGCGCACACCGACTCATGAGCTGACCATCGCTCATGCCGTGCTGCGGACCAGGCGGCGCCTTTGGACCGCCGGACCTTCCTGGGGGCTGGAGGCCGCCGGCCTTGCGGTCCTGCGCGGCGATGTGGGGGAGGCGGAAGAAGCGATCCTGCCACGCCCCACACCTGCCGGAACATTGGAACCCGAAGCGCAGGAGGATGAGGAAGGCGATTTTGGTGTCGATTTCGCTGAAATCGACGCCATCCTCGCCCGATCCGACAAGATCCTGAATGGCGCCGCCCCGGAAGTCCGGCAGGCAACCGTCGATGTCCATGATCCGCTTGCACTCGTTCGCGACGAGGATTGGGATGAGGACGAGCGATTGGAGCGCTGGCGCGCCGCCATTCGCGATGCGGATCAGCTGCCGCCGGTTCTCGGCGCCGCCGTGCTTTTCGATGCCTGGGAGCGGATCGAACCGCTGCGGCGGCAGCACTGGCTCGGCGGCTTGCTTGTGAGCGCCTATCTGCGCAGCCGCGGCAAGATCACCTCGCATCTCTTCTGTCTGAATGTCGGCTTGAAAGCGGTCCGGCATGACCGGCGGCGCTCGTCGGACCGCATCACGCGCCTGACGGCCTTCCTGGAAGCCATGGCGCTTTCGGCGGATTCGGGTCTGAAGGAGCTCGATCGGCTGTCGCTTGCCAAGCTGCAGATGGAGCTGAGGCTCAAGGATCGGCGTTCGAACAGCAGCCTGCCCGAGGTCATCGATATCGTGCTGTCGCGGCCAATCGTTTCGGCAAAGATGATCGCCCGCCATGTCGGCGTTACCTCGAGAGGCGCGCTCAATCTGGTGGCCGAACTCGGCCTGCGGGAGATGACAGGTCGCGGGCGTTACCGCGGCTGGGGCGTACTTTGACCTGCTAGATCGGCCAGCACGCGTACATATCCCATCTTTGCAACTACAACCCTAGTTTTTGTCCAATGTAACAGTTTGTTACGCTAAGTCGCGCTAAAATGGACAAAATTTAATGGCCATACCAAATTCCTAAGCGGCGCGATGCAAGCTAAAGTCGCGCAATCGATATCGGCGGTCGCGGATCACCGAAGGCTTTGAAGGAAGGTGTGTTGATGGCTCGGACATTTCGGGTCGTAGTGTGGTTGGCGGTCATCGGCGCGGTTGGATACGGGGCTTATGCGACCCGTGATCGCTGGCTTGGTCCGGCGGAGAAGCTGCTCGGCTATCAGAATGCCGCAGCGCCTGCCGAGCAGGCGCAAGGTGAACGCCGTGGCGGCGGACGAGGTCAAGGCGGTGGCGGAGGACGGCGTAGCCTTTCGCAGTTCAGCGGCCCCGTTCCGGTACTGGCCGCCGACGCAAAGACAGCCGATGTGCCCGTCTATATCGATGGCGTGGGTTCGGTGAAAGCCCTGAACACGGTAACGGTGCGGGCGCAGGTCAGCGGCAAGATCGTTGAAATCGACTTCGTGGAAGGCCAGGATATCAAGAGGGGCGATGTCATCGCCCGCATCGACGATGGGGTCTACAAGGCACAGCGTGATCAGGCGGTTGCCAAGAAGGCGCAGGACGAAGCCCTGCTTGCCGGCGCTCAGCGTGACCTCGCCCGCTTTCAGCTCATGGTGAAGAGCGCTTCGGGCACGCAGCAGCAGGTCGATACCCAGATCTCGCTGGTGGCGCAATATACGGCGCAGGTCCAGGTGGATGTGGCGGCCATCGAAAGCGCGCAGGCGACCCTCGACTATACGACGGTCAAGGCGCCCATCGACGGGCGCACCGGCATCCGCAACGTCGACATCGGCAACCTCGTCGGTTCCTCGGATACGACCGGCATCGTGACGCTGTCGCAGATCAGGCCGATCTCTGTGCTGTTTTCCATTCCGCAGCAGCAGCTTGCCCGCATCAATGCGGCAAGCGCGGCCGGAACGCTCACCGTCCAGGCGATGGGAAGCGATGGCCAGACGGTGGTCGACAACGGCACGCTGGCGGTGGTCGACAACCAGGTCGACCCGACCACGGGTACGGTCAAGCTGAAGGCGAATTTCCCGAACGACAAGCTGGCGCTGTGGCCGGGCGCCTTCGTCAATGCCCGCCTGCTGGTGGAGACGCTGAAGGGCGTCACCGTCATTCCGAGCGGGGCGGTGCAGCGCGGGCCGAACGGCACATTCGTCTATAGCGTCAGCCAGGGCCAGACCGTTGCCATGAAGCCGGTCAAGGTGCGTCAGCAGGACGATACACTCGCCGTCATCGCCGATGGCGTATCCCCGGGCGACAAGGTGGTGACCACGGGCTTCGCACGGCTGCAGGACGGATCGAAGGTGCAGATTTCGACCAATCCGGACCAGGCTGCGCCGGACGTCCCGTCAGCGGGCAGTGGCGGGCAGCCGGTTGCGGAGAACGATCCGCAGAAGAGCCAGGACAATGCCGATGGCGGCGAGCGGCCGCATCGTCGGCACAACGGCCAAGGTGGTCAAGGCGGCCAGGGTGGTGCCGGGGGTCATAGCGGTCATCGCGGCCAGGATGGTCAGCCTGCCGCCGGTGCCGGGCAGGGTGCGGATACGGGCGGCGGCTCTGCATCCAACAATTCCTCCGCCGCGCCGACGCAGCAACAATGAACGTTTCGTCACTCTTCATCGGCCGGCCCATCGCCACCTCGCTTCTCGGGGTGGCGGTTCTGCTGGGCGGCATTCTCGGCTTTCTCTTCCTGCCGGTCGCGCCGTTGCCGCAGGTGGATTTTCCGACGATCCAGGTAACGACGCAGCTTCCGGGAGCCGATCCCGATACGATGGCCGCGCTGGTGACGGCGCCGTTGGAGCGGCCGCTCGGCCAGATTCCGTCGCTCGCCTCCATGACGTCGTCGAGCGCCTTCGGCATCAGCCAGATCACGCTGCAGTTCGATCTCGGCCGCGATATCGATGGCGCCGCGCAGGACGTGCAGGCGGCGATCAATGCCGCCGGCTCGACGTTGCCGCGCACGCTCCCCTATCCGCCGACCTATTCGAAGGTGAACCCGGCCGATACGCCGATCGTGACGCTGGCGTTGCGCTCCAACAGCTATTCGATCCGCGAACTCAGCGATTTCGCCGATACGATGATGGCGCAGCGCTTGAGCGAAGTATCCGGCGTCGGCGACGTCAACATCCAGGGCGGCGTCAAGCCCGCCATCCGCATCCAGGTGGATCTGCCGCGTCTCGCCTCCTATGGCCTTGCGCTCGAGGATATCCGCACCGCGATTACCAATGCCAGCGTCGCCGGCGCCAAGGGGGCGCTCGACGGCACGCAGCAGAGCTTCACGCTTGCCGCCAACGACCAGATCGTCGATCCCAACGTCTATAAGTCCGTCATCGTCGCCTATCGCAACAGTGCGCCGGTGCAGTTGAAGGACGTGGCAACCGTTGTCGAGGGGCTGGAGAACAATCGCGTCGGCGCCTGGTATCAGGGACAGCCCGCCGTCATTATCGACATCATGCGCCAGCCGGGCGCCAACGTCATCCAGACGGTCGAGGACGTGCTGAAGCAGATCCCGAAGCTGAAGCAGGCCATGCCGGCCGGCGTTTCGCTCGATATCGTCAATGACCGCACCGAGACCATCCGGGCTTCGATCCATGACGTGCAATGGACGCTGGTCATCAGCATCGGCCTCGTCATTCTCGTGGTTCTGCTGTTCCTGCGAACGATGACGGCGACCTTCATTGCCGGCGTCGCGCTGCCGCTGTCGCTGATCGCGACCTTCGGCGTCATGTGGTTCGCCGGCTTCAGCCTCGACAATCTCTCGCTGATGGCGCTGACCATCGGCACCGGCTTCGTCGTCGACGACGCCATCGTGATGATCGAGAACATCGCCCGCCATATCGAAGAGGGCGAGAACCCGATGCAGGCGGCGCTGAAGGGTGCCGGCGAGATCGGCTTCACTATCATTTCGCTCACCGTCTCGCTGGTTGCGGTGTTCATTCCGCTGCTGTTCATGACCGGGATCGTGGGGCGCATGTTCCGCGAATTCGCGTTGACGCTGACCATCGCCGTGGTCGTGTCGGCCGTGGTTTCGTTGACGCTGACGCCGATGATGTGCGCGCGCATCCTGCGCAAGCCTCGGGAGCGGCAAGGCGGCTTCCTGGCCGGTGCCGATCGCTTCACCGAGTGGCTGATCGAAGGCTATCGCCGCAGCCTCGTCTGGGCGGTGGATCGCAGCGCGCTGATGCTCGTGATCACCATCGTCACGCTGGCCGCGACGACCGCGCTCTATGTCGTCATCCCCAAAGGTTTCCTGCCGGCTCAGGATACCGGCCTGATCACCGCCGTCATCGAGGCCGAGCCGACCACTTCCTTCGAAACGATGAAGAAGATACAGGCTGATGTCGCCGACCGGCTGCGCAAAGATCCGGATGTCAGCGGCGTCGTCTCTGTCATCGGCACCAGCGCCAGCAATCTGACGCTGAACACCGGCAATCTCAGCCTCGTGCTGAAACCGAGAAACCAGCGCAACGCTTCCGCCGATCAGATCATCGATCGGATGCGCGATGAGGTCACCGGCATGCCGGGCATCCACGTGACCTTCCAGAGCGTGCGCGACATCTCGATCAGCACCCGGGCAAGCCGCGCGCCCTATCAATATACATTGACGGGAACGGATACGGCGACCGTGGTCGATTGGGCCGCAAAGCTGGCGCAACGGCTGCAACAAAGCCCGAAGCTGATGGATGTCGCCTCCGAAGTCGAAATGGGCGGCGGCCGCATCTTCGTCGATGTCGACCGCGAGATCGCCTCGCGGCTCGGTGTCTCGATGCAGGCTATCGGCGATACGCTGAACGACGCCTTCGGCCAGCGCCAGATCGCGACGATCTACGGCCAGGCCAACCAGTACCGCGTCATCCTGGAAGCGGCACCGCAATACCAGTCGGATCCGAAGTCGCTCGACAAGCTCTATGTCGCCGGCGCCAGCGATACGCAAGTGCCGCTCAACGCCTTCACGACGGCGAGTTTCACGACCGCGCCGCTGGTCATCAGCCATGACGAGCAGTTTCCGGCCGTCACGCTCAGCTTCGACCTCGCCAAGGGCGCGTCGCTGAGCGAGGCCGTGACCGAGATCAAGGCGGCGGAGCTGGACATCGGCATGCCCGACACCATCCAGCGCAAATATTCCGGCGATGCCGAGGAGTTCGCCTCGTCGCTTGCGGGCGAGCCCTGGCTGATCCTTGCCGCGGTCGTGACGATCTACATCGTGCTCGGCCTGCTCTACGAGAGCGCAGTCCATCCCGTGACGATCCTTTCGACGCTGCCTTCCGCCGGCGTCGGCGCGCTGCTGGCGTTGATGCTGTTCGGGCAGGATCTGTCGATCATCGCCCTAATCGGCATAGTGCTCTTGATGGGCATTGTGAAGAAGAATGCGATCATGATGATCGACTTCGCGCTGGAAGCGGAGCGCAAGGAAGGCCTCGAGCCGCGCGAGGCGATCCTCAAGGCCTCGATCCTGCGTTTCCGGCCGATCATGATGACGACGCTCGCGGCGCTCTTCGGGGCCTTGCCGCTGGCGCTGGCGCAGGGCACGGGCGCCGAGCTGCGCATTCCGCTTGGGATCACCATCATCGGCGGTCTCGTGCTTTCGCAGCTCCTGACGCTCTATACGACGCCGGTGATCTACCTGGCTTTCGAGCGTCTGCGCGCCCGCATCGTCGGCCGCACCAGCGGCACGCCGAGCGCTGAAATGAACGATCTGGCGGGTGGCGAGACATGAACATCTCCGAGCCGTTCATCAAACGCCCGGTCGGGACGACGCTTCTGGCGATCGGGCTGATGATCCTCGGCATCGTCGCCTATCGTTTCCTGCCGGTGGCAAGCCTGCCGACCGTGGATCTGCCGACCATCGTCGTCTCAGCCAGCCGTCCCGGCGCCGATCCCGCCAGCATGGCGGCGAGCGTTGCAGCCCCTCTCGAACGACATCTCGGCACGATTGCCGGCATCACGCAACTGTCCTCGGTCAGCTCGCTCGGATCGAGCACCATCATCGCGCAATTCGACCTTTCGCGCAGCGTCGATGGCGCCGCTCAGGATGTGCAGGCAGCGCTGAATGCGGCGGCGACCGATTTGCCGGGCGATCTGCCGACCTTGCCGTCCTTCCGCAAGATCAATCCGGCGGCAGCGCCCGTCCTGATCCTGGCGCTGACGTCGGACAATGTCCCCGCAAGCGCCATCTATGATGCGGCCGACACGGTGGTCGTGCAGCGGATCGCGCAGGTGGATGGCGTCGGCGGCGTCACCGTCAGCGGCGCCGACCAGCCGGCCGTGCGCGTCAGGCTCGATCCCGATCGGCTCGCGGCCATGGGCCTGTCGCTCGACACCATCCGCACGGCGATCGTCAATGCCAATGTGCTCGGTCCCTTCGGCTCCATCGACGGGGCGGCCGGCGCGTTCTCCGTTGGCATGAACAGCCAGCTGCGCACGCCGGAGGCCTATGGAAGGATCATCGTGCAAAGCCGCGATGGCACGGCCGTTCGTCTCTCCGATATCGCCACCGTCGAGCCGGGCGTGCGCAACAGCCGCTCCGATGCCTGGTATGACGGCAAGCCGGCCGTGCTGCTCAATATCACCAAGCAGGCGGATGCGAATGTCATCGCCACCGTCGAGGGCGTCAAGCAGCTGATCCCCGAGCTGCAGCGGCTCATTCCCACCGGGGTAAAGATTTCCATCCTTTCCGACCGCACCACGACGATCCATGCCAGCGTCAACGACATGCAATGGACGCTGCTTGCCACCATCTGCTTGGTCATGGGCGTGGTCTTCGTCTTCCTGCGGCGCGCCACGCCGACCTTTGCCGCCGGCGTCACCGTGCCTCTGTCGCTTGCCGGAACCTTTGCCGCGATGTGGCTCTTCGGGCTGTCGATCGACAATCTCTCCCTCATGGCGCTCGCCGTCTCCGTCGGCTTCGTCGTCGATGACGCCATCGTCATGATCGAGAACGTCTACGCCAACCTGGAAACCGGCATGAAGCCCATGCGGGCAGCGCTCGAAGGCGCGAAGCAGATCGGCTTCACGGTCATCTCGATCAGCCTGTCGCTGCTTGCCGCTTTCATCCCGCTGTTCTTCATGGGCGGCATCGTCGGCCGCTTCTTTCAGACCTTTTCGCTGACGCTCGGCTTTACGATCGTCGTTTCGACCCTGGTGTCGCTGACGCTGACGCCGATGATCTGCGGCCATCGCCTGCGTCCACATGACATCGGCGCGCGGCCCGGCCCGTTCGGCCGCCTCGTCGAGGGCACATTGGGCGCGATTATCGGATTTTACGGCCGCACGCTGAAAGCCGTGCTGCACCATCGGGTGCTTTCCGTGCTTGTCATCATCGCCTGCGTGCTCATGTCCGGCTATCTCTACGTCAAGGTGCCGAAGGGCTTCC